>NZ_JBQQCD010000005.1:0-351376 GCF_052245555.1 Streptomyces sp. KR80
CGGAGGACGCGCTGACGTTGATTGAGCGGCTCGATCCGGACCGGGAGCCGGGTCGGCTGACCTTCATCACGCGGATGGGCGCGGACAAGATCCGCGACCGGTTGCCGGAGCTGGTGGAGAAGGTCACCGCCTCTGGTGCGCGGGTGGCGTGGGTGTGCGACCCGATGCACGGGAACACCTTCGAGGCCGCCTCGGGCCACAAGACCCGGCGCTTCGACGATGTGCTCGACGAGGTCAAGGGCTTCTTCGAGGTGCACAAGGGCCTGGGCACCCACCCGGGCGGCATCCATGTGGAACTGACCGGCGACGATGTGACCGAGTGCGTGGGCGGCGGTGACGAGATCTTCGTCGACGACCTGCACCAGCGCTACGAGACGGCCTGCGACCCCCGGCTCAACCGCAGCCAGTCCCTGGATCTGGCCTTCCTGGTCGCGGAGATGTACCGGGACCAGTAGCGATCACACCGTGGACAGGCCGGTGGGGCGCGGATCACATGGATTCCGCGCCCCACCGGCATTGTGAGCCCCGGCCGGACTGGGTAAGGTAAGGTTAACCTCACCGATCATGGTGAGGTCGGCCGTCGGATCCCAGTGACGGGGGTGAATCGCGTGTACGTCTGCTCATGCTTCGGCATCACGGAGAAGCAGGTGCGCGAGCACGCCGATTCCGGTGCCTGCACCCCCCGCCAGATAGCCGGCGCGTGCAAGGCCGGCACCGACTGCGGATCGTGCGTCCGGAGGATCCAGATGCTGCTCGGCCGTGGGGCGTGCCCCCGGCGCGAGCTCGTCGACCAGGGTGACCCAACCGCGCTCGTCGCTGACGCTGCGCTCACCGCCGAGGCCGCCTGAGCGAAGCCGGAGCCGTCGGCCTACTTGCTCTTCACCGAGGGCCCGTCACGCTGCTCGACGAGCTGGGCGATGTAAAGAGGCTCGCCGAGCTTCTCCAGAAGGTCCAGCTGGGTGTCGAGGTAGTCGATGTGCTGCTCCTCGTCGGCGAGGATGCCCTCGAAGATGTTGGCCGAAGTGATGTCGTCCTTGGCCCGCATGACGTTGATCCCGCGCCGCAGTCGGTCGATGGCCTCCACCTCGACCTGCCGGTCCGCCTGGAACATCTCGCCGACCGTCTGGCCCACCCGGACGTGGAACAGCCGCTGGTAGTTGGGCAGCCCCTCCAGGAAGAGGATGCGGTCGGTCAGGAGCTCCGCGTGCCGCATCTCGTCGAACGACTCGGCCCGGGTGTGCTCCGCGAGCTTCCACCAGCCGAAGTTCTCCTGCATTTTGGAATGCAGGAAGTACTGGTTGATCGCAGTCAGCTCAGCGGTCAGCTGCTCGTTGAGAAACTCGATGACCTCGGGGTCGCCCTGCATCGCAGCGGCTCCTTCCAGACATGAACGGCAGGATGCGCGCATCCTCGCACCGCCCGCGAGTGCGGTCCAGTAAGTGCAGGCTTAGTACGAGTTGCCCCAATCCGCATTCCCCTGGTCACGAGCACCCTTCCCGGTCTGTCACCATGGATGCATGGGTCAGCCGGGAAGCCGTGAAGCGGAGCAGGTCGAGCTCCCTCCGGGGCAGCGGCTCCAGCGCGGCTGGCCGGTCATGCACTACGGACCGGTTCCCAAGTTCAAGCCCGAGCGCTGGGAGTTCAGGGTGTTCGGCGCCACCGCCGACGGGGACAAGCACTGCTGGACGCACGAGGAGTTCACGGCCCTGCCGTACACCACGGTGGTCGCCGACCTGCACTGCGTGACGAAGTTCAGCATGCTCGGGGCCGAATGGGGCGGGGTGGCCGCCCGTACGGTGCTGGAAATCGCGCCGCCGGCGCCCGAGGTCACCCATGTGATGGTCTGGGCCGAGTACGGCTTCAGTTCCAACCTCCGGATCTCCGACTTCGCCGCGGACCGGACGATCTTCGCCACCCACAAGGACGGTGAGCTGCTCACCGCCGAGCATGGCTTCCCGGTACGGCTGGTCGTACCGCACCTGTACGCCTGGAAGGGCCCGAAGTGGGTCCGCGGCGTCGAGTACATGACCGCCGACCGCCGCGGCTTCTGGGAGGAACGCGGCTACCACAACATCGGCGACCCGTGGCACGAGCAGCGGTACTCCTACCAGGAGGAGCCGGGCGACGGCCCGGAGCTCTAGGCCCTGACCGACCGGACAGGACCTAGGGCAGGTCGACGGAGGGGGTGCGGAGCTCCTTCAGCCGCGTCACGTCCGTCGTGTGGCCCACCTTGCGGCCAGGCGTCTCGATCACCAGCGGCACTCCCTCGGTCGCCGGGTGGCCGAACAGTTCGCCGAAAGCGGCCGTGCCGATGTGACCGGCGCCGATGTTCTCGTGCCGGTCCTTGTGAGCCCCCACCACGTCCTTGGAGTCGTTCGCGTGGATCAGCTTCAGACGGCCCTCCCCGACCGTGTCCACCAGCTCGTCGAGCAGCTCCTTCGTCCCGCCCGGCGCCGCCATGTCGTGTCCGGCGGCGAAGGCGTGGCAGGTGTCCAGGCAGACGCCGAGCCGCGGATGCCGCTCCAGCGCGTCGAAGTACGGTCCCAGATCCTCGACGAGTGAGCACAGTGACGTGCCCTGGCCGGCCGTCGGCTCGAGCAGCAGCCACGGATCGTCGTCGTCGTGGGTCAGGTCCTCCAGGAGCGGCAGCATGCGCTCCCGGACCTGAGCGAGGGCCACCTCCCGCGTACGCCCTCCGGTCGCCGAGCCGGTGTGGACCACGACGCCGAGGGCGCCGATGGCCCGGCCGCGGCGCAGCGAGTGCCGTAGCGACTGAACCGACAGGTCCGCCGTCGCCTCGGTGTGGGAGCCGAAGTTGATCAGATACGGGGCGTGGACGTACGCCGGGACCGACTCGTCGGCGCAGGCTGCGCGGAACGCCTCGTCCTGGCGCGGATTCCCCGGTGGTGTGGCCCAGCCGCGCGGGTTGGCGACGAAGACCTGGACGGCCTCGGCGCCGATGTCCCGGGCGTAGGACAGTCCGACGGAGGCGAGGCCGCCGGCCACCGGCACATGGCTGCCGACAGGGTTACGGGAGGAAACCGGTGCGCTGCTCACACCAGTCAGGGTCCCATGGGGGCGTACGGCCCGTACGGGCCCCATGGATCTCAGCGCACGCGGATCGTGACCGTGCTGCCCTTGGGCGCCTTCTGGCCGCCCTCCACCGACTGGTCGAAGACCTCGTCACCGAAGAAGAACCGGGTCACCTGCACCTCGAAGCCCGCCTTCTCCAGTTCGCGCCTGGCGTCGTCCTCCGACTCGCCCTCGACCTCCGGCACCTCGACCATCTGCGGGCCCTTGGAGACGGTCAGCGTGACCGTGTCACCCTTGGCCAAGGATGAGCTTTCGGCGGGGGACTGCCGGGCGACGGTGCCCTTCTCCTCCTCGGAGAAGACCCGCGCGGGGGCCACGCGGACCTTCAGCCCGGCCTCGCGCAGCTCCTGCGCCGCCTCGCCCACCGGGTCGCCGATCACGTCCGTCACCTCGATGGGCTCGCCCTTGCTGACGATGATCGCGACCGCTGACTCCGGCCTGCGCTGTGTGCCGGGTCCCGGCACGGTCGTGATGACCGAGCCCTGCGCCACGTCGCCGTTGAACTCCCGCCGGACCGTCCCCGGGACCAGTCCGAGCTGCTTCAGCTCATCCTTGGCCTTCGCCAGCGGGACGCCCTCCACGTCGGGGACTTTCACGCGCTCGGGGCCCTTGGAGACGGTGAGGGTGACCGTGCCGGTGTCGCGGATCCGGCCGCCCGGCCCCGGCTTCGTCTCGATGACTTTCCCGCGGTCCACGACCTCGTGGAACACCTCCTTGACGGCCACGTCCAGACCGGCACCGCGCAGCTTGCGCTCCGCCTCGACCTGCGGCAGTCCGCCGACGGCGGGCACGGTGGTGAACTGGCCGGAGTTGATGTACCAGACGCCCACGCCCAGGCCGAGCACCAGCAGAACAGCCGTGATCAGCGCAGGGATCCCGCGCCGGGGGCCACCCGGGTTCCGGTGCGCCCTCGGCGCCGCGGGCGGCGCCGAGGGAAGCATCTCGAGCCTGCTGGTCCGGTTCAGCCCGTCGTCGGCCGTCGGGCTCGCTACCAGCCGGGGGAGGACGCTCGTACGGTCCTCCGACCCCAGCCGCTCCTGCGCCACGGCCTGCGGCGGAACGGCGTCGAGCTGCTCGTCGGTGAGTACGGACCGCGCGTCGCGGGCCGCGGCCAGCAGTGCGACGGCGTCGGTGGGGCGCAGCTCCATGTTCCGCGCGGTGGCGGCGGCCACCAGCCCGTCCAGCTCGGGCGCCAGGCCCGGCACGGCAAGAGAGGGCGGCGCGACGTCCTCGTGGAGGTGCTGGTACAGCACCTGGGCCGGGGTACCGCCGTCGTGCGGCTTGGCGCCGGTCAGCATCTCGTACAGCACCACACCGCAGGCATAGACGTCCGCGCGTGTGTCGGAGGTGCCGTGCTCGATCTGCTCGGGCGCGAGATACGAGACCGTGCCGAGCAGCGAGCCGGTGGAGGCGGAGGTGTGGGTGTCCACGGCCCTGACGAGACCGAAGTCGGCGACCTTGACCCGGCCGTCGTCCCCGATCAGGACGTTCTCCGGCTTCATGTCGCGGTGCACAAGACCGGCGCGGTGCGCGGCGCCGAGGGCCGCGAGGACCGGCTCCAGCACGTCCAGGGCGGCGCGCGGCTGCAGGGCGCCGCGCTCGCGCAGGACGTCCCGCAGGGTGCACCCCGCGACGTACTCCATGGCCAGATACACGTACGTCCCGTCCATCCCCTGGTCGTACACGCCCACGACATTGGGGTGGGCGAGCCGGGCGACGGACTTGGCCTCGTGGATGAAGCGCTCGACGAACGCTCGGTCGGAGGCGAGGCCGGGGTGCATCACCTTGAGGGCGAGCACCCGGTCGAGGCGGGTGTCCACGGCCCGGTAGACCGTGGCCATGCCACCGACGGCGATCCGCGCGTCGACTCGGTAGCGGCCGTCGAGCAGATGCCCGACGATCGGGTCTCCTCCACTGAAGCCAGGGGAAGGGTCCTGGAGGGTCGTATCCACGATCACGCAGTCTACGAGCCGTCAGCGACACCCCAGGACACCCGCTCAGATGCGGAACGTGACTGCAGCCGAACGGTGACGGCGAACGCTGCCGCGCGATCGACCCGGCGCCGTGACGCAAGCGTTCCCGCCGTCCACGGCGAACGGACGGGAACGGATCGGCGTCATACGTGCGAGGCGGCACCCGGAGGCGGCGGATCTGCGTGGGTCGCGGCTGCGATGGCGCAGAGCTCCTCGAGCGCCGCGGTCCAGGCCATGCGCGCGTACTCGGCGTGTCGGTCCTTCTCCTCGTCCGAGGCGTCGAGCCCGGCAATGCCCGATTCCTCGACCGTGACCCGCGTGCCCTCGCCCTCCGGGGACAGCCGGAAGTCGACCAGGGTGGAGTCGTCGGCACCGGGCTGGGCGTCCGGCTTCGCGGCCATCCGGAAGCTGAGCCTGGACGGCGGCTCGACCAGCTCCACCCGGCCGTGGAACTCGCCGCGCTCGTCCCAGCGGAAGCGCAGCGCCCCGCCGGGCCGCAGATCCACCTCGGCGCCCCCGAAGGCGTACCAGACGCGGATGTGCTCGGCGACGGTCAGCACTCGCCAGACGCGGTCGGTGGGCGCCGGGACGTAGACCTCGCGGTCGATGAGGTCGGGGACCGTGCGGTCGCGGACCATGAGGACCACCTCCGCTCTCCACGCTATCCGCTCGGTCCGCGCTCCTCCCGCCGCCGGGATGTGGGTCGCCGCCGGGAGGCGGGCCACTACCGGAATGCGGGGCGCTCCGGGTCGAGTACGGCCAGGCCCTCGGCCGGGGAGGAGGCCTCGGCGAAGTGGCGGCGCGGGATGCGGCCCGCCCGGTGGGCCAGCCGCCCGGCCTCGACGGCGTGCCGCATCGCCTCCGCCATGAGCACCGGCTCCTGGGCGCGGGTCACGGCAGAGGCGAGCATCACGGCCGCGCAGCCCAGCTCCATGGCCAGGGCTACGTCCGAGGCGGTGCCCGCACCGGCGTCGAGGATCACGGGCACGCGCGCGTGCTCGGTGATCAGCTGGAAGTTGTGCGGGTTGCGGATGCCGAGGCCGGAGCCGATGGGGGAGCCGAGCGGCATGATCGCGGCGCAGCCCACGTCCTCCAGCTTTCGGGCGAGCACCGGGTCGTCGTTGGTGTACGGGAGGACGGTGAAGCCGTCGTCGACCAGGGTCTCGGCGGCGTCCAGCAGCTCGACGGGGTCGGGCAGCAGGGTGCGCTCGTCCGCCACGACCTCCAGCTTGATCCAGGAGGTGCCCAGGGCCTCCCGGGCGAGCCGGGCGGTGAGCACGGCCTCGCCCGCGGTGAAGCACCCGGCCGTGTTCGGCAGGACCCGGATCCCGAGCTTGTCGAGCACGGACAGCACGGAACCCTGCACGGTCGGGTCGAGGCGGCGCATGGCCACCGTGGTCAGCTCGGTGCCGGAGGCCACGAGCGCGCGCTCGAGCACCTCGAGGCTTGGGGCGCCGCCCGTACCCATGATCAGCCGGGAGCCGAACGTGGCGTCGCCGAGGTGGAAGAGATCGTCGGCCACGGGACTCAGCCTCCCTGAACCGCGGTCAGGACCTCGACGCGGTCGCCGTCGCCGAGTCGCGTGGTGGGCCACTCGCCGCGCGGGATGACCGCCTCGTTGACGGCGGCGGCGACGCCGGAGGAGGCCGTGGTCAGGGTCGCGACGAGTCGGTCGAGGGTGGTGCCGTCGGGCACGTCGCGGGGCTCGCCGTTCAGGGACACGGTCAGCACGGACACGGTCATGCGGAGCGCTCCTGGAGTGCGGGGGCGAAGCGTCGGGGGGAGAAGGGCCGGGCCACGTCGGGGAGTTCACCGGTGGTGAGGACCTCGGCCATCGCCTCGCCCGTGATCGGTGTGAGCAGCACCCCGTTGCGGTAGTGGCCGGTCGCGAGGTGCAGACCCGGCAGCGCGGTCGGGCCCAGCAGCGGCGCGTTGTCGGGGGAGCCGGGGCGCAGTCCGGCGCCGGTCTCGACGAGCGGGAGTTCGGTGATGCCCGGTACCAACTCATGGGCGTCACGGAGGAGTTCGTAGACACCACCCGCGGTGACGGTGGTGTCCCAGCCCAGCTCCTCGCTGGTCGCGCCGACCACCAACTCCCCGTTCTCGCGGGGCACGAGATACAGGTGCCCGCCGCGTACGACGGCCCGGACGGTCCGGGAGAGGAACGGCGCGTACGGTCCGGGGATGCGCAGCCGCAGCAGCTGGCCTTTGACCGGGCGCACCGGGGGCAGCACCTCGTCCGGGACCCCGGCCAGCCGCCCGCTGCGGCTGCCCGCCGCGAGCACGACCTGCTCGGCGGCCAGCTCGGTGCCGTCCTCGAGGACCGCTCCCGTGGCTCGGCCCTGGACGACCGAGAGCCGTCGGACCGAGGAGCGGTGCAGGACCACCCCGGCCCGCTGGCAGGCCGTGACCAGTGCCGCGGCCAGCCTGCGGGGGTCGGTCTGGTGGTCGCCGGCCACCAGCACGCCCCCGCGCACGCCAGGCGCGAGCATGGGCTCGAGGCTCCGGCATTCGCGCCCTGTCAGCCACTGCGAGTCGAGGCCGGTGCGCAGCTGGAACGTATGGAGCTCCCGCAGATGGGCGCGGTCGTCGGAGTCCAGTGCGACGGCGATGGTGCCGCAGGCGCGGTAGCCGGTGTCCTGGCCGCTCGCCTCCTCCAGCTCGGCCGTGAACTCCGGATAGCGCTCTGCCGAGGCGAGGTTGAGGCCCAGCAGCGTCTCCTCGCCGTAGTGGAGCTCGGTGACGGCCGCCAGCATTCCGGCGGCGACCTGTGCGGCGCCCCCGCCCGGTGACGGGTCGGCGACGGCGATGCGCAGCCCGCGCTGTGCGGCCCGCCAGGCTGTCACCAGGCCGATGACGCCGCCCCCGATGACGAGGACGTCGTACGGCGTGCGCGGACCGCATGAACTGCTGCCGTCGGGCACGTGCATGGGCATCCAGCCCCTCCCTTCGCCGGCATGACCCGGATCAGGTTCGTACGGTCGGAGGCCGGCCAGCCTCCCTCTCAGCCCGGTGCGTCCGGGCTCCCGCGAGTGCTCTAGGCTCGCCACCTTAATGCCTGGCCCCAATGCGCAGTAAGGGAGCAGTCCATGGTCCGGTCCCTGGACGGTCTCATATTCGCCCCCGTGTCCGACCAGGCGCCCGGTCAAGTGGGCACCCGGACTCGCTTCCACTACCACGAGGCGGACGGCCGGATCTGGGCCGAGTACGTGGGCGGCGACATCGTCCGGGGGTACCTCGTCGGCACCCGGGACGGCGATCGGCTGGACTTCCGTTACGTCCAGCTGAAGCAGGACGGCGGCACGTCCTCGGGGCACTGCGCGAGTACGGTCGTGCCGCTGCCCGACGGCCGGATCCGGCTCGAGGAGCGCTGGGAGTGGGAGTCGCAGGAGGGCAGCGGCACCAGCGCCGTCGAGCAGATCATCCCCTGATCCTGTTTGTCGCGTCCCACCGGCTCCGCTGAACTTGATGCCGCATCAGAGATCTCGACCGGCGCTCCCATGGCCTTCGGCATGGGAGGTGCCCCCACGCGGCAGGCAGTACGGCCGTCCTAGAGTGATCGTGTGAGCGAGGACAGGCAGCAGACAGCGCAGCGCATCGTGATCGTGGGCGCGGGTATGGCCGGGGTGCAGACCGCGGTCGCCCTGCGGGAGCAGGGCTGGAAGGGCGCCATCACGCTGCTGGGCGCCGAGCCGCACCAGCCTTACGACCGCCCGCCGCTGTCCAAGGCCGTGCTGCTCGGTAAGGCCGACGGCTCCACCCTGGACGTCGATTTCTCCGCCCTGGGCATCGAGCTGCTGCTCGGCCGCCATGTCACCGCGCTCCGCCCCGCCGACCGCGTCGTGGAGACGGCGGCCGGGCCGGTGCCGTACGACCGGCTCGTGCTGGCCACCGGCGCCGAGCCGATCACGCTCCCCGGCAGCGAGGGCGTACCGGGCGTGCATGTGCTGCGCACGGTCGACGACGCCGAGCGGCTGCGCCCCGTGCTCACGCAGCGGCAGGAGGTCGTGGTGATCGGCGCGGGCTGGATCGGCGCCGAGTTCGCGACGGCGGCGCGCGAGGCCGGCTGCCCGGTCACGGTCGTCGAGGCGGCCGACCGCCCCCTCGCCGGGGCGCTGCCCGCGGAGGTCGCCGAGCACATGGCGGCGTGGTACGCCGACAGCGGCGCCCGGCTGATCACCGGCGCGCGGGTGGCCGAGGTCGAGCAGGGCGCGGTGCTGCTGGCGGACGGGACCCGGCTGACCGCGGACGCCGTCCTCGTGGGCATCGGCGCCAGGCCCTCGACCGGCTGGCTGGAGGGCTCGGGCGTGGAACTGTCCCCGGACGGCTCCGTGAGCGTCGACGAACGGCTGCGCACCTCGGTGCCGGACGTGTACGCGGTCGGCGACTGCGCGTCCTTCCCGTCCGGCCGGTACCGCGAGCGGCTGCTCATCCATCACTGGGACAACGCCCTGCAGGGACCGCGCACGGTCGCCGCCAACATCGTCGGGGGAGAGGCCGAGGGCGTGATCTACGACCCGGTGCCCTACTTCTGGTCCGAGCAGTTCGGCCGGTTCGTGCAGTACGCCGGGCACCACGCCGCGGCGGACGCCACCGTGTGGCGCGGCGATCCGGCCGGGGCGTCATGGTCGGTGTGCTGGCTGCGGGAAGGAGCGCTGATCGCCCTGCTCGCGGTCGGCCGGCCGAGGGATCTGGCGCAGGGGCGCAAGCTCATCGAACACGGGGCGCGGATCGACCCGGAGCGCGCTGCCGACCCGTCCGTGCCCTTGAAGGCGGCGGTGCTGCGGTAGCCGCCGAAGGGCGGGTCGGTGGGCCGCCCGGCCGCGCTCCGCTACCGGCTGTCAGTGCGGGATGGCAGGCTAGAGTCCGTGACCGAGATTGACACGAAGACCGATGCCCTCGTTCCCGCCTGGCTCACCCTCCCCGACGTCGCTGAGCGGCTCGGTGTGGAGGTGACCCGCGTCCGGCAGCTGGTCAAGGAAGGCCAGCTGATCGCGGTGCGCCGGGGCGAGAACCGAGTGCTGCAGGTGCCGGCGGCCTTCATCGGCGACGGCAAGGTGGTCAAGGGCCTGTCCGGGACCCTCACGCTCCTGAAGGACGACGGCTTCACCGACGAGGAGATGCTGGAGTGGCTCTTCACTCCGGATCCGAGCCTGCCCGGCACCCCCGCGCAGGCGCTGCGCGAGAATCGCGGCACGGAAGTGAAGCGCCGCGCCCAGGCGCTCGCCGTCTGACCCACTGAAACCGTAGGGCGTACGGGCCGGGGTGCCCTCCGGTCCGTACGCCGCCGAGCCTTGGGGGGACCCACTCATGGCCACCGCCACCGCACGTGCCGACGCCGGATATGCCGCCACGGTGCGCGAGCAGCTCGCCGGCGCCCTGCTCTACCTGTGCACCGACGCGCGCAAGCGCCAGGGCGACCTGGTGGAGTTCCTGGACGCCGTGCTCGGCTCCGGCGTCGACATCGTGCAGCTCCGGGACAAGGGCATGGAGGCGGGCGAGGAGCTGGAGCACCTGGCGGTGTTCGCGGACGCCTGCCGACGCCACGGCAAGCTGCTCGCGGTGAACGACCGGGCCGATGTCGCTCATGCGGCCGGTGCCGACGTGCTGCACCTGGGACAGGGCGATCTGCCGGTGCCGGCCGCGCGGGCTCTGCTCGGCGGCTCGGTGGTGATCGGACGGTCCACGCACGCCGAGGCGGAGGTGGCCGCGGCGGTCGCCGAGCCCGGCGTCGACTACTTCTGCACCGGCCCCTGCTGGCCCACTCCCTCCAAGCCGGGCCGTCCCGCCCCCGGACTGCCGCTGGTGCGGTACGCCGCCTCTCTGGAGCCCGTACGGCCCTGGTTCGCGATCGGCGGAATCGACGCGTCCAACCTCGACGAGGTGCTGGATGCGGGAGCCCGGCGCGTCGTGGTGGTGCGAGCGATCACGGAGGCCGACGACCCGGGCGAGGCGGCGGCGGACCTCGCGAAGCGGGTGCGCGAGCGCAGCGCGTGACCGGGCGCGTTGTCCGAGTGGTGGACAAGACCCGGGCCTACCGGGCATATCGTACGGTTTGGTTGGGGCTCCGCCGGGTGGCTGGTTAACCTGCCCACATGGCCCTCGGCACTGCATCCACCAGGACGGATCGAGCGCGTACGGTCCGTGACTTGCTTGCCTCGGGCAAGCGGTCCTATTCGTTCGAGTTCGCCGCCCCGAAGACCGAGAAGGGCGAGCGGACGCTCTGGAACGCCATTCGCCGGATCGAGGCGGTCGCTCCGACCTTCGTCTCCGTGACCTACGGTGCCGGCGGCTCCTCCCGCGACGGGACCGTGCGGGCCACCGAGCGGATCGCGACCGACACCACCCTCACTCCGGTCGCCCACCTCACCGCCGTCAACCACTCGCTCTCGGAGCTGCGCAACATCATCGGCCGCTACGCCGACGCGGGCATCCGCAACATGCTGGCGCTGCGCGGCGATCCGCCCGGGGATCCGATGGGCGAGTGGGTGCCGCATCCCGAGGGGGTGCAGTACGCCGCCGACCTCGTCCGCCTGATCAAGGAGTCGGGCGATTTCTGTGTGGGCGTCGCCGCCTTTCCCGAGATGCACCCGCGCTCGATGGACTGGGAAACGGACATTCATCACTTCGTCGACAAATGTCGGGCGGGTGCGGATTTCGCCATTACGCAGATGTTCTTCTACGCGGACGACTACCTGCGGCTGCGCGACCGGGTAGCGGCAGCCGGCTGCACCACTCCGATCATCCCGGAGATCATGCCCGTCACGAACGTCCGGCAGATCGAGCGGTTCGCCCAGCTCAGCAACGCCGCGTTCCCGCCTGAGCTGGCAGAACGCATCTTGCGGGTCAAGGATGACCCGGGCGCTGTACGCTCCATTGGGATCGAGTACGCAACGGAGCTGTGCGCGCGTCTGATGTCCGAGAACATTCCCGGGTTGCACTTCATTACCCTGAACCACTCCACGGCGACTCTGGAAATCTACGAGAATCTGGGACTGCATCAGCAGTCCTGACGGATTTGCCGACAACCGGCGGAAGAGGGGCGTACATGGGCTGGACGGTCCTCTACATCGCATTCGGCATCGTCGCCCTGTGGCTGCTGGGCGAGGTCCTGCTGCAGTACAAGGCGCGATTGCGCTGGCGACTGCTGGCCTTCGTCGGCTTCCTGGGCGTGGTCCTGGGCGTACTGATGCCGTCGGTGGTGGTCATCGGGGTGGGCGCGAGCGCGTTCGCCATCGGGCAGACCTTCGTGACGCTCTCCTTCCGGCGAGGCTTCACCCGGGGCTGGGCGGTCCGTAGTTTCCCCGGTGTGAACCGCTGGCGCGACGAGGACGACGAGCTGTTGGAGTCGTCCGAGCCGACATTGGAGGTCTCCGACCTGGAGGCCATGTCCGCGGGAGACCCGGACGGGCAGTACAGCCCATCCGGGCAGGAGGTCTATCAACCGCAGCCGATGCCGGACGACACCGGGCAGTACGGGGTCTACAGCGACTCGGCATACGGATCGGACCAGCAGAGCGCGTACGGAGCGGACCAGCAGAACTTCGCGACCTACGGCGACTACGGTCAGGATCCGCTTGTGGACCAGAACGCCTACGCGACCCAGTACAGCTACGGGGACGGGCAGTACGCCGCGTACTCCGACCCGTACATCGGCACCGGTGGCGGGCAGCAGTACGACCAGTACGCGCAGACCTACGACCAGCAGCAGTACGACTACACCAACGGCCAGTACGTGGCCGACCCGTACGGGGTCGCGGGGCAGCCGTACGGCGACACTCCGGCCGGTGGCGTCTGGGTGCCGCAGCAGCGTGACGGCGAACAGCAGGCCGGCTATCAGCCCACCGGGGACGAGCAGCCGTATCCGTACCAGCAGGGCTACAACACCGGCTACGGCGAACAGTACCGCTACTGACCGGCCGGTTACGGGGCCGGGTCCTCCTGGCCCCGCGGGCGGTGGTCATCCCGCGGTCGGTGGTCACTGCGAGCCGCGCCAGTCGGGCCCTTCGGTGATCAGCCCGGCGACCAGCGCGCCCGACATCCCGGTGTGCGCGAGACCCCCGCCGGGATGGGCCGAGCCGCCTGTCAGATACAGCCCCTCCAAGGGAGCGCGGTTGTCGGCGCGCAGAAACCTCCCCCGGTCACCGGCCAGCGCCGGCCCGGGCACGGAACCGCCCGGAGCACCCGTCTCGCGCTCGAGGTCGGCGGGCGTCCGCACCTCGCGCCACAGCATCCGCTCCGCGAGGTCCAGCCCCGCCGCATCGACGGCGGCGAGGACCTGGTCGGCGTAGTGGTCCGCCAGGCCGTCGGCCGTCCAGTCGAGCGCGCCGTCGCGATCCGGCTCCCAGTCGCGGTGGCCGTCACCGGCCGACCGGCGGGCCCCGTCGGCCGCGCGGTGGCGCGGCACGGTCACCGAGAGGACCACCGACTCGTGCCCGTCATCCGGGCGCAGCGCCACGTCGTCGGGGCGCAGCACGGTCACCGTCGGCCGTACGCACGCAGCGCCCGACCGCCCGTCGAGAGCAGCGAGCTCGGCTGCCCGATCGGCTGCGTGGATCACCGTCCGGTGCGGCGCGTCCGCCGGGCGTGCCCCGCGCAGGGCCAGCAGGACGGCGAACCGGCCGTATCCCAGCAGCCCCTCGTCCGGCCAGTCCGCCCCGGCCTTGGACGGTGACCAGAGCTCGCTGTACAGCCGCCGCGCGTCGATGCCCGACACCACGGTGTCCGCCTCGACCCGGGCGCCGTCGACCAGCTCGATCCCGAGGGCCCGCTTGTCGTCGAAAGCCACCTCGGCCACTTCCGCGCCGAAGTGGAACTCCACTCCACGGGCGCGGCAGCGCTCGAACAGCGCGTCGGCGAGGGCCCGCATCCCGCCTGCCATGTACCAGGTGCCGAACGTCTGCTCCATGTAGGGCAGGACGGTGGCGGCGGCGGGAACCTCGCGCGGATCGAGGCCGTACGCCAGGGCGTGACTCTCCAGGAGGGCGGTCAGCCGGGGGTCGCTCAGCTCGCGCCGGGCCGTCTCGGCGAGGGTGCCCGCCCGTGGGGGGCGCAGGAACGGTCGGCGCCTGCGGCCCACGGCCGGGTAGGGGTCGCGTTCGGGTACCGAGCCCTGCCGCAGCGGTTCCTCCAGCAGCGGTCTGCGGGTCGCGTGCCACGCGTCCCCCGCTCGGCTGATCAGATCGCTCCACCGCTCGCCCGCGCCCGCACCGAGCGCGGCGTCCAGCGCGGCCACGACCCCCGCCCGCGACGCGTTCGGCAGCGCGAGCTCCGTGCCGTCCGGGAAGACGTGCCGGCTCGCCGGGTCCACCTGGGAGAGCTCGACGCACCGCTCCAGTGGCTCCCGGCCGGTCTTGACGAACAAGTCCCGGTAGACGGCGGGCAGATGCAGGAGGCCGGGGCCGGTGTCGAAGCCGAAGCCGTCCCGCTCGAAGCGCCGCACCCCACCGCCGTACGTCTCGGTGCGCTCGTACACCGCCACCCGATGGCCTGCCACCGCCAGCCGGGCAGCAGCCGCCAGCGCGCCCATCCCGGCGCCGATCACCGCAATCCGTGCCATGGACGAGACCTTAGATCGGCAGTCGCCCGCCACGCGCGCGTGGGGTCGGGAACGGAGGTCTGAGTATGCGTACCTAGCCGCCGAGATGAGTAGCCGCGCGGATGGGCGCAGGCCTGCCCAGACGGAAGAGTGGAGGCCACGGAGGGGGACGCAGCGCCGACACCGCCGACACGGGGCGGCGGTACGGCGCGGCACCCCGTCCGGGACGGGGGAGCACCACCGGGGTACGGGGGAGTACCACTCCGGGGGTGCACGGGGAACGGGGATACGGGGGAATGCGGGGGAAGCGCTGTCCTGACGCGGCTCGGGGGGATCGAGCCGTGCCGGGACAGCGCACCTTTTTCGTCAGGCCCTGGTCCGCTTCGTCAGGTCCCTGTCCGCGCGGCGTCACCCACCGCTGACCCTGCCCTGAAGGAGCCGGGACAGCGCCGCGTGCACATCGTCGAGTGACCGCTCCGGCTGGAACGCCTGCCAGTCGAGCGCCGCCACCAGCACCATGCCGACGAGCGCGGCGGCGGTCAGCGGCACATCGATCTCGTCGTTGAGCTCCCCGCGCTCCACGGCTTCGTGCAGCACCTTCTCCACCACCGCAACCGCCTGTTGCCGCACCACCATCAGCGTGGACTGCCAGGCGCGGTTGGTCCGCCACAGCTCCGCCACGTAGAGCTGGGTGAACGCCGGATAGCGGTCGATGAAGACGAGCCCCGCGCGGATCATCGCGTCGAGTGCGTCCACCCGGCTGCCGCCGCGCTCGATGGTGTCGTCGGCGGCCTGCTGGAGCGAGGCGGTGAGCAGCCCGACGCCGTGCCGCAGCAGCTCCTCGAAGAGCTCCGTCTTGCTCGCGAAGTTGTAATAGACCGTGCCCTTCGCCACCCCGGCCCGCTCGGCGATCTCGTCGACCGTGGTGGACGAGAAGCCCTTTTCGGCGATGAGGGTGACGGCCGCCTCGTAGAGCTTGGCGCGGGTGGCTCTGCGGCGGGTGCTGCTGCTGTCCATACGGACGATTCTGCCTGCCTTCAGGCGGGTCCCGGTCACAGGCTGAGCTCCGGATGCAGCCGGTCGAGTGTCCAGACCTGCTTGCGGCGGGCCGACCACGCGGTGAGCGCTAGGGCGCCCACGGTGTACGCCGTCAGCACCGCGCAGCCCTGCCACACCGGTTCCAGACCGCCGCCCGTGATGAGCCGGCGCAGGCCCTCCACCACGTAGGTCATCGGCAGGAACGGGTGAACGGCGTTGAAGAAGCCCGGACTGGTCTGCACCGGATACGTGCCGCCCGCCGAGGTCAACTGGAGCATCAGCAACGCCAGCACCAGGATCCGGCCCGCGGGTCCGAACCGGGCGCCCAGCCATTGCACGACGGCCGCGAAGCAGGCGGTGGTCAGCACGAGGAAGCCCACCGTCCCGGCCGCCCGCGCCATCTGCAGGCCCAGGGCCCAGTGCAGTACGGAGATCAGCGCCGCCGTCTGCAGCACCCCGAGTGCGGCGACCGGCAGCCATCCGGCCAGCGCGACGCGCCAGGAGGAGGCGCCGGCGGCGAGCGCACGGCGGTTGAGCGGCTGGATGAGCATGTAGCAGACCATCGCGCCCACCCAGAGGGACAGCGGGATGAAGTACGGCGCGAAGCCGGTGCCGTAGTTGGGCGCCTTGTGCAGGGACTGCGCGGCGAGCCGCACCGGGTCGGCCATCACCTCGGTGCGGGTGTCCCGCTCCTTCTTGCCGTAGTCCGGGATCTTCTCGGCGCCGTCGTGCAGCCCGCCGGCCAGCCTGCTGGAGCCGTCAACGAGCTTGAACATGCCGCCGTTGAGGGTGTTCGCTCCGGTCGAAAGGCGGCCGATGCCGCTGTCGAGGTCCAACGCGCCCTGCTGGGCGTCGCCCAGGCCTGTGTGCAGGGTCCGCGCGCTCTTGGCGACCGCCTGGGCTCCCTTGTTCAGGGCGTTGATCCGCGCCACGGCGGATTCGAGGTCGCTGCCCAGGGTGGGGGCGCGCGCGGCCAGGTCGAGCGCCATCCGGCGCACCTCGTCGAGGTGGGATGCGAGTTCGTCGAGGTTCTTGTGGTCTTGGACGAGCTCGTTGAAGCTCTCGGCCGCGTCCGCCGCGGAATCGGCCGCGTCCACGGCCTTCTTCAGGTCCGGGCAGTCGAGGACGACCTCGACCTCGACCTTCCCCGCGCAGCGGCGGGCGTAGTGCGCGGCCAGCTTGTCGGAGGCGAGACGGGTGTCCCTGGCCGCGTTCGCGGCGTCGGTGGGCAGGTCGCCGAGGTCGTTCTTGAGCCGTGTGCTGGCCTGAGCGACGAGCCGAGCGCTGTCGCCGATCTCCTTGCCGTGGTCCTTCAGAAACGGACCGGCTTTGTCAGCCATGTGGTTGGCCCGGTCGGCGAGCGCCTGGGTGCCGTCGGCGACGCGCTGTGAGCCGTCTCGGAGCTTGCGGGCTCCGGTGTGCAGCTTCGTGACGCCGTCGTGGAGATCCCCGCTGCCGTCCTTGGCGTCGGTCAGGCCGTCCGCGAGGTCGCCCGCGCCCTTTCTGGCTTCGCCGATGCCTCCGCCCAGGTCGTCGGCTCCCTTGGCCGCCTTCTCCGTCGCTCCGTGGATGTCGGAGAAGGAGACGAAGATCTTGTCGAGGAAGCCGCGGGACGTCTTCGACGACGCCGCGGACCGCACCTCGGAGAACACGGTTCGGGAGATCTCGCCGACGATGTAGTTGTTGGCGTCGTTGGTGTGCACCTGGAGGGCACCGGTCTCCGGGCTGTCACCGGAGCTGGAGGCGATGCGCCTGCTGAAGTCGTCCGGCACGGTGAGCGAGAGGTAGTACCTGCCCTCCTCGAGGCCGCTGCGGGCTTCGGCGGGGCTCACCTCGTGCCAGTCGAAGGTCTTGCTGTCCTTCAGGCCGCTGGCGATGTCATCGCCGGCGGCGACCTTCTCGCCCTTCACGGTGGCGCCCCGGTCGGAGTTGACGAGGGCGACCGGGATCTTCTCCAGCCGGCCGTACGGGTCCCAGAAGGACCAGAGGTAGAGCGCACCGTAGAGCAGCGGCAGGAGCAGGAGGGCTGCGAGTGCCGCCCGTGGGAGCCTCCCCCTGCCGAACCGCTTCAGTTCAAGCGCGGCCAGTCTCGGCGAGCGCATCCGCCGCCCCCTGTTCGTTCTCGTCGCTTTCGTCGTTCTCGGCGTCCTGGCCGTCCTGGCCGACCTGGCCGACCCGGTCGTCCTGGTCGCGAGGCGCAGTCGAGACCACCACCGCCCCATCCGGCGCCTCGCTGCACACCGCAACGACGGTCGTTCCGCCCTCCGCCACGCTCCGGAGCATCGCCCAGGCCTGGTTGCGTTCTTGGGCCGCGAGCCCCAGATCGGTGTCGTCGACGGCAAGCAGCCGTGGCCGCCCCACGAGTGCCAGCGCCACCGACAGCCGGAGCGACTCGAGCCGTCCCAGATCCCGCACTGCCGTACGCGGACCCTTGGGGAGGGACTCCACCTGCAGTCCGGCGGTGGTGAGTGCGCAGCCGATCCGGCGCCGGCCGTCCGCCGTGCGTTCGTGCCGCGGCCGCAGCAGGGCGCGCAGCGATCCGTTGAACCGGCGCTGCAGCAGCGCCCGTTCGCGCAGGTGCTCGCCGACGGTCAGCGCGGGATCCAGCTCGGCGACGGCCTGGACCGGGCCGAGGGCCGTGATCCGGCGGACAGCGGCCATCTTCTTGCGCAGCCCCAGTCCGGCGATCTCCGCATGGCCCGCTGCTGCGCGCATACGCCCGGTGAGTGCGAGCAGCAGACAGGTGCGGCCCGAGCCCGACAGGCCCTCGATAGCGATGAGCGCGCCGGGTTCCGCATCGATGTCGATGCCCCGGAACGCCCAGCCCCGAGGGCCTCGGACCCCGAAGTTCACGGCCCTGACCGCTGCCCCGTGCGGGGTGCTGTCCACGAGACCCTTCCTCTCCCCGGTTTTGCACTGACTGGTCAGTTCAAAAGTATGGCCCATCGTGGGCCCGCGGCTCAAGCCGGGCTCACGCAAGGCCGCCCGGCTCGGGGAGACTGCCTGGCTCGGGGAGCCGAAAATCGTGGGAAAGCGCAGGTCAGAGCCGATTGTCAGTGGTGTGCCCCACGATGTGGTCATACGGCATCGAGCCGTCCGCGAGGACAGGAGGTTCGTCATGGCTGCCAGGCCCGCCCGTCGTCACACCGTCACCCCTGATGCAAGTGCTGCGCGTTCTCTCAGCGCAGGGCACCGACGCCGCAGCAACCGTCCCGATCCTTCGTCGGCCGGCCCGGCCCAGGACGTGCACCCCGTCGTGCGCCGGGCCGCGGCGCCGCCCGAGGCCCTCGGTCTGCTGGCTCAGGCCCGTCAAGGGCTCGACGAGGCAGCGGAGTTGGAGACTCCGAACGAGCGCTACGCCACCGCACACCTCGCCGCGCTGCGCACCGCCGCGGCCGTCCTGGCCGTCCGTGGCCGGCCCGAGACGGTGCCGCCTCGCGGGCAAGGGGCCTCCCCACGGCGAAGCCGTAGGGGACGGATCCGCAGCGCTTGGGAGGTGTTGCCCGAAGTCGCACCCGAACTCGCCGAGTGGAGCGTGCTGTTCGCATCCGGCGCGAGCCGCCGGGCCCGTGCCGAGGCGGGGATACGGAACGCGGCGAGCCGCCGGGACGCAGATGATCTGATCCGGGACGCGGGGCTGTTCCTGCGGATCGTCGAGCGGCTGCTGATGCTGCAACCCTCCCTGCCGCAACCTTCGGCGGAGGCCCGGTCCGACGCCGGATGACCTCCGGAGGCAATAGGGTGGGAACTGCCTGCACCAGTTCGTTTCCCGCCGCCCGCGGCGGTCCCGCGCCGAGGAGCCACCCGCTGTGTCCGACCCCATGCGTCCCCGTGCCGCCCTCCGTACCGCCGTGGTCTGGGATGTGCTCCAGGAGGCCCTGAACCGCCGGGTGAAGGCGGCGGGCCGGGAGGCCCTCGATGTGCTCGACACCGGTGGCGGGACGGGCAAGTTCGCCGTTCCGACAGCCCGGCTCGGCCATCGGGTGACCGTGGTCGACCCCAGCCCCAACGCGCTGTTCGCGCTGGAGCGCAGGGCCGCAGAGGACGGTGTCGCCGATCGGGTGCGCGGGGTGCAGGGTGACGCCCATGGCCTGTTCGACGTCGTCGAGCGCGGAGGTTACGACGTGGTGCTCTGCCACGGCGTGCTGGAGTACGTGGACGACCCTGCCGAGGGCGTGCGGAACGCCGTAGACGCCCTCCGCCCGTCCGGGACGCTGAGTCTGCTCGCGGCGGGACTGGGGGGAGCCGTCCTGGCCCGGGCGCTCGCCGGGCACTTCACGGAAGCACGGCAGGCGCTCTCGGACCCGGACGGCCGGTGGGGCGAGGGCGACCCGGTGCCTCGCCGGTTCACCGCCGACCAGCTGAGCCGACTGGTCACGGCGACGGGCCTGGAGGTCAGTGCGGTGCACGGTGTTCGCATCTTCTCCGACCTCGTGCCGGGTGGGCTGGTCGACACCGAACCCGGCGCGGTGGAGGCCCTGCTCAAGCTCGAGGCGGCTGCGGCCGAGCACCCGGCCTTCCAGTCCGTGGCCGCGTCGTTGCATGTGCTCGCCGAGCGGGAGGCCGGCTGAACCGGAATCCCTCCGGCCGCCACCGTGGAGGGGCCTGGTCGGAGCCGGAGCGCCGGTGTTCCAGCCGCCGCCGGTGACGTGCGGGACCTGGCCCTGATGGGCGTGCATGCAGTACGCCACAGGCCACCCGATCAGGCGCATAGGCCCGTATGATCGGGGGACACGGTCCGGCGTGACGGACGGGAGGCTCGGGAATGAGTGTTCCAGAGCCTGTTCCACCGCGCCGGTCCGGAATGGCGAATTGGCGCAGAGGGGCGGGTTTCACGGGGGCGAATCCCTGCCTATCCTGAAAGGGTCGCACCCCGGTCGCCCCCCGCGACCGACGAGTAGGAGGACTCCGTGCCGCTCTCGGAGCACGAGCAGCGAATGCTCGAGCAGATGGAGCGAGCGCTGTACGCCGAAGATCCCAAGTTCGCGACAGCGCTTGAGGGAAGCGGGCTGCGCACGTACACCCGGCGACGGGTCTACCAGGCGGTCGCGGGCTTCCTGGTGGGTATCGCGCTCCTCATGGCCGGAATGGTCGCACAGGAGATCTGGATCAGCGTGGTGGGCTTCCTCGTCATGCTGGGGTGCGCAGTGCTCGCGGTCACCGGATGGCGCAAGGCGCCCAAGCCGGGTGAGCAGCAG
Source organism: Streptomyces sp. KR80 (assembly GCF_052245555.1). Classification (NCBI taxonomy): domain Bacteria; kingdom Bacillati; phylum Actinomycetota; class Actinomycetes; order Kitasatosporales; family Streptomycetaceae; genus Streptomyces; species Streptomyces sp. KR80. The sequence continues at coordinate 20,841 of NZ_JBQQCD010000005.1, forward strand.
ACGGACGGGGCCGCCCAAGGAGGTCACCCGCGCCGCCACCATCCCAGGCAGCGTCGGTCGATGATGGATCGCATCGAGCAGCGGTGGCAGCGCCGCCGCGACGAACAGGGTCACTGACCTGCCGTAGGTGGTGCGGCCTGCGGCAGCAGCACGTCAACCGGGCAGCAACAGGCATGCGTGTGGGCGGCCACCCGAGAGTGGCCGCCCACACGCATGCCTGTTGCTGCCCGGCTCCGCGCCCTCAGCTCTCCTGTCGCCCGGGCCTGAACCGGGAGAGCGCTGCCAGCCAGCGCTCCACATTCCACCGGGCGGTCACCCCCGACCACCATCGGGAGCACGCCCACACCACCCGCACCGCGGAACGCGGCGCCAAGCTGGCCCGCAGCTGAGCCCCAGGACCGGCCTGGGCGCGCAGACCCGCCCTGACCCGCCGTACGTCGGCCGCCAGCCCCGCTGTGGGACGCGGCCGCGGCGCGTACAGCACCTGTTCCACCGCGTCCGCGACCCGGTGCACCGACGCGGCCCCCGCATCGTCCAGCCGACCGACGGTGACGATCCGGGCCGCGGCCTGGCGCGGCGTCTGGGAGTCGTCGGGCAGGATCCCGTAGTCCCACGAGGAGTCGATGAGCTCGCGCCACGCGGCCAGAATCCGGTCGGCCGCCTCGCCTTCCGACAGGGTGCGGTCCGGCTGGTCACCGGGCGCCGGAGGCTCGCCGTCGAGGGGCTCTGCGGAACCGGCCGGAGTTCCGCCGGGCGAGATCTCCGCGCTCCTGCTCGCGCCCGCCAACCGCCGCCGACGGACCCCCGAACGCCCCAGCAACGGCAACAACGGCAGCACCAGGATCAGCAGCACCAGCGCCGTCCTGACAAGGATGCTGCCCCAGGGCAGTCCACGGTCCGTCGGCTCGCCGCCCCCCTGCTGGGCCGCAGTACCGCACTCACCCAGCTTCTTCAGCTCGGGGCCGCAACTCTCCGATGCCGACGGCTGAGCCGAGGGTGCCGCCGAGTCAGTGGGCCGTGGCGCCACCGGGTCGATGCCGCCCCCGGACGGTGTCTCCTCCAACGTGTACGCAGGAGGGGTGCCACGATCCGGGGTGGGCTCGAACCGGGTCCACCCCACGCCTTCGAAGTAGAGCTCCGGCCAGGCGTGCGCATCCTTCAGACCGACCGACATCAAACCGTCCGCCCGCGCGGAACCGGGCGTGAAGCCCACCGCCACTCGGGCCGGGATGCCCAAGGTCCTCGCCATCGCGGCCATTGAGAAGGAGAAGTGAACGCAGAAGCCCTCCTTCGCTTTCAGAAAGCGGGTGATGGCCTGCGTCCCGCTGCCCGTCTCCACATTGGTGTCATAGCTGAACCCTCCCTCGGAGGAGAACCAGTCCTCGAGCTTGGCCGCCTCCTCGTACGCGTTGGAGGCCCCCGAGGTCACCTCGCGCGCCGTCCGGCCGACCACATCGGGCAGGGAGTCCGGGACCTGCGTGTACTCCCGCAGCAGCTCCGTCGGCGGTGGCGGAGCGGTGGCCAGCTGCGCGGCGGTGGGCTGCATCAGCAGGCTCGACACCCGATACTGCGCCCCCCGCGTCGTCTGGCCGCGATCCCCGACCAGCGTGCGGCCCTCGGGCTCGAACCGCCATCGCCCCTGGATCCCCACCCGGGTGGCCGGGTAGGGCAGCGGCAGCCAGTTCTGGCGATACCAGTCGGCCGCCGCGATGGTGGTCTCGATCGCCGTCGTCCGTACGCGCGTGCCCAGCCCCACGGGGGTTGGGAGCGTCGCCGGGACATCGGTGACCCTCCGCTCCGAGGGCTTCCAGGAGGCGCCGTCGAACCGGTCGAGCGCGACGATCCGCAGATACAGGTCCTGAGTGCTCTCCGCCGTCGTCCGGTAGGTGAGCACCTCTCGGTTCTCCGGCTGGTTGAGGCTGTTCTGCAGGGACACCAGGGGATTCACCGCGGAGATCGTGCCGCTTCCCGGTCCCGTACCCGTGCCCTGACCTCGCGCGTAGAGCAGCCCACCGCTCAGCGACGGCAGCACGGCGGGTACGAGCAGCGCGATGCCCAGGGCCATCGCGCCGATGCGCCGCCCGGACCGCACCGGCGCCGTCGCCGGGCCTCCGATACCCGGCTCCAGCCCCGCCCCCAGCCTGCTGGGACCGCGAGGCGAGCCCGCGAAGACCCGCCCCCACTGCGACAGCCGGTCCCGCCCCTCGGCGAGGAGCAGCAGCAGATAGCCGCCGGCCGCAAGGAGGAACCACAGCCAGCGCGCCCCGCCCTGGGACAGCCCTGCTGCGACGGAGTACAGCGCCAGCAGGGGCAGCCCGGCCGGTGCGGCGCTGCGATAGGTGACCGCGAGTGCGTCCACGGTCAGGCCGATCACCAGCACCCCGCCGACCAGCAGCAGCCGTATGCCATCGGTCACCGGTGCCGGAATCGCGTACCGGCCCACGTCCATGCCGCCCTCGGCCAGCAGCCGGCCGAACTCGCGGACCACATCCGGCCCCGGCAGCACGCCGCCCATCGCCTGCTCCCGGGCGAAGAGCAGCGTCAGCAGCAGCAGCGCCACCAGCGTCTGCACCGTCACCGTCAAAGGCCTGGCCAGCGGAATTCTGCGGGTCACCGCGCCGGCCCCGGACACGATCGCCAGCAGCAGCGCCGCCTGCAGGATCCACCCGGCAGGATCGACCAGCGGCAGCAGCGAACCTGCCGTCATCAGCGTGGCCAGCGCCGCGCAGACCGTGATCCGTCCGCGTCCGCTCATAGCCCGCCGCCCGCCAGGCCTCCCGCCGGAGCCCCCGTCTTCCTGCGATGTCGGTCGGCCTGCCGCCACAGGGCGGCCAGCGAGTCGCCCGGCACCACCGGCAGCACCGTCCAGCCCGACTCCCGCAGCAAGCGCACCTGCTCCTCGAAGGCTCCCGGCTCGGCGCCCCGGTTCTCACGGGACCAGGCCACACTGTCCAACAGAAACGCCAGCCCGGCTCCGCTGCGCTGCCGCATCCGGGCCACCAGCGCCGTCTGCTCCTCGTCCAGGCTGCCGAGGAAGGCGACCAGCAGCCCCTCTCGTCCACCGCGCAGCACGTCGTACGCCCGGGACAGGCTCGCCTCGCCGGAGTGGTCCACCACCGCGAGGCTGTCCAGCAGCAGTCCGGCCGTGTCCGTAGAGTCCCCGGCGAAGCCGCCTCCCCCGTCGGGGCCGGGTATGGAGCTGCCGGTGTCGGTCAGCAGCCGTACCGAGAAGCCCCGCTCCAGCAAGTGCGCCGACACCGAGGCCGTTGCCGACACCGCCCATTCGAAGGCCGAGTCCGGACCGGAGCCCTGGTGGGCGCATCGCCGGGTGTCGAGCAGTACGGTGCAGCCGGCCCGCTGCGGCTGCTCCTCACGGCGCACCATCAGCTCTCCGTACCGCGCCGTGGACCGCCAGTGGACCCGGCGCAGATCGTCGCCGTGCCGGTAGCCGCGCGGGATCACATCGTCCTCGCCGGCCAGCGCCAGCGAGCGCTGGCGGCCGTCGCCGTACCCCGACGTCTCGCCCGAGAGTCCGATCGCGGGCAGCGGCTCGGTGCGCGGCACCACGGTCAGCGTGTCGTGCGCGCTGAACGACCTGGTCAGCTCGCACATCCTGAACGGGTCGGTCAGTCGCAGCTGCAGCGGCCCCAGCAGATAGCGACCGCGCAGGTCGGAGCGCACCCGGTAGGACACCTCGCGGCGCCCGCCGGGCTCCACCCGGTCCAGGACGAATCGCGGCCGCGGCCCCAGCACGTACGGCACCCGATCCTGCAGCATCAGCAGTCCGGTGGGCAGCCGGGAGACGTTGTCCACTCTGAGGTGGACGCGCGACTCCGAGGCGGCGGGCACCCGCGCGGGAGAGAGCCGACGGCCGCCCGCCACCCGGTACCGGGTGCGCAGCAGCGTGGCCACGCACACCAGCGGAAGTGAGGCCAGCAGCAGACCCACCCGGAGAAGATCGGCCTGCCCCAGGACGTACGCGCAGATCGCCGCCGCGACGCCGGCGGCGAGGAAGGACCGGCCACGGGTCGTCAGCCCGCTGAGCGCGGCCCGGAAACCGCGGCCGTCGTCCTCCTCGTCCGCTGTCGACGCCGCTGCCGGGGACGACATCACAGCCTCCGCGCGCCGGGCCGCTGCGGGCCGAACGACGGCGGAACCGGTCGCTGCGGCGCACCGCGGTACTCCGGGGCGGGCACCGGCGTGTGCTGCAGGATCTCGCCGACGACCTGCTCGGCCGTGCGCCGGTTCAACTGGGCCTGGGCGGTGGGCAGCAGCCGGTGCGCCAGCACCGCCACGGCCAGCTCCTGCAGATCGTCGGGCAGGGCGTAGTCGCGGCCGCCGAGCGCCGCCGCCGCCTTCGCCGCCCGCACCAGGTGCAGCGTGGCGCGCGGCGATGCGCCCAAGCGCAGATCCGGGTGGTCGCGGGTGGCCCCCACCAGGTCCACCGCGTACCGTCGCACCGACTCGGAGACATGGACGGTCCGCACCGCCTCGACGAGCTTGACGATCTCATGGGCGTGCGCCACCGGTTGCAGGTCGTCCAGCGGGGAGACCCCGCCGTGCACGTCCAGCATCTCCAACTCGGCCTCGGCGCTCGGATAGCCGATCGACACCCGGGCCATGAAGCGGTCCCGCTGGGCTTCGGGGAGTGGGTACGTGCCTTCCATCTCCACCGGGTTCTGCGTGGCCACCACCATGAAGGGGCTCGGCAGCTCGTAGGTCTGCCCGTCCACGGTGACCTGCCGCTCCTCCAGTGACTCCAGCAGCGCCGACTGGGTCTTGGGCGAGGCGCGGTTGATCTCGTCCCCGATCACGATCTGCGAGAAGATCGCGCCGGGCTTGAACTCGAAGTCCCGCCGCTGCTGGTCGAAGACGCTCACTCCGGTGATGTCCGACGGCAGGAGGTCGGGAGTGAACTGGATGCGCCGCACCGAACAATCGATCGACCGCGCCAGTGCCTTGGCGAGCATCGTCTTGCCCACGCCCGGCACATCCTCGATGAGCAGATGCCCCTCCGCGAGAAGGACGGTCAGCGAGAGCCGTACGACCTGCGGCTTGCCCTCGATCACGTTCTCCACCGACCTGCGGATCCGCTCCGCTGTGGTGGTCAGATCCGTGAGGCTCGCTCGATCGTCATAGGTCGTCACCCGGCCCTCCTCGGCCCGTTCCCCGGGCCGAGGCCCGCTCGACGGACCCGGCCCACCCCGATGCATGTGCACCGCCCCCTGCGGAAGCCGGGGGCGATGCCACACCACGCATTCTTGCTGCCGATTCGGCTTCGCGTCACTCGGCTGTGGATAACCGGGGTTGTTATGTCAGAACTGGTGGGCTTTGCGGCGGTCAGTACGCAGGGTCGACCTCGTGGAGCAGCCCTGTGGTGACGTCGAACACAAAGCCGCGGACGTCGTCGGTGTGCACCAGGAACGGGGAGGTGCGCACGCGCTGCATCGACTGACGGACGTCCTGCTCGACGTCCCGGAAGGCCTCCACCGCCCACGCCGGGCGCTGACCCACCTCCATCTCCAGTTCGTGCCGGAATTCCTCGGTCAGGGTCTCCAGACCACAGCCGGTGTGGTGGATGAGGACGATGCTGCGGGTGCCCAGCGCCCGCTGGCTGATGGTGAGGGACCGTATGGTGTCGTCGGTGACCACTCCGCCCGCGTTGCGGATGGTGTGGCAGTCGCCGAGCTCCAGGCCGAGCGCGGCGTGCAGGTCGAGCCGGGCGTCCATGCAGGCGACCACGGCCACCTGGAGGACGGGATGGGCATCCATGCCCGGGTCGGTGAAGTCGGCGGCGTACTTCCGGTTGGCCTCGACGAGGCGGTCGATGACCGTACCGCCCGAGCGAGCGGTCCGGTCCGCGGGAAGGGGCGCAGATGTCGACATGATTCGACCGTAATCGGTTACCACAGGTCAGGCGTGGTTGTGAGGTCGGGCAAAGGTGGTCAACGCACCCGAATGTGAGGTAGCCCACACGGGTGGCGACCTGCCGAACCCGGGGGGTGGAACGCGGATGCGCGGCGCGCAGGGCCGGTTGATTGACCAGGGGGACTAGTGGACTAAAGTGACGCGAAGTGGGAGGCGTGATGCTCCCCTCGGAACCGAATCCCCCCGCGTGCGCGGCGCGTACGTACGGCTTCGGCCTCCTCCCGCTCCCCGGCCGGCTGACGCCTCTTCCCCGGCGCCAGCAGGCCACTTCCCCTTCAGAGCGGGCGGGGACCAGGTGGTACGTGCGTCCGGCGCGCCGGACCTGAGAGGGCGCCGATGCAAGGGCGACACGTCCCGGTGATGCTCCAGCGGTGCCTGGACCTGTTGGCCCCCGCTCTCGCCCAGCCCGGTGCGGTGGTCGTCGACTGCACGCTCGGCCTCGGCGGACACAGCGAAGCCCTCCTGAACACCTTCCCCGCCGCCCGCCTCATCGGACTCGACCGCGACCCCATGGCGCTGAAGCACGCGGCCGAGCGACTGGCGCCCTACGGCGATCGAGCGACCCTGGTCCAGGCCGTCTACGACGAGCTGCCCGACGTCCTGGGGCGCCTGGGCGTCCCGCGCGTCCAGGGCGTCCTCTTCGATCTCGGCGTCTCGTCGATGCAGCTGGACGAGGTCGAGCGCGGTTTCGCGTACGCCCAGGACGCCCCGCTGGACATGCGGATGGACCAGACGACCGGCGTCAGCGCGGCCGAGGTCCTCAACACGTACCCGCCTGGTGAACTCGTGCGCATCCTGCGCACTTACGGCGAGGAGAAGTTCGCCAAGAAGATCGTGGAGGCGATCGTCCGCGAGCGCGCGAAGGAACCGTTCAGCACCAGTGCCCGCCTGGTCCAGCTGATCCGCGAGGCGCTCCCGCAGGCCGCCAAGCGCACCGGTGGCAACCCCGCCAAACGGACCTTCCAGGCGCTGCGCATCGAAGTCAACGGGGAGCTGGCGGTCCTGGAGCGGGCGGTGCCCGCCGCCGTCGCCGCGCTCGCCGTCGGCGGGCGGATCGTCGTCCTCTCCTACCACTCGCTGGAGGACCGGCTCGTCAAGCACATCTTCGCGGAAGGGGCGACGAGCACCGCGCCGCCCGGGCTGCCCGTCGTCCCGGAGCGCTACCAGCCACGGTTGAAGCTGCTCACCCGCGGCGCCGAGTTGCCCACGGACGAAGAGATCGCCGAGAACCGGCGCGCCGCCCCGGCCCGGTTGCGCGGCGCGCAGCGCATCCGGGAGGACGCCACATGAGGCGGGCCGTCCGCGGCAGGGCCGCCCGGCTGGCCCGGCTGGTGCCGGCCCGGTCGGCCACAGCCGCGCGGACCCCCTTCGTGCTGCTGATCGTGCTGCTTCTCGGCAGTGGGCTCATCGCGCTGCTGCTGCTCAACTCCGCGCTGAACCAAGGGTCGTTCAAGCTGAGCAGGCTGAAGAAGCAGACCACCGAGCTGACCGACCAGCAGCAGACGCTGCAGCAGGAAGTCGACGCGTACTCCGCACCGGACGCGCTGGAGCAGCGGGCTCGGGAGCTCGGGATGGTGCCCGGCGGAAGCCCCAGGTTCCTCGACCCGCACGGTACGGTCCGCGGGGGGACGCCCGTATCGCCGGGGTCGGTGCCGTGAGGCCCTCGCCGCATAGCCCCTGCCGTCGCGCAGAGCCGCTCCGCCCCACCTCCCCGGAGGCCGCCGCATGACCCCGCCTCAGGAGCCGCCGCCCCACGGGCGCGTGCCTCGACCTGCCACGGCCCGCGCGGGCGCGCAGCGCTCGCGCGCAGCTGGTGGGGTGCGCCCCAGACGCCCGCCCAGCGCCGCCGGCCAGATCCGCCTCGCCGCCCACCGCCCGCGCCTCCGGCTCGTCAGCCTCGGCCTCACCCTGGTGCTGATCGCCTTCGTCGTCCGGCTTCTTCAGGTGCAGGCCGTGGACGCGAGCGCGTACGCGGCCAAGGGGGACCTCCACCGGTACGTGACCCACACGCTCGCGGCCGAGCGGGGCGCGATCAACGACCGGTCCGGCATCGCCCTCGCCACCACCGTGGACGCGTACGACATCACCGCCGACCCGTTCCTCTTCACCCCTCAGCAGACCGAGACGCCCGACGCTCCCCGCCAGGCCGCCGCCCTTCTCGCGCCCATCCTGGGCAAGGGCGAGACGGAGCTCGCCGACAAGCTCTCCCGCCGGGACACCCGCTACGTGCAGCTGGCCCGCCAGCAGTCCCCGCAGGTCTGGAACCAGATCAACGATCTGAAGCGGGCCTTCGCCAAGAAGGCGGAGAAGGACAGGGGCGCCAACGTCCTCGCCGGCGTCTTCCAGGAGCCGCACAGCAAACGGGTCTACCCGAACAAGGACCTCGCCGCCGGTGTGCTCGGCTTCGTCAACGCCGCGGGCAAGGGCGGCGGAGGCCTCGAAGCCCAGCTCGACAAGCGGCTCGCCGGCAAGGACGGCAAGATCACGTACGCCCAGTCCGGCGGCCGTCAGGTGCCCACCATCGGCACGCAGGAGCATCCCGCGGTGCCCGGCTCCGACGTCGAGCTCACCCTCGACCGCGACATCCAGTGGGCAGCCCAGAAGGCGATCAGCGAGCAGGTGCAGGAGTCCGCGGCCGACCGCGGCTACGTCATCGTGCAAGACACCCGAACCGGCGAGATCCTGGCCATGGCCAACGCCCCCGGCTTCGATCCGGGCGATCTCTCGTCGGCGGCGGACACCACGCTCGGCAACGCCGCGCTCCAGGACGCGTACGAGCCGGGCAGCACCAGCAAGGTGATGTCCATGGCCGCCGTACTGGAGGAGGGTGTGGCAACCCCCGGCACCCATGTCGTCGTCCCCAACCGGCTGCACCGCGCCGATCGGCTCTTCGCCGACGACGCCGACCACCCCACCCTGCAACTGACCCTCAACGGCGTACTCGCCAAGTCCAGCAACATCGGCACGATCCTCGCCGTCGAGCAGCTGGGGAAGACCAAGCAGGAGACCAACCGGATCCTCCACTCCTATCTGCGGAAGTTCGGCATCGGGGAGCGGACCGGCCTCGGCTTCCCCGGAGAGACCCGGGGCATCCTGGCACCGTCCGCGGAGTGGAGCGCCTCCCAGCAGTACACGATCCCGTTCGGCCAGGGCCTGTCCCTCAACGCCGTCCAGGCGGCCTCCGTCTACTCGACCATCGCGGCGGGCGGCGAGCGCGTCGAGCCGACACTGGTCCGCGGCACTCGCGGACCAGACGGCCACTTCGTCCCGGCTCCCGCCCCCTCCAGGACCCGCGTCATCAGCGAGCGGACCGCGAAGACGCTCACCGCCATGCTGGAGTCGGTCGTCGACGACGAGGAGGGGACGGGCACGAAGGCCCGCATCCCCGGCTACCGGGTCGCGGGGAAGACCGGCACCTCCAACCGGGTGGATCCGGACACCGGCCGCTACCAGGGCTACACTGCCTCCTTCGCCGGCTTCGCGCCCGCCGACCAGCCGCGGATCACCGTCTACTGCGCGGTGCAGAACCCGACCCGAGGCAGCTACTTCGGAGGCCAGGTCTGCGGCCCGGTGCACAAGAAGGTGATGGAGTTCGCTCTGAAGACCCTCCAGGTACCCCCGACCGGCGAGAAGCCCGCCCGGCTTCCGGTCACCTTCTAGTGAGGCGAACCCGTGACGACCACCACCCCCGCCCCCGGCAACCGGAACGCCGCTCCCCCCTTGTTTCGCGGCGTGCCCGGTGAGCCGGGTACGCTCACGGCCGTGCCCCATGCTGATCAGTCCCCAAGCACCCCGCAGGATGTCTCCGTGACCTACCCGGGAGCGCCCCGACCGGACCGGGTCCATCCGACACCCCTGTCGGCGCTGGCGGATCAGCTCGGCATCAAGACCCCGGAAGCGGCCGCGGACGCCGCGGTCACCGGCATCACCCACGACTCGCGCGCCGTACGCCCCGGCGATGTCTACGCGGCGCTGCCCGGTGCCCGCTTCCACGGCGCCGACTTCGCCGCCCAGGCCGCCGACCTCGGCGCCACAGCGATCCTGACCGACCCCGCCGGCGCCGACCGGGCCGCCGCCACCGGCCTGCCGGTCCTCGTCGTGGACGACCCGCGCGGCCGGATGGGAGCCCTGGCCGCCGCGATCTACGGCGACCCGGGCCGCGACCTGCTGCAGATCGGCATCACCGGCACCTCGGGCAAGACCACCACCGCCTACCTCATCGAGGGAGGACTCAGGGCAGCGGAGGAACGGCGCGCGGCATCCGTCGAGGAGGGCACCGGGCCGGAGGAGCCGGGCCCCGGCGGCGCTGAGCCCCGGGGGAGAACCAGGGCGCTCACCGGCCTCATCGGCACCGTCGAGTCGCGGATCGGCGACGAACGGATCAAGAGCGAGCGGACCACTCCAGAGGCCACCGACCTCCAGGCCCTCTTCGCGGTGATGCGTGAGCGCGGCGTCCGCTCGGTCGCCATGGAGGTCTCCAGCCACGCCCTGGTCCTCGGCCGGGTCGACGGCACGGTCTTCGACGTCGCCGTGTTCAACAACCTCAGCCCCGAGCACCTCGATTTCCACCCGGACATGGAGGACTACTTCGCGGCCAAGTCGCAGCTGTTCACCTCGCTGCGCTGCCGCGCCGGGGTCGTCAACCTCGACGACGAGTACGGCAAGCGCCTGGCCCAGGAGTCCGAGGTCCCCGTCACCACCTTCTCCGCCGAGGGACACCCCGACGCCGACTGGTGTGCCGCGGACGTCGAGGTCGGCCCGCTCGGCTCGACCTTCACCGCCGTCGGCCCGGCCGGCGAGACCGTACGCGCCGCGGCTCCGCTGCCCGGCCCGTTCAACGTCGCCAACGCCCTCGCCGCCATCACCGCCCTGGTCGTCGCCGGGATCGACCCGCAGACCGCCGCCGACGGCGTCGCCGCCGTCCCGGGCGTGCCCGGCCGCCTGGAGCGGGTGGACGCGGGCCAGCCGTACCTCGCCGTCGTCGACTACGCCCACAAGCCCGACGCCGTCGAGTCCGTGCTGCGCGCCTTGCGCAAGGTCACCGAGGGCAGGCTGCACGCCGTCCTCGGCTGCGGTGGCGACCGCGACCCGCACAAGCGCGGCCCGATGGGCGCCGCGCTCGCCCGCCTCACCGACACCGCCGTGCTGACCTCCGACAATCCCCGCTCCGAGGACCCGCTCGCGATCCTCGCCGCGATGCTCGCCGGCGCCGCCGAGGTGCCCACGCACGAGCGCGGCACCGTGCTCATCGAGGAGGACCGGGCCGCCGCGATCGCCGCGGCCGTCGCCCGCGCCGAGCCCGGCGATACCGTCCTCATTGCGGGCAAAGGCCATGAACAGGGACAGGACATCGCCGGGGTGGTACGACCCTTCGACGACCGCCAGGTGTTGCGCGAGGCCATCGAACGCCGACGCGCCCATCGCGCCGGAGCCGCTGAGTCAGCCGCTGATCAGTCCAGTGGGGACCCGGAGACCAGCGAAGAGCACCCGCCGGCCGCGAACCGCCGGAACGACCAGGAATGACGGACCGCCATGCGCGCATACGCCTCCACCAGGCACCTCTGCCGCCCCGCCGGGGGTGACCGGTGATCGCCCTCTCCCTCGCCGAGATCGCCGACATCGTCTCGGGGCAGCCGCACGACATACCGGACCCCGCCCTCCGGGTCACCGGACCCGTCGTGATCGACTCCCGCGAGGTACGGCCCGGCAGCCTCTTCGCCGCGTTCCGCGGAGAGCGGGTCGATGGCCATGACTTCGCCCGGCGCGCCGTCGAGGCGGGTGCGGCAGCGGTACTGGCCGCCCGCCCCGTCGGCGTTCCCGCCATCGTGGTGGACGATGTCGAAGCCGCCCTCGGCGCCCTCGCCCGGGCCGTCGTGGAGCGCCTCGGCAGCACCGTCGTCGCCCTCACCGGCTCGTCCGGCAAGACCAGCACCAAGGACCTCATCGCCCAGCTGCTGGAGCGGATCGGGCCCACCGTCTGGCCGCCCGGCTCCCTGAACAACGAGATCGGCCTCCCGCTCACCGCGCTGCGCGCCGACGCCGGCACCCGGCACCTCGTCCTGGAGATGGGCGCCCGCGGCCTCGGCCACATCCGCTACCTCGCCGGGCTCACCCCGCCCCGGATCGGCGTCGTGCTCAACGTCGGCACCGCGCACATCGGCGAGTTCGGCGGCCGCGAGCAGATCGCCGAGACCAAGGGGGAGTTGGCCGAGGTGCTGCCCGCCGCGGACGAGGGCGGCGTGGCCGTGCTCAACGCCGACGACCCGCTCGTACGCGCCATGGCCGGCCGTACGAAGGCCCGCACCGTCCTCTTCGGCGAGGCCGAGGACGCCGACATCCGCGCCGAGGACGTTCATCTCACCGAAGCCGGACAGCCGTCTTTCACGCTTCGAACGCCCTCCGGGTGCAGCGCGGTGACCATGCGCCTGTACGGTGAGCACCACGTGTCGAACGCGCTCGCCGCGGCCGCCGTCGCTCATGAGTTGGGCATGCCCACCCACGAGATCGCCCAGGCGCTCTCCGAGGCGGGTCAGCTCTCCCGCTGGCGGATGGAGGTCACCGAGCGCTCGGACGGCGTGACGGTCGTCAACGACGCCTACAACGCGAACCCCGACTCCATGCGAGCCGCGCTGCGCGCACTGGTCGCGATGGGACGAGCCACGCGGGCACAAGGGGGTCGTACGTGGGCGGTCCTCGGCCTGATGGCCGAGCTCGGCGACGAGTCGCTCGCCGAGCACGACGCCGTCGGACGGCTCGCCGTCCGGCTCAACGTCAGCAAGCTCGTGGCGGTCGGTGGCCGGGAGGCGGCCTGGCTGGACATGGGCGCCAAGAACGAGGGTTCGTGGGGTGAGGAGTCGGTGCACGTGTCCGACGCGGAGGCGGCGATCGACCTATTGCGCAGCGAGCTGCGCCCGGGCGACGTCGTGCTGGTGAAGGCATCCAGGGCCGTGGGCCTGGAGCGGGTCGCGCAGGCGCTGCAGGACGGCGCGGGCGAGGGTGAGGTCGCCGGTCGATGAGGCAGATCCTCTTCTCCGGAGTCATCGGGCTCTTCCTGACCCTGGTCGGCACCCCGCTGCTGATCCGCCTGCTGGCGCGCAAGGGATACGGGCAGTACATCCGCGACGACGGCCCGCGGGACCACCACAGCAAGCGCGGCACCCCGACCATGGGTGGTATCGCCTTCATCCTCGCCACGCTGATCGCGTACGTTCTGACGAAGGTCATCACCAGCTCGGACCCGACCTTCTCCGGTGTGCTGGTGCTGTTCCTGATGGCGGGGATGGGACTGGTCGGCTTCCTCGACGACTACATCAAGATCGTCAAGCAGCGGAGCCTGGGCCTGCGCGCCAAGGCGAAGATGGCCGGCCAGCTCATCGTCGGCACCGCCTTCGCGATCCTGTCGCTCAACTTCGCCGACGCGCGCGGCCAGACCCCGGCCTCCGACAGGCTGTCCTTCACCCAGGACTTCGGCTGGTACCTCGGCCCGGTGGTCTTCACGATCTGGGCGCTGTTCATGATCCTTGCGATGTCGAACGGGGTGAACCTCACCGACGGCCTCGACGGTCTCGCCACCGGCGCCTCCGTGATGGTCTTCGGCGCGTACACCTTCATCGGCGTGTGGCAGCACCAGGAGTCCTGCGCCAACGCCCAGACCCTGACCAACCCCGGGGCGTGCTTCGAGCTCCGGGATCCGCTCGACCTCGCCGTCGTCGCCTCCGGTCTGATGGGCGCCTGCTTCGGCTTCCTGTGGTGGAACACCTCACCCGCCAAGATCTTCATGGGCGACACCGGTTCGCTGGCCCTCGGCGGCGCACTCGCGGGCCTGGCGATCTGCTCCCGTACGGAGCTGCTGCTCGCGCTCCTCGGCGGCCTCTTCGTCCTGATCACCATGTCCGTGGTGATCCAGGTCGGCTCCTTCCGGCTCACCGGGAAGCGGGTCTTCCGGATGGCGCCCCTGCAGCACCACTTCGAGCTCAAAGGCTGGACAGAAGTGCTGGTCGTGGTCAGATTCTGGATCATTCAGGGCATGTGTGTGATCGTGGGTCTCGGTCTCTTCTACGCAGGCTGGGCAGCTGACAAGTGATCTGGACAGGGAAGCGGGTCACCGTCGCCGGCCTCGGCGTCTCGGGGGTCCCCGCCGCACGGGTGCTGCGGGACCTCGGCGCCGAGGTGACCGTCGTCAACGACGGCGACGACGAGCGCGCACGCCTGCAGGCGGCCGAGCTGGAGGCCCGGGGAATCACGGTGCGCCTCGGCGACGGGGCGACACTGCCCAAGGGCACCGAGCTGATCGTCACCACGCCGGGGTGGAAGCCCGACAAGCCACTCTTCGCGGCGGCTGCCGAGGCAGGCGTTCCGGTCTGGGGCGACGTCGAGCTGGCCTGGCAGCTGCGCGGCCCCGAGGCCGCCCCCTGGCTCGCGGTCACCGGCACCAACGGCAAGACCACCACCGTCCAGATGCTGGCCACCATCCTGGAGGCCGCGGGACTGCGGACCGCCGCCGTCGGCAACATCGGCGTCTCGCTGCTGGACGTCGTGCTGTCGGAGCAGCCGTACGACGTCCTCGCCGTCGAGCTCTCCAGCTACCAGCTGCACTGGGCGCCCTCGGTACGAGCCCACTCCGCCGCCGTCCTCAACCTCGCGCCCGACCACCTCGACTGGCACGGCTCGATGCAGGCGTACGCCGCGGACAAGGGCCGGATCTACCACGGCAACCAGGTCGCCTGCGTCTACAACGTCGCCGACCCCGCCACCGAGGAACTGGTGCGCGCGGCCGACGTCGAGGAGGGCTGCCGGGCCATCGGCTTCACCCTCGGCACCCCCGGCCCCTCCCAACTCGGCGTCGTCGAGGGCATCCTCGTCGACCGGGCGTTCGTCCATAACCGGTATCAGAACGCCCAGGAGCTCGCCGAGGTCTCCGACGTGAACCCTCCGGCGCCGCACAACATCGCCAACGCCCTCGCCGCGGCGGCCCTCGCCCGCGCCTTCGGCGTCGAGCCGAAGGCGGTACGCGACGGGCTGCGCGCCTTCCGCCCCGACGCACACCGCATCGCGCATGTCGCGGACGTCGACGGGATCAGCTACGTCGACGACTCCAAGGCCACCAACACCCACGCCACCGAAGCCTCCCTCGCCTCCTACGAGCACATCGTGTGGATCGCCGGCGGCCTCGCCAAGGGCGCCACCTTCGACGACCTCGTCCAGAAGTCGGCCGAGCGGCTCCGCGGCGCCGTGCTCATCGGAGCCGACCGGGCCCTGATCCGCGAAGCGCTCGCGCGACACGCCCCGGATGTCCCGGTCGTGGACCTCGACCGGACCGACACTGAGGCGATGGCCGCGGCGGTGCGGGAGGCGACGCGGCTCGCGCAGCCGGGAGACACCGTCCTGCTGGCCCCGGCCTGCGCCTCGATGGACATGTTCGTCAACTACGGCAAGCGCGGCGACGCTTTCGCGGAAGCCGTACGAGACCTCGAGGCCGCCGGGGGACAGGAGCAGTAGCCGGACCGTCCCCGTGGCGATGCAGCGATCCGGCCGCACCACACCACAGGAGGGACATGACGGCCCGGACGGCGAGACCGGCGGCGCTGCGCCCCAAGGGCCGCGGTGCCCCCGGCCAGCAACCTCAGCGCCGGAGCCCGGCGAACGCCCTGAGCCGGCTGCACACCCGCGCCCGGCGCGCCTGGGACCGGCCGCTGACCGCGTACTACCTGATCCTCGGCGGCAGCCTGCTGCTCACCGTGCTCGGTCTGGTGATGGTGTACTCGGCGTCGATGATCCAGGCTCTCCAGTCGGGCCTGGCTCCCACGTACTACTTCCGCAAGCAGCTCGTCGCGGCGGTCCTCGGCACGGGCCTGCTGCTGCTCGCCTCCCGGCTGTCCATCCGGGCCCACCGGATGCTCGCCTACCCGCTGCTCGCTGTCTCCGTCTTTCTGATGGCCCTCGTGCAGGTGCCCGGGATAGGGCACACGGTCAACGGGAACACCAACTGGCTCCAGCTCGGCGGCCCGTTCCAGCTCCAGCCCAGCGAGTTCGGCAAGCTCGCGCTCGTCCTGTGGGGCGCCGACCTGCTGGCGCGCAAGCAGGACAAGCGACTCCTGACCCAGTGGAAACATCTGCTCGTCCCGCTGGTGCCGGCGGCCTTCATACTGCTCGGGCTGATCATGCTCGGCGGCGACATGGGCACCGCGATCATCCTCACGGCGATCCTCTTCGGGCTGCTCTGGCTGGCCGGCGCCCCCACCCGGCTCTTCGCGGGTGTGCTGGGCTTCGCCGCCCTGCTCGGTCTGTTGCTGATCAGGATCAGCCCCACCCGGATGGCCAGGCTCGGCTGCCTCGGTGCCACCGAACCGGGGCCGGACGACCAGTGCTGGCAGGCGGTGCACGGGATCTATGCCCTTGCCAACGGCGGATGGTTCGGCTCGGGGCTCGGAGCGAGCGTGGAAAAATGGGGTGAACTGCCGGAACCGCATACCGACTTCATCTTCGCCGTGACCGGGGAGGAACTCGGCCTCGCGGGGACGCTGTCGGTCCTCGCCCTCTTCGCGGCTCTAGGCTATGCGGGTATCCGCGTGTCCGGACGCACGGAGGACCCCTTCGTGAGGTACGCAGCGGGAGGTGTGACCACGTGGATCACGGCCCAGGCCGTGATCAACATCGGTGCGGTGCTCGGTCTGCTGCCGATCGCCGGCGTCCCCCTCCCGCTGTTCTCCTACGGAGGCTCCGCCCTGCTGCCGACCATGTTCGCCATCGGGCTGCTGATCGCCTTCGCGCGAGCCGAGCCCGCTGCCCGGGCGGCCCTGGCCATGCGGCAGCCTGCTTTGTGGAAGAAGCTGGCTGGGGTGAGAAGGAAGACGATGCGACGGCTCGCTGGGAGGCGGCCGTCCGGAGAGCGGTGAATTTCGGTGCATGTCGTACTCGCCGGTGGGGGGACCGCCGGCCACATCGAGCCCGCGCTCGCCCTCGCGGACGCCCTGCGCAGGCAGGACCCGACCGTGGGGATCACGGCCCTCGGGACGGAGCGTGGCCTCGAGACCCGGCTCGTACCCGAGCGGGGCTACGAACTGGGGCTGATCCCGGCCGTACCGCTGCCGCGCAAGCCCACACCGGAGCTGATCACTGTCCCCGGCCGGCTGCGCGGCACCATCAAGGCCACGGAGCAGATCCTGGAGCGCACCAAGGCCGACTGCGTGGTCGGCTTCGGAGGCTATGTCGCGCTGCCCGCCTATCTGGCTGCCAAGCGGCTCGGTGTGCCGATCATCGTCCATGAGGCCAACGCCCGCCCCGGCCTCGCCAACAAGATCGGTTCCCGTTACGCCAAGTACGTGGCCGTGAGCACCCCGGACAGCAAGCTCCGCAACGCCCGCTACGTCGGCATCCCGCTGCGCCGCTCCATCGCGACCCTCGACCGGGCCGCGGTCCGCCAGGAGGCCCGCGCCGCCTTCGGGCTCGACCCCAACCTCCCGACCCTGCTGGTCTCCGGCGGCTCGCAGGGCGCCCGCCGGCTGAACGAGGTCGTCCAGGCCGTCGCCCCCCTGTTGCAGCGCTCCGGCGTGCAGGTCCTCCACGTGGTCGGCCCCAAGAATGAATTGCCCGAAGTGGACAACATGCCGGGCATGCCCCCGTATATCCCGGTACCGTACGTGGATCGGATGGACCTCGCGTACGCCGCGGCCGACATGATGCTCTGCCGTGCGGGCGCGATGACCGTCGCCGAGCTGTCCGCGGTCGGCCTCCCGGCCGCGTACGTTCCGCTGCCGATCGGTAACGGCGAGCAGCGGCTCAACGCCCAACCGGTGGTCAAGGCGGGCGGTGGCCTGCTGGTCGACGACGCCGACTTGACCCCCGAGTGGGTGCGGGGCCATGTGCTTCCGGTGCTCGCCGATCCGCACCGGCTGTACGAGATGTCCCGCGCCGCCGCGGAGTTCGGGCGCCGGGACGCCGACGAACTGCTGGTCGGCATGGTGTACGAGGCGATCGCCGCGCGCCACCAGGCGTAGGGCTGAGCCGGCCGGGGGGCCCGGGGTGCCCCCGGCCTCTCCCCGTGCGGTCGCCGGATGGGGGTGGCCGGGCCCCCACCGCGGAGGGCCGGACCCGGCCGGAAGGAGAGTAGGGAGCGTGGCCGAACCCACGACCGCTCGGCGCGGTGCGGAGAAGCTGTCCCCCGGCTCCCCTTATCGGCAGGGTGAGCCCGACTCCGGTCGGCCCCGGCCCGTCCGGCGCGGGCGCGGCTTTCTCCGTCGGCTCCGTTCGGTGCGGTTCAGCCCTCCTCGGCTCAGGCGCCCAAGCCGTCGCACTGTGATCTTCGTACTGCTGGCCGTCGCGTTGCTGGGTGCGGCCGGCGTCTATGTCCTCTATGGATCGGCATGGGCGCGGGTGGAAAAGGTGCACGCGAGTGGCACCCGGGTTCTCACGCCCCGCCAGGTCGTCGAAGCGGCGGGGGTGCCGCGGAATGCCCCGCTCATTTCCGTCGACACGGAGGTCGTCGCCGCCCGGGTCCGAGAGAAACTGCCGAGGGTCGCCACCGCGGAAGTGGTACGGGTCTGGCCGAACGAGATCGGTCTGAAAGTGACCGAGAGAAAACCGGAAGTGCTGCTCAAAAAGGGCGGAAAGTTCATCGAAGTGGACGCGCACGGAGTGCGGTTCGCGACGCTGGACAGGGCCCACCGGGGCGTTCCGATCCTGGAATTGGACGCCGACCAGTCGCCGAGCATGCGGCGATTCGGAGCGGCCCGGCTGGAGCGGGAGGGAGTACGCGTCTCCGCGGGCCTCCCTTCGGTGATTCGCCAGGACACCCTGGTCGTCCGGGTGCGTTCGTACGACTCCATCACGCTCGACCTGACAGGTGGTCGGACGGTGATGTGGGGGAGCAGTGAGCGGGGCGGCGCGAAGGCGCGGACACTCCTCGCACTGATGAAAACCGAGCGGGACGCCGACCACTTCGATGTGAGTGCTCCCAGCGCCCCTGCGTTGACGGGGAGTTGACGCACGACGCGCCAGGCCAGCACCCTGGTTGGCCGGGGAATGTGTGATCACATAGGGTGAAAAGAAAAACGGGAGGGTTCGGCGTGTTCGTTGAACGCGCAGCACTTGTCGACTTAGTGTCTCGTTCGAAGACTCCATAGGGCAGACAACACTGGTAACCCTAAACTTCACCTTTAGGGTTCGGGTCGGCGTGACCGTCCCAATCGGCATCAGTCCGCGTACCGCACACCTGGTATGCGGACACGTAACTCGAGGCGAGAGGCCTTCGACGTGGCAGCACCGCAGAACTACCTCGCAGTCATCAAGGTCGTCGGTATCGGCGGCGGTGGCGTCAACGCCATCAACCGGATGATCGAGGTCGGTCTCAAGGGCGTCGAGTTCATCGCAATCAACACCGATGCACAAGCCCTGCTGATGAGCGACGCCGACGTCAAGCTCGACGTCGGCCGGGAGCTCACCCGCGGTCTGGGCGCCGGCGCCAACCCCGACGTCGGCCGGAAGGCCGCCGAGGACCACCGCGAGGAGATCGAAGAGGTCCTCAAGGGTGCGGACATGGTCTTCGTCACCGCGGGCGAAGGGGGCGGAACCGGCACCGGTGGCGCACCGGTGGTGGCCAACATCGCGCGCTCGCTGGGCGCACTCACGATCGGCGTGGTCACCCGGCCGTTCACCTTCGAGGGCCGGCGCCGTGCGAACCAGGCCGAGGACGGGATCGCCGCGCTGCGCGACGAGGTCGACACCCTCATCGTGATCCCCAACGACCGGCTGCTGTCCATCTCCGACCGGCAGGTGAGCGTGCTCGATGCGTTCAAGTCGGCGGACCAGGTGCTGCTGTCCGGTGTCCAGGGCATCACCGACCTCATCACCACCCCGGGCCTGATCAACCTCGACTTCGCCGACGTCAAGTCCGTGATGTCCGAAGCCGGATCGGCGCTCATGGGCATCGGCTCGGCGCGTGGCGACGACCGCGCGGTCGCGGCGGCCGAGATGGCCATCTCCTCGCCGCTGCTCGAGGCGTCCATCGACGGTGCCCGGGGCGTGCTCCTCTCCATCTCCGGCGGCTCGGACCTCGGTCTCTTCGAGATCAATGAGGCCGCCCAGTTGGTGAGCGAGGCCGCACACCCCGAGGCGAACATCATCTTCGGTGCGGTGATCGACGACGCGCTCGGCGACGAGGTGCGGGTCACCGTCATCGCGGCCGGTTTCGACGGCGGACAGCCGCCGTCGAAGAACCGCGACAAGGTGCTCGGTTCGTCCGGCGCCCGTGACGAGCCCTACGGCCGCACCCCTTCCGCAGCCGAGACCGGCCGCCCCTCCTTCGGCGGACTGGGCACCGTCGCCCCGGCCTCCGAGCGGGAGGAAGACCTGGAGCGCCCGGAGGCGGCCCCGGTCGGCGACGTCTCCCCGGTCTCCCCGCCCCAGGTGCCCTCGGCCCGTCCGTACCAGGACAGCCAGGCCGAGGAGCTGGACGTCCCCGACTTCCTGAAGTAACCGGCCCGACGTGATAGGGCAGCAGCACGAAGCGAGCGGCGCGCACTTCGCTTTCACCGACCGGTGGGGCGGGGTGAGCGCCGCTCCGTACGAAGAGCTCAACCTTGGCGGTGCGGTCGGCGACGACCCCGGCGCCGTGCGGACCAACCGGGAACTCGCCGCGAAGTCGCTGGGACTCGATCCGGCCCAGGTCGTCTGGATGAACCAGGTGCACGGCCGGGACGTGGCCGTGGTCGACGGCCCGTGGAGGGCGGACCACATTCCGTCCGTGGACGCGGTGGTCACGACCCGGCGGGGTCTCGCCCTCGCCGTCCTCACCGCCGACTGCACGCCGGTCCTGCTGGCCGACCCGGCCGCGGGTGTCGCCGCCGCCGTGCATGCCGGACGTCCGGGGCTGGTCGCCGGAGTCGTACCGGCCGCCGTCGAAACGATGCTGGCGCTCGGCGCCGAGGCGTCGCGGATCACCGCCGTCACCGGACCCGCGGTCTGCGGCAGCTGTTACGAGGTGCCGGAGGAGATGCGGGCGGAGGTGGCGCGTGCGGTCCCGGAGGCGTGGTCGACCACGCGCTGGAACACCCCGGCGGTGGACGTCACTGCCGGAGTGCATGCCGAACTTGCCCGATGTGGAGTGCATATGTGCGAGAAGTCTCACATCTGCACCCGGGAATCGGCGGATCACTTTTCATACCGCCGCGACCGGTCGACCGGCCGCCTCGCCGGATACGTCTGGCTCGAGGCCCCGCGGGTCGGCGGGAGGCCGGACCGTGGCTGACCGCAGGGCTCAACTGGCGGAGAATCTGGCGGGCGTGGAGGAACGTATCTCCGACGCCTGCGCCGCCGCGGGCCGGAAGCGGGAGGAGGTGACCCTGATCGTGGTCACCAAGACCTATCCGGCCAGTGACAGCCGGCTGCTCGCCGAGCTCGGAGTGCGGCATGTCGCCGAGAACCGCGACCAGGACGCCGCACCCAAGGCCGCCGAGTGCGCCGGTCTCCCGCTCAGCTGGCACTTCGTCGGACAGCTCCAGACGAATAAGGCCCGATCTGTGGTGAGTTACGCGGATATAGTGCAGTCCGTCGATCGGTCCAGGCTCGTCGCGGCGCTCTCGTCCGCGGCCGTGCGCTCCGGCCGGGAGGTGGACTGTCTCATCCAAGTCGCGCTGGACGCCGAGACGGGAGAGGTCTCGGGCCGTGGCGGGGTGGCACCGGACGGGGTCCCGGCCCTCGCGGATGCGATCACCGGGGCCGAAGGGCTGCGGTTGCGCGGGCTGATGACCGTCGCACCGCTCGCCGGCCCGTACGCAGGGCGCCAACGGGCCGCATTCGAGCGTTTGATGGAAATCTCATCAAGCCTGCGCGCGGACCATCCTGCTGCGAACATGGTGTCGGCAGGGATGAGCTCGGACCTCGAGGACGCGGTGGCGGCGGGAGCGACACATGTGCGCGTCGGCACTGCGGTACTCGGAGTCAGACCCCGGCTCCGGTAACGTCGCGAAGCAAGTCGGACCACAGCAGAAAATATGGTCATTTCCGCCGAAAGGCGGGCAGGCCGAGTGGATTCAGGGCGACCGATGACGGAGCCGATCCACCACAGAGCGGAGGACGCAGAGAATGGCCGGCGCGATGCGCAAGATGGCGGTCTACCTCGGCCTCGTGGAGGACGATGGGTACGACGGCCGGGGCTTCGACCCCGACGACGAGTTCGAGCCGGAGCCCGAGCCCGAACGGGCCCGGCGGCCGCACCAGTCACATCAGTCACACCAGTCGGATCGTGACCCAGTGGATGAACCGGTTCGAGTGGTTCAGTCCCCTATCTCGCGCGAGCCCGCCGCTCTGGGTGCTGAAAATGGGCGACCTGCCCGAATCGCCCCCGTGGCATCCATCACACCTGAACGTCAGAATCTGGAGAAGAACGCGCCGGTGATCATGCCCAAAGTCGTGTCCGAGCGGGAGCCGTACCGCATCACGACGCTGCACCCTCGGACCTACAACGAAGCCCGTACCATCGGGGAACACTTCCGTGAGGGCACTCCGGTGATCATGAATCTGACGGAGATGGACGACACGGACGCGAAGCGACTTGTCGACTTCGCCGCCGGTTTGGTCTTCGGTCTGCACGGAAGCATTGAACGAGTGACGCAGAAGGTGTTCCTCTTGTCTCCTGCTAACGTCGATGTAACGGCGGAGGACAAGGCCCGCATCGCAGAGGGCGGGTTCTTTAACCAAAGCTGAGACGCAACACTGGTCACACTGTGGCCGCCAGGCCTGACACGAGTAGGGGAGAGGCAACCGCGAGATGGACATCGCACGCCAGGTGATCTACATCGCGCTGTACTGCTTCCTGATCGTGCTCATCTTCCGGCTGATCATGGACTACGTCTTCCAGTTCGCCCGCTCGTGGCAACCCGGCAAGGCGATGGTGGTCCTCCTGGAGGGCACCTACACTGTCACTGATCCGCCGCTCAAGCTTCTGCGGCGGTTCATTCCGCCGCTGCGTCTCGGGGGCGTGGCGCTCGACCTGTCCTTCTTCGTATTGATGATCATCGTCTGGATCCTGATCACCGTCGTGAGGTCGGTGTGAACGATACGGTCTTGCCGATATGCCGACGACTACGTTGAGGTGAAGAGATGCCGTTGACCCCCGAGGACGTTCGGAACAAGCAGTTCACGACCGTCCGCCTCCGAGAAGGCTATGACGAGGACGAGGTCGATGCCTTCCTCGATGAGGTCGAAGCCGAACTGACCCGTCTGCTGCGGGAGAACGAGGACCTGCGCGCCAAGCTGGCCGCAGCGACCCGTGCCGCCGCGCAGAACCAGCAGCAGGGTATGCGCAAGCCGCCGGAGCAGCAGGACCGGCCCGGGCCTGTGCCCGCTGCCATATCCGGACCGCAGCCGGTGCCGCCCCAGCAGCAGATGGGCCCGCCCCAGCTGCCCGGTGGCGCACCCCAGCTGCCTGCCGGTCCCGGTGGTCACGGTCCGCACGGTCCCGGTCACATGGGGCAGGGCGGCCCCATGGGTGGTCCGATGGGCGGCCCGATGGGCCCCGGCGGACCTCAGATGCCGGGCCAGGGCCCGGGTGGCGACAGCGCCGCCCGCGTGCTCTCGCTCGCGCAGCAGACCGCCGACCAGGCGATCGCGGAGGCCCGCTCGGAGGCCAACAAGATCGTCGGGGAGGCCCGCAGCCGCGCCGAGGGCCTGGAGCGGGACGCCCGCTCCAAGGCCGATGCGCTGGAGCGGGACGCTCAAGAGAAGCACCGCGTCGCGATGGGCTCGCTCGAGTCCGCCCGCGCCACGCTGGAGCGCAAGGTCGAGGACCTGCGCGGCTTCGAGCGCGAGTACCGGACGCGTCTGAAGTCGTACCTGGAGAGTCAGCTGCGCCAGCTGGAGAACCAGGCCGACGACTCGCTGGCCCCGTCGCGTACGCCGGCGGCCCCGTCCCTGCCGCCGTCCCCGTCTATGGCGGGCGCGGGAGCGGGTCCGATGGGCCACACGATGGGCGGCAACCAGACCATGGGCGGCCATGGGGGTCACGGTGGTCACGGCCCGGGTGGCGGTGGCCCGTCGTACGGCGGCCAGCAGCAGATGTCGCCCGCGATGACGCAGCCGATGGCGCCGGTGCGGCCGCAGGGTCCGCCGATGCAGCAGGCTCCGTCCCCGATGCGGGGCTTCCTGATCGACGAGGACGACAACTGACGGCCGCACGCGCCCTGCGCGCGTAGTCGTCGGCAGATCAAGGGCCGGTCCCCGGAACACGTTCCGGGGACCGGCCCTTGATCATGCCTCGGTCTTGCGGAGGCGGAAGGTGAGGGAGAGGCCCTCGTCGTCGAAGGGGTCGCCGTACGAGGCGTCCGCCTCACCGGATACGAAGTCCGTCGCCAGGACCTCGTCGGCGATCAGGGCGGCGTGGTCGGTGAGAGCCGTACGGACCTCCTCGTCCGTCGACTGCCAGCGCAGGGCGATCCGGTCGGCCACGTCCAGGCCGCTGTTCTTGCGGGCCTCCTGGATCAGCCGGATCGCATCGCGGGCCAGACCGGCGCGGCGCAGCTCCGGAGTGATCTCCAGGTCGAGGGCCACGGTCGCGCCCGCATCCGAGGCCACCGACCAGCCCTCGCGCGGGGTTTCGGTGATGATGACCTCCTCCGGGGAGAGGGAGACCGTCTCACCGCTCACCTCCACCGACGCCGTGCCCTCGCGAAGGGCCACCGACAAGGCAGCGGCATCCGCCTTGGCGATCGCCTTGGCGACCGGCTGAGTGCCCTTGCCGAAGCGCTTGCCCAGGGCGCGGAAGTTGGCCTTCGCCGTGGTGTCGACCAGGGAGCCGCCGACCTCGGAGAGGGACGCCAGCTCGCTGACGTTCAGCTCCTCGGCGATCTGACCGCGCAACTCCTCGTCCAGGGACTCAAATCCGGCCGCCGCGACCAGCGCGCGGGACAGCGGCTGGCGGGTCTTCACACCCGACTCGGCACGCGTCGCCCGCCCCAGTTCCACCAATCGCCGCACCAGCACCATCTGCGGGGAGAGCGCCGGGTCGATGAGCGCGGTGTCCGGCACCGGCCACGTGGCGAGATGGATCGACTCCGGGGCGTCCGGGGTGACCGGGACGACCAGGTCCTGCCACACCCGCTCCGTGATGAACGGCACAATCGGCGCCATCAGCCGCGTCACCGTCTCGATCGACTCGTGCAGGGTGCGGAGTGCGGCCGCGTCGCCCTGCCAGAAGCGGCGGCGCGAGCGGCGCACGTACCAATTGGACAGGTCGTCCACGAAGGACGACAGCAGCTTGCCGGCCCGCTGGGTGTCGTACCCCTCCATGGCCTGGGTGACCTGATCGGTCATCGCGTTCAGCTCGCTGAGCAGCCAGCGGTCGAGCAGCGGCCGCTCGGCCGGGGCCGGGTCGGACGCGCTCGGTGCCCAGCCGGACGTCCGGGCGTACAGGGCCTGGAAGGCCACGGTGTTCCAGTACGTCAGGAGCGTCTTGCGGACGACCTCCTGGATGGTGCCGTGTCCCACGCGCCGCGCCGACCAGGGCGAGCCGCCGGCGGCCATGAACCAGCGGACCGCGTCGGCGCCGTGCTGGTCCATGAGCGGGATCGGCTGGAGGATGTTGCCCAGGTGCTTGGACATCTTCCGGCCGTCCTCGGCCAGGATGTGCCCGAGGCAGACCACGTTCTCGTAGCTGGACTGGTCGAAGACCAGGGTGCCGACCGCCATCAGCGTGTAGAACCAGCCGCGGGTCTGGTCGATGGCCTCGCAGATGAACTGCGCCGGGTAGCGCTTCTCGAAGAGGTCCTTGTTGCGGTACGGGTAGCCCCACTGCGCGAAGGGCATCGAACCCGAGTCGTACCAGGCGTCGATGACCTCCGGCACGCGGGTCGCCTCCAGCGAGCAGCCCTCGGCGGTGCAGTCGAAGGTGATCTCGTCGATGAACGGGCGGTGCGGGTCGAGGCCCGTCTGATCGGTGCCGGTGAGGTCGGACAGCTCGGTGAGGGAGCCGACACAGGTGAGGTGGCCCTCCTCGCAGCGCCAGATCGGCAGCGGGGTGCCCCAGTAGCGGTTCCGGGACAGCGCCCAGTCGATGTTGTTGTTGAGCCAGTCGCCGTAGCGGCCGGTCTTGACCGCCTCCGGGTACCAGTTGGTGCGCTCGTTCTCGCGCAGCAGCGCGTCCTTGATCGCGGTGGTGCGGATGTACCAGGACGGCTGCGCGTAGTAGAGCAGCGCGGTGTGGCAGCGCCAGCAGTGCGGATAGCTGTGCTCGTACGGCACGTGCCGGAAGAGCAGGCCGCGCTTGCCGAGGTCCTTCACCAGCGCCTCGTCGGCCTTCTTGAAGAACTTCCCGCCGACGAGCGGCACGTCCTCCTCGAAGGTGCCGTCCGGGCGGACCGGGTTCACCACCGGGAGACCGTACGCGCGGCAGACCTTCAGGTCGTCCTCACCGAAGGCGGGGGACTGGTGGACCAGACCCGTACCGTCGTCGGTGGTCACATACTCTGCGGTGACGACGAAGTGGGCGCCCTCGATCTCGACGAGGGAGAAGGGGCGGTCGTACGTCCAGCGCTCCATCTCCGCGCCGCTGAAGGTCTGTCCGGTACGGGTCCAGTCCTCGCCGAGCGCCTTCTCCAGCAGCGGCTCGGCGACGACCAGCTTCTCCTCGCCGTTTGTCGCGACCACATACGTCACGTCGGGGTGGGCGGCGACCGCGGTATTGGAGACCAGCGTCCACGGGGTCGTCGTCCACACCAGGAGCGCGGCCTCGCCGGCCAGTGGGCCGGAGGTCAGCGGGAAGCGGACGAAGACGGACGGATCGACGACCGTCTCGTAGCCCTGCGCCAGCTCGTGGTCGGACAGGCCGGTGCCGCAGCGCGGGCACCAGGGGGCGACGCGGTGGTCCTGCACCAGCAGGCCCTTGGTGAAGATCTCCTTCAGGGACCACCACACCGATTCGATGTACTCCGGGTCCATGGTCCAGTAGGCGTCGTCCAGGTCGACCCAGTAGCCCATGCGCGTGGTCAGCTCGGCGAAGGCGTCGGTGTGCCGGGTCACCGACTCGCGGCACTTGGCGTTGAAGGCGGCGATGCCGTACGCCTCGATGTCCTGCTTGCCGGAGAAGCCGAGCTCCTTCTCCACGGCGAGCTCGACCGGCAGGCCGTGGCAGTCCCAGCCGGCCTTGCGGCCGACGTGGTAGCCCTGCATGGTCCTGAAGCGCGGGAACACGTCCTTGAAGACGCGCGCCTCGATGTGGTGGGCGCCCGGCATGCCGTTGGCGGTCGGCGGGCCCTCGTAGAAGACCCACTCGGGCCGCCCCTCGGACTGGGCGAGGCTGCGGGTGAAGACCTTGCTCTCGCGCCAGAAGTCGAGCACGGCGTGCTCGAGGGCGGGCAGGTCGACCTGGGCGGGCACCTGGCGGTACTGCGTCATCGGATCTTCCTCCGGCGGACACCTACGTTGTGAGACATGCAGTCCGTCGGAGGGACGAGAGCTCAAGCGCTCCCGCGGTACCACCCTCCTTGGCGATGAGTGACCTCACCGCCCCCTCATTGGGGTCGCGATGCCGGGTCTACTGGCTCACAGGAGCTTTCTTCCGGCGGCTCCGGGGTGATCTTCACGTCGCGCTCGCCTCCGGGCTCGCACCGTCCCCGGATCGCTCGGCCGTCCGGTGTCGGACGGTCCATGGCTGCGTACGGCGCTACTCATCCCCTTCCATGCCTTTCGCTGGGCCCAGTGTACGGGGCTTCGAGGGCCGGGGCCGACCGGTTTCGCGGTGCCCGGGGGACGGGACCGGGTTGCGGTAACGGCCGGCGACGTGGACATGACCCAAATGGCCGGTCCGGGCCCCGTCGGCGGATTACCGAGCGGGAGGCGGGGCACAACGCAGGCAGACCTGCCCTGCCACCGCGGCAGGACGGTCACGATGGCTCTGTGGAGCGATCCCCGGGGCCTCCGAGGGGTTCGCCCCGTTGCCGTGCGCTTCGTGTCGATTTATCGTCCCAGGCACGATGCGCGTGCAAGGTCACCATATGTGAAGGGGCCGCGGCCATGGTGGCGAAGAAGACCGCCGTGAAGAGGACGGCATCAGCCAGGTCCTCAGGCGCAGCGACCACGAAACCACCGGCGAAGGCCAAGACAGCGAAGAAGAAAACGTCGACGAAGGCGGTCGCGAAGACGGCCAAGGCGGCGAAGAAAGCACCTGCGAAGCGAGCACCGGCGAAGAAAGCACCGGCGAAGGCGCCGGCGAAGAAGAGCGTCGCCAAGAAGGCGGCGGTCCCCACGGCTCCGGCAAAGAAAGCCCAGGTCAAAAAGGTGTCGGCGAAGAAGGCTGTGGCCGAGAAGGCCACCCCCAAGAAGTCGGCCGCGCAGAAGGCGCCGGCCAAGAAGTCCGCTGCGAAGAAGGCTCCGCCCAAGAAGGCCCCGGCCGAGAAGCCGTCGGTGACGAAGGCCTCGGGGGCGAAGGCCCCCGCTCGCACGACCGCGGCCGCGAAGACCAAGGCAGCCCAGGCCCCGGCGAAGAAGGCTGCGGCGCCGAAGGCCGCACCCGCGAAGAAGGCGGCCAAGGCGGCACCGTCCGCTCCCGGCAGGGCCGCGCGGAAGACGCGAGCCGGCACTGTGGTGGCGAAGAAGACCCCGCGCGAGGCGCCCGCGGCTGAGCAGATCCCCGCCGCCGCCACCGTACCGACGGTCAGCGCCGGGGTCGCCGAGCCGGGTGAGCTCGCCGTACGCCCTGGTGAGGAGCCCTGGTCCGCTGAAGAGATCGGCGCCGCCCGGGCCGAGCTGCAGCAGGACGCCCTGCGGCTGCGTACCGAGATCGACTCCGCCGAAGTGGCGATCACCGGTCTGATGCGCGAGTCGGGTGACGGAGCGGGTGACGACCAGGCGGACACCGGCGCCAAGAACATCACCCGCGAGCACGAACTGGCGCTCGCCGCGAACGCCCGAGAGATGCTCGCGCAGACCGAGCGGGCGCTGGGGCGGATCGATGCCGGCACGTACGGGCTCTGTGAGTCCTGCAGCAGGCCGATCGGCAAGGCGCGGATGCAGGCCTTTCCGCGGGCCACGCTCTGCGTCGACTGCAAGCAGCGGCAGGAGCGCCACTTCTGACGGAGTGGGCTCCGGCCCCCCTCCTGCCCGCACCCGTGTGCCGTACGCTCGTCCTCAGTTCAGTCAGGCGGGCCCGGCCCGCGGACAGATGCTGAGGGACTCACGTGGCAGAGGCGGAGCGGACCATCGGTACTCCAGGTTTCGATCAGGCGCAGGCGGAGCCGGGGCCGGAGCAGGCCGAGGAGCCCGCGGCCCAGGGCAAGCGACGGATCGCGGTGCTGATCGCCGTCGCCGCGTTCGCCTATGCCCTGGACCTGATCAGCAAGATGATCGTCGTGGCGCGGCTCGAGCATCAGGCTCCGGTCGAGATCCTCGGTGAGTGGCTGAGATTCGAGGCGGTGCGGAACGCGGGCGCCGCGTTCGGTATCGGGGAGGCGCTGACCATCGTCTTCACGTTCATCGCGGCGACGGTGATCGTGGTGATCGCGAGGATCGCCCGCAAGCTCTACAGCGTGCCCTGGGCCATCGCCCTCGGCCTGCTGCTCGGCGGAGCGTTCGGCAACCTCACCGACCGGATCTTCCGCTCGCCCGGTCTCTTCCAGGGCGCGGTGGTCGACTTCATCGCCCCGAAGGGCTTCGCGGTCTTCAATCTGGCCGACTCGGCGATCGTCTGCGGCGGGATCCTGATCGTGATCCTGTCTTTCCGCGGCCTAGACCCGGACGGCACGGTGCACAAGGACTGACGGCCGGGGGCGGGCCGCGTGCTGCGGAGCCGAAGGAACGGGCCGGGGTGGAAAGAGGACTGACGTACGAGTCTGCGTCCGCGGTCCGGCATACTCAACGGGTGAGCACGATTCCCGAGATCCGCACCTTGCCCGTACCCGACGGCCTGGAGGGCGAGCGCGTCGACGCCGCGATCGCCCGGATGTTCGGCTTCTCCCGGACCAAGGCCGCCGAGCTGGCCACGGCCGGGAAGGTCCAGGTCGACGGCAGTGTCGCGGGCAAGTCCGACCGGGTGACCGGCGGCGCCTGGCTCGAGGTGGAGATGCCGCAGGCCGCGCCGCCCGTGCAGGTCGTCGCCGAGCCCGTCGAGGGCATGGAGATCGTGCACGACGACGACGACATCGTCGTGATCATGAAGCCGGTGGGCGTCGCCGCCCACCCGAGCCCCGGCTGGTCCGGCACGACAGTCATCGGCGGTCTCGCCGCGGCCGGCTACCGCATCTCGACCTCGGGTGCCGCCGAGCGGCAGGGCATCGTGCACCGGCTCGACGTGGGCACCTCCGGCCTGATGGTGGTGGCGAAGTCCGAGCGCGCGTACAGCGTCCTCAAGCACCAGTTCCGCGAGCGCGTGGTCGACAAGCGCTACCACGCCCTCGTCCAGGGGCACCCCGACCCGCTGAGCGGCACCATCGAGGCCCCCATCGGCCGCCATCCCCAGCACGACTACAAGTGGGCCGTGACCGCCGACGGCAAGCCGAGCGTCACGCACTACGACCTCATCGAGGCGTTCCGCGCGGCCAGCCTGCTCGACATCAGGCTCGAGACCGGCCGTACCCATCAGATCCGGGTCCACATGGCCGCTCACCGCCACCCCTGTGTCGGCGACCTCACCTACGGCGCGGACCCCACGCTGGCCCGTCGGCTGAGGCTGACCCGGCAGTGGCTGCACGCGGTCCAGCTCGGCTTCGAGCACCCCGCGGACGGCAGCTGGGTGGAGTTCCGGAGCGCCTACCCGGACGATCTGCAGCGCGCGCTGGACATCGTGCGGGCAGAGAGCGCATGACCGCGGTCGATGCGGCGGCGCCGGACGGGATCCGCGTCGTGGACGGGGACGAGGGCGAGGAGCGCCTCGGGGGCTGCCGCGTCGTACGCCGTGACGTCTTCGTCGTCGAGCAGGGCGTGCCGGAGCAGCTGGAGATGGACGCCTACGACGCGCACGCCGTCCACCTCCTCGCCGAGGGCCCAGACGGCCCGCTGGGCACCGTCCGCTTCCTGTACGGCTCGGTGGCGAGCCGGAAGTACCGTGCGCAGGGCGTCGACGGCGCCACCACCGCCGTGCTCGGGCGGCTCGCGGTCCGGGGCTCCGCACGCGGCACGGGGCTCGGAGCGGCGCTCGTACGGGCCGTGGAGGCGGAGGCGCGGCGGCGCGGACTCTCCCAGGTCTACCTCGAGGCACAGACCCATGCGCTGGCCTTCTACGAGAAGCTCGGCTATGCCGCACACGGACCGGAGTTCGACGCGGGCGGCGGCATCCCCCACCGCGCCATGACGAAGCGGCTCTGACGCGCGCTGGGCGGCACCGGGCGAGTCCGCCGGGACCGTCGTACGATCGCTGCCGGGCAACCCGAGCGAGGAGATCGCGCATGTCACGCACAGTCGTCGTCAGCGGTGGCGGTACGGGGATCGGGCTCGCCACGGCGCGGAGGTTCGTGCGCGACGGCGACCAGGTGGTGTTGATCGGGCGGCGCGCCGACGTTCTCGACAAGGCGGTCGCCGAGATGGCGGGCGCGGTCGCCTGCCCCGCCGATCTGACCGACCCGCAGCAGGTGCGCCGTGCCGCGCACTTCGTGTGCGAGGAGTTCGGCGCGGTCGATGTGCTGGTCAACAACGCGGGTGGCAACGGCCGCTTGGAGCCCCCGGTGGCGGCCGAATTCCCGCTGGCCTCCGTGGCCCACGACTGGACGCTCAACTTCCGGCTCAATGTGCTCACCGCGGTGCTGCTCACCGAGGCGCTGCGCGACCATCTGGCCTCGCCCGGGGGCCGGGTGCTCTTCCTCAGCTCCATCGCCGCCCTCCGGGGCTCGGGGCCCCACGCGTACGCCTCGGCCAAGGCGGCCTTGCACCCGTACGCCTTCGCCCTCGCGCGGGACCTGGGGCACCGTGGTGTCACGGTGAACGTCGTCGCGCCGGGCTACACCGAGGAAACCGAGATCTTCGGCGGCGCCCTGCCCGACGAGCGGCGGGAGGCGCTGGTCGCGGAGACCCTGAACGGCAGGCCCGGCCACCCCGGCGATGTCGCCGAGACCGTGCACTGGCTCTCCTCGCCGGCTGCCGACCACATCACCGCGCAGGTGATTCAGGTCAACGGCGGGGCGGAACGCGGCCGTTAGCGGATCCTGCGTCGGCCTGCCCGTCCGCGGCCGCTCCGGCCGCCGCCTGGTCCTGGTCCTGGCCCTCGTCCTGGCCTTGGTCCTGTCCCTGGTCCTGTGGCGACGCCGGTACGGGCGCATATGCCGTGGCGATGCGCGGCAGGGCGTACGGGTGCTCGTCGCGCAGCCAGGCGATCATCCGCTCCCGTACCTCGCACCGCACCGTCCACACCGCGTCTGCGTCCCGCGCCGTGACCAGCGCCCGGACTTCGATCGTGGTCGGCGTCGTGTCGGTGACCGCGAGCCCCCAGTCCCGGCCGTCCCACGCCTCGCACTCCCCGACGATCTCCCGCAGCTTCTCGCGCATCACCGCCACCGGCGCCGCGTGATCGAGCTGGAAGAAGACCGTGCCGGTCATCTGCGGACCACCGCGTGACCAGTTCTCGAAGGGCTTGCTGGTGAAGTACGACACCGGCATGGTGATCCGGCGCTCGTCCCAGGTCCGTACGGTCAGATAGGTGAGCGTGATCTCGTCGACGGTGCCCCACTCGCCGTCCACCACGACCGTGTCGCCGATCCGGACCATGTCGCCGAAGGCGATCTGCAGTCCGGCGAAGAGATTGCCCAGGGTGGATTGCGCGGCGATACCGGCGACGATGCCGAGAAGTCCTGCGGAGGCGAGCACCGAGGTGCCGACCGTGCGCATCGCCGGGAAGGTCAGCAGCATCGCAGCAGCCGCCACGACGCCCACGATCGTGGTCACCACCCGCTGGATCAGGGTCACTTGGGTCCGCACCCGGCGCACCCGAGCGGGATCGCGCGTCGCCGTCGCGTAGCGGGAGTACGAGGACTCCACGACCACCGCCGCGATCCGTACGACCAGCCACGCCGTCGTCCCGATCAGCACCAGGGTCAGCACCTGCCCGATCGCCTTGGTGTGATCACGGGCCAGGTGTGCCTGGTCGTAACTGCCGCGCAGCAGCGCCGCGCACAGCACGAGCTGGAAGGGGAGGCGGCAGCGGCGGAGCAGGCCCCACAGCGGCGTCTCGGGGTGCCGGGCGTCGGCCCGGCGCAGCGCCCGGTCGGCGGCCCAGCCGGCGACGAGGGTCACCACGACCGAGCCGCCGATCACGATCAGCGGGCGCAGTACGTCCTCCATGGACACCTCAGCTCCTCTCTGTGCCGGTGGATGTGCGCGTACCCACGACCGTAGCTGGCACGATGTGGAGGAGAGCGAAACACCGAGAGAAATGTGACACCGTGGCCCCGACCAGCACGATTGTCCTGTTCCACTCCGCCTACGGGCTGCGTCCGGCGGTGCGGGCCGCTGCGAGCCGGCTGCGGGCGGCCGGTCACGAGGTCCATGTCCCGGACCTCTACGACGGGCGGACGGCACAGACCGTCGAAGCCGGCATGGCGATCAAGGACGAGATCGGCAAGGACGAGTTGCTGCGCCGGGCCGTGGCCGCGGTCGCGCCGCTCTCGGACCGGGGGGTCGTGTATGCGGGCTTCTCCCTCGGTGGCTCGATCGCGCAGAACCTCGCGCTCGCGGACGAGAGGGCGCGCGGGCTGCTGCTCCTGCACGGCACGTCGGATGTCGCGGAGGGCGCGACGACCGACGAGCTGCCGGTGCAGTTGCACGTCGCCGACCCGGATCCGTTCGAGCCGCACGACTGGCTGAACGCCTGGTACCTGCAGATGCGGCGAGCGGGGGCGGACGTGGAGGTCTACCGCTACCCGGGCGCCGGGCATCTCTACACCGACCCGGAGCTGCCGGACTACGACGCGGAAGCCGCCGAGGACACCTGGTTGGTGGCGCTGGAATTCCTGAAGAGCCTGTGAGCTGCCGCGGCCACCATGGGACCGGCTGCAGGGCCCACCTAGGAGTGGTAGCAGTTGCCCGTCCTGGCCTTGCCGTCCTCGGCCGGGCGGCAGATGTAGTACCGGTCGTCGACGGAGTGGCTCAGATAGCGGCCCACGCACTGGTTGGCGGTGTCCCGGCCGCGCTTGGCGCAGAAGTCGAGGGCCTCGTGGCCGTTGGCGAACGGGCCGGTGGCGTAGATGACCCAGTAGCCGGGCTTCAGCGATGCGAAGCGGTCGCTGCGCATGATCTGGGCCTTCGGCACCTGGCGGCGCACATTCGCGAGCAGCTTGTTCCGCTCCGCCTGGTCCGTCCCCGACACGGGGACGGAGTAGAGCTGTGCCATCCAGGTGCCCGCGGGGGGCACGGGCGGGGGCGCGGGCGCGGAGGGCGTAGGCGTGGGCGCCTGGGGCGTCGTAGGGGGCGGGGACGGCCTCTCCGTCGGCTTCGGGCTCTTCGTCGAGCGTGTGGCGACCGTACTCGGGCTTGCGGTGGGGCTGGTGGCAGGGCTCGTGGTCCGGCTCGGCACCGGGCTCTTGGGGCCGCGGGCCTCCAGGTTCCCGTCGGACGGCTTCCCGGCGGCGTACACGCCGAGGGCGACCAGGGCGGTGGCCAGCACTGCGACCGCGGCGATCAGGGCTGCGCGGCTGCCCGTACGAGCCGAGGAAGGGACCGTGGTGGCCTGGGTCGGCAGGGTGTGGGGCTGCGCAGGGGCAGCCGGCTGACCGGCGTCCAGTTGGGTCGGTATCGGGGGCGGCGGCGGGATCAGCGGAGCGGGAATGCGGCCCGCTGCCGCGTCCGCGAGCATCGCGTCGAGCCGCTCCGCCGTGGGGCGGGCGGCCGGATCCCTGACCAGGAGAGTGGTGAGAACGGGCGTGAGGAGTCCTGACTTCAACGGCGGAGGCACGGGGTCGTCGAGGACGGCGGCGAGCGTCGCGAGGGTGCTCGCGCGCCGCAGCGGGCTCACGCCCTCCACGGACACGTACAGCAGCATGCCCAGCGACCAGAGGTCGGAGGCCGGGTCGTCATCGGTGCCGCGGATACGCTCGGGGGCCATGTACTCGGGCGAGCCGAGGAGGTTGCCGGTCTGGGTGAGGGTGGTCGAGCCGTGCAGGGCGGCGATCCCGAAGTCGGTGAGGACGGCCGTACCGTCGGCGCGCAGCAAGACGTTGGCGGGCTTGACGTCGCGGTGGTGGATGCCGACGGCGTGCGCGGCGCGCAGCGCGGCGAGGATGCCACGGCCGATCCGGGCCGCCTCGGCGGGCGGCAGCGGGCCGCTCTCCAGCCGCTCGTCGAGGGAGGGGCCGGGCAGCAGCTCCATCACGATCCAGGGGAGCGGGTCTTCGTCGACGATGTGATGGACCGTCACCACGTTGGGGTGGCTGAGGCGGGCCAGCGCCCGGGCCTCGCGCAGGACGCGTTCGTGGAGCACGCGCGCGGCTTCGGGGTCGGCGGCGGCCATGGCCGGGTCGAGGGGGCGGACCTCCTTGAGCGCGACCTCCCGTTGCAGGGCGAGGTCACGGGCCCGCCACACCGTGCCCATGCCGCCGCTGCCGAGCCGCTCCAGTAACTCGAAGCGGCCGTCAATGATTTCGCCCGCAGTCCCGCTCAACGCCCGGTCCCCCTCTGGCTGATGACGCCTGCCGTACACGCTGCGCGCAGCAGGGTATCCAGAGGGGGAGGGGGCATTCGAATCGCGCGACTGTCCGCTAGCGGACGGGCGCGTCCGCCCGCTCGATCTTCTGGCTGCCGGACCGGGTCCGGTACGAGCGCGTCCACTGCGTGGAGGCGTTCCGGTCCGTCTTGTCGGAGATCACGTAGTAGTCCATCTGCGTGCGCTCGGCCGTGACGTCCAGGACTCCGTAGCCGTGGGAGTCCATGTCCAGCCACTTCACATGGCGGTTGGCCGCCTTGATGGCGCCTACCCCGACCAGCGAGACCGTCTGCGGCGCCACGTGGAGGAAGTCGTCGACGTTGTCGGACGTCACCGACGTCACCACGAACTCGGTCGCCGCGGAGCCCGAGAACGGGTACGTGGCGGCCTTCACTGGCACGTCGTTGGCCCACGCCATATGGATGTCGCCGGTGAGGAAGACCGTGTTCGAGATCCCCTGGTCCTTGAGATGAGCGAGGAGTTCACGCCGGTCGTCGGTGTAGCCGTCCCACTGGTCGACGTTGATGGCCAGCCCTTCCTTGGGCAGTCCGAGCAACTCCGCCAGCGGGGCCAGCAGATGCGCCGGCAGGGAGCCGAAGGCCACGGGCGAGATCATCACCGAGGTCCCGACCAGCTTCCAGGACGCGTCGGAGGAGGCCAGCCCGGCCTTCAGCCAGTCCAGTTGGGCGCGCCCGGCGACCGTACGGTCAGGGTCGTCGACGTCACCGTTGCCGACGGTCGACTGCTGTGAGCGGAAGGAGCGCAGATCGAGCAGGTGCAGATCGGCGAGCTTGCCGAAGCGCAGCCGGCGGTACGTGGTGCCGGCGGTCGAGGTGCGGACCGGCATCCACTCGAAGTACGCCTGCTTGGCCGCCGCCACGCGCTCGGCCCACGCACCCTCGGCACCTGGGGTGTGGTTCTCCGCTCCGCCCGACCAGGCGTCATTGGCGAACTCGTGGTCGTCCCAGATCGCGACGACCGGGTGCGCGGCGTGCAGCGCCTGGAGGTCGGCGTCGGTCTTGTAGTTGCCGTGCCGGGCCCGGTAGTCGGCCAGTGTGGTGATCTCGTGCTTCGGCGTGTGCGGGCGCACGACGTACTTCGGCTCCGGGAAGTCGCCGGAGGCGTACTCGTAGATGTAGTCGCCGAGGTGGAGCACCGCGTCGAGGTCGGTGCGCGCGGCGAGGTGGCGGTACGCGGAGAACCAGCCGGACTCCCAGTTGGCGCAGGACACCACACCGAATCGCACGGCGTGCCCGGTGGCGTCGTGCGCCCGGGTGGTGCGGGTATGCCCCACGGCCGATGTCACGCCGTCGACGGTGAAGCGGAAGAAGTAGTCGGTCGCCGGGCGCAGGCCGCGGACATCGACCTTCACGGTGTGGTCGGAGGAGGCGCGGGCGGTGGTGGTGCCGCGCGCGACGACCGTCCCGAAGGACTTGTCCTCGGACATCTGCCAACCGACGGTGACATCGGGGCCCTTGCCCGAGCCGGGTACCGCATCCGGGGTGGGCGTCACCCGGGTCCACAGGAGCACGCCGTCGGGCAGCGGATCGCCGGAGGCGACACCGTGCAGGAACGCGGGCTGCTCCGACTCGGCAGCCGCCACGATGCTGGGCGCGGCGGCGATCGGGAGGAGGGCTGCGGAGGCGGCTGCGGCCTTGACGACCTTGCGGCGTGTTGGGTTGTTCGGCAGGAGATCGGTCACGGCCGATCAGATTACTGTCAGGTAAGGGCAACGGGCGGGCGAACCCGTAATGTTCGCCCGCCCGTTGGGTAGCGGTTACTGCTTCTGCTGGGAGAGCACCTGCTCCACCGCGGGCTGGAACTGGTCGGGAAGCATCGCGGCCACCTTGCCCCCCTGCGGGCTGTCGACCTCCAGCTTCACGCCGTTCAGCTTGAGCGTGGGGGTCCCGGAGACGTCCTTGACCTTCTGGAAGGCGGCCGCCATCTGGAGCGCCCATCGGTCGTACGTGCCGCTCTTCACGGCCTCCTCGAAGGACTTGTTGCCCTTGAGGTCCTTGACCTGCTGGGCGATCTCGATGAGCTTCGCGTCGTCGGCGAAGCCATCCGTGGTCTCTTCCGGGTGGTTCTTCTTGGAGTAGAGGGTCTTCTTGTACTCGAGGAACGCCTCGGGGCTGACGTTCAGGGCCGCGCCCAGCGCGCTCAGCGCGTTCTTGGAACCGGCGCCCTTCTCCTGCAGGGAGTCGTCCAGGAAGGCACCCATGGTGAACTTCAGCTTGTACTTGGCGTCTCTCATGTCCTTGAGGACGATCTCGCCGGTGGCCTGCTCGAACATGGCGCAGACCGGGCAGCGCATGTCCTCGAAGATCTCGAGGGTGTTCTTGGACTTCTGGTCGCCGATGACGACCGTGGTCCCCTTGGGACCGGTGGTGTTCGCGGGAGCCGCGTACTTCTTCTCCTTGGCGGCTTCCTTCCAGTCGTCGCTGGCGTTGCCGCCCATGTTGGCGATGGCCACGCCGATGCCTCCGGCTATCGCCAGAACGGCGACGATCGAGCCGCCGACGAGCAGTTGGCGGCGGATCTTGTCCCGCTTGGCCTGGCGCTCCCGCTCCGCACGGAGGCGCTCCCGGGCGGCTGCCTTGTTGGCCTGGCTGTTGCGCTTGCTCATGGTGTGTTCCTGCTCCGTAAGTCGTTGAGGTCGATGAAAGGGGGACTGCTGTGCCGGGAGGGCTTCAGAGAGCCACCGGGCACGGCGGTCCACGCCGACCGACGGAGTGAGCGAGCTTCGGGCAGGGGCGGTCCGCGCGGGGCCGGCCGGCCGGGCGGGGTGCACGGTGCGGCGGGCGCGCCGCCGCCGTGACCGCGGCCACTGCGATCAGCAGGGGCCGGAAGGCGAAGCCGGCGACCGAGCGCAGTAGCCGGGCGAGCGCCGCCTCGCCGCGCCGGAGCCAGACTGCGGCGGCGAGGCCGACCGCCACATGGGCGGCCAGCAGCAGCCACGGGGTGGCCGGGTCGGACGCGACCTCCGGGAGGGGCGCGACGGTGTCCCGGCTCGCCATACGGGCGAGCGGGGTGCCGAGATCGCCGCCGCGGCAGAGCAGGTCCACGCCGACCGAGCGGAGGGGACCTGTCACCGGGCCGCCCGCCTGGCCGTAGCAGGCGTGCTGGCCGGTGGTGAAGACCGTGTCCGCGGCCAGCTCCAGCGGTACGAGGAGAGCCGCGATGGCCCCGTATCCGCGCTCCCGGCCCGCGAGGGTGTAGGCGATCACAAAGACGCCGGCGGTCAGGCCTGCGACGGTGGTGGCCGGCAACGGGGCGCCCGACAGCAGGACATGCGCGGCAGCGGACAGCGTCACGCACAGCGCCGTGAACAGCGCCGCGCGCAGCGTCCGCAGAGGTGCCCCGGATATGTCCATCGCCGGAAAGTGTGCCATGACCGCAGGTAAGAGGCGCCTAAAAGGTCACATCCGGTCCCTGAAGCCCGGGGATCCGCCCGTTGCGGAAGAGATCGACGAATATCTGGTGGTCGGCCCTCGCCCGGGCCCCATAGGAGTGCGCGAAGTCCACCAGGAGGTCCGCGAAGCCGCCCTCGTCGGCTGCGATGGCCGCGTCGATGGCCCGCTCGGTGGAGTAGGGGACGAGCGAGTGACCGCTCTCGTCGTCGGCCGCAGCGTGCATGGTCGCCGTGGCTCGCCCCAGGTCGGCGACGACGGCCGCGATCTCGGCCGGGTCGTCGAGGTCCAACCAGTCGAGGTCCACGGCGTACGGCGACACCTCCGCGACCAGCTGGCCGGAGCCGTCCAGCTCGGTCCAGCCCAGCCACGGGTCGGCATGGTCCTGGAGCGCCCGCTGCGAGATGACCGTGCGGTGCCCCTCGTGCTGGAAGTAGGAGCGGACCTGTTCGTCGGTGATGTGCCGGGAGACGGCCGGGGTCTGCGCCTGCTTCATGTAGATCACGACGTCGTTCTCCAGGGCATCGCTGTTGCCCTCGAGCAGGATGTTGTACGAGGGCAGGCCTGCGCTGCCGATCCCGATGCCGCGCCGGCCGACCACGTCCTTGACGCGGTAGGAGTCGGGGCGGGCGAGGCTCGCCTCGGGCAGCGTCTCCAGATAGCCGTCGAAGGCCGCGAGGACCTTGTAGCGGGTCGCGGCGTCCAGCTCGATCGCCCCGCCGCCGGGCGCGAAGCGGCGCTCGAAGTCGCGGATCTCGGTCATCGAGTCGAGCAGCCCGAAGCGGGTGAGGGAGCGGGCGTCGCGCAGCGCCTCCAGCAGCGGCCCCTCGGCGGTGTCGAGCGTGAAGGGAGGCACCTCGTCGTCCTTGGCGCCCGCGGCCAGCGCGTGGATGCGCTCGCGGTAGGCGGCGGCGTAGGTGCGGACCAGCTCGGTTATCTTCTCGTCGCTGAGCGCCTTGGTGTAGCCGATCAGGGCGACGGAGGCGGCGAAGCGCTTCAGGTCCCAGGTGAACGGGCCCACGTACGCCTCGTCGAAATCGTTGACGTTGAAGATCAGCCGGCCGTTGGAGTCCATGTACGTGCCGAAGTTCTCGGCGTGCAGGTCGCCGTGGATCCACACCCGGGACGTACGGTCGTCCAGATACGGCCCGCTGTCCCGCTCCTCCAGGTCGCCATAGAACAGGCACGCCGTGCCCCGGTAGAAGGCGAACGCCGAGGCGGCCATCTTCCGGAACTTGACCCGGAAAGCGGCCGGATCGGCGGCCAGCAGCTGGCCGAAGGCGGTGTCGAAGACGGCGAGAATCTGCTCGCCGCGCTGCTCGGCCTGGGGGGACAGGACCTGCTGGGACGACATCGCGGAGCGCCTCCTGGTGTCGGGGGCACCCCCAGCGGTAGTCCCCCTGGGCCTAGCGGCCCGGGAGGTACCCCCAGGGGGCGGGTGGCTGCAGAGTGGACCGGTGGTCCGGGTCTACCAACGCGCGAGGCTACCGGCGAGTGCCCGGTCGCTGTCAGTCCCGAGGCATAGACTTCGACCTCGACGCCCCGACCCGACATCCACCGTTTGCTGGAGGTCTTCCGCCGTGACCAAGCCGCCCTTCACGCACCTGCACGTGCACACCCAGTACTCACTGCTGGACGGTGCGGCGCGGCTGAAGGACATGTTCAACGCCTGTCAGGAGATGGGCATGACGCACATCGCGATGACGGACCACGGCAACCTGCACGGCGCGTACGACTTCTTCCAGCAGGCGACGGGCGCCGGCATCACGCCGATCATCGGGATCGAGGCGTACGTCGCGCCCGAGTCGCGCCGGAACAAGCGGCGCATCCAGTGGGGCCAGCCGCACCAGAAGCGCGACGACGTCTCGGGTTCGGGCGGTTACACCCACAAGACGATCTGGGCGGGCAACAAGACGGGGCTGCACAACCTCTTCCGGCTGTCCTCGGACGCCTACAAGGAGGGCTGGCTGACCAAGTGGCCCCGGATGGACAAGGAGGTCATCGCCGAGCACGCGGAGGGCCTGATCGCGTCCACCGGCTGCCCCTCCGGCGAGGTGCAGACCCGGCTGAGGCTCGGCCAGTTCGACGAGGCGCTGAAGGCCGCGGCCGAATATCAGGAGATCTTCGGCAAGGAGCGGTACTTCCTGGAGCTGATGGACCACGGCATCGAGATCGAGCGCCGGGTCCGCGACGGCCTGCTGGAGGTTGGCCGGAAGCTCGGCATCCCGCCGCTGGTCACCAACGACTCGCACTACACCTACGCCCACGAGGCGAGCGCCCACGACGCGCTGCTGTGCATCCAGACCGGCAAGAACCTCTCCGACCCGGACCGCTTCAAGTTCGACGGCACCGGCTACTACCTGAAGTCCACGGAGGAGATGTACGCCATCGACTCCTCCGACGCCTGGCAGCAGGGGTGCGCCAACACCCTCAAGGTCGCCGAGCTGGTCGACACCACCGGCTGGTTCGACAAGCGCGATCTGATGCCCCGCTTCGACGTGCCCGAGGGCTACACCGAAGTCACCTGGTTCCAGGAAGAGGTCCGGCGCGGCATGGCCCGCCGCTACCCGGGCGGAGTGCCCGAGGACCGGCAGCGGCAGGCCGAGTACGAGATGGACATCATCATCCAGATGGGGTTCCCGGGGTACTTCCTGGTCGTCGCCGACTTCATCATGTGGGCGAAGAACAACGGCATCGCGGTCGGCCCGGGCCGAGGCTCCGCGGCGGGCTCGATCGTCTCGTACGCCATGGGCATCACCGACCTCGACCCGATCGAGCACGGTCTGATCTTCGAGCGGTTCCTCAATCCCGAGCGCGTCTCCATGCCCGATGTCGACATCGACTTCGACGAGCGCAGGCGCGCCGAGGTGATCAGGTATGTGACCGAGAAATACGGGGCCGACAAGGTCTGCATGATCGGCACCTACGGCACCATCAAGGCCAAGAACGCGATCAAGGACTCCGCGCGCGTGCTGGGCTACCCGTA
Organism: Streptomyces sp. KR80; assembly: GCF_052245555.1. Classification (NCBI taxonomy): domain Bacteria; kingdom Bacillati; phylum Actinomycetota; class Actinomycetes; order Kitasatosporales; family Streptomycetaceae; genus Streptomyces; species Streptomyces sp. KR80. The sequence continues at coordinate 62,773 of NZ_JBQQCD010000005.1, forward strand.
CGCGATGGGCGACCGGATCACCAAGGCCATGCCCGCCGACGTCCTCGGCAAGGGCATCCCGCTCTCCGGTATCACCGACTCCTCCCACCCGCGCTACAGCGAGGCGGGCGAGGTCCGGGGGATGTACGAGAACGAGCCGGACGTGAAGAAGGTCATCGACACCGCGCGGGGCGTCGAGGGCCTGGTCCGGCAGATGGGCGTGCACGCCGCAGGCGTGATCATGTCCAGCGAGACGCTGACCGACCACATCCCGGTCTGGGTCAGGCACACCGACGGCGTCACCATCACGCAGTGGGACTACCCCACCTGTGAGTCGCTCGGCCTGCTCAAGATGGACTTCCTGGGCCTGCGCAATCTCACGATCATGGACGACGCCGTCAAGATGGTGAAGGCCAACAAGGGCGTCGACCTGAAGCTGCTCGACCTTCCGCTGGACGACCCCAAGACCTACGAACTGCTGTGCCGCGGTGACACCCTGGGCGTCTTCCAGTTCGACGGCGGCCCCATGCGCTCGCTGCTGCGCATGATGAAGCCGGACAACTTCGAGGACATCTCCGCGGTCTCGGCCCTCTACCGGCCGGGCCCGATGGGCATGAACTCGCACATCAACTACGCGCTGCGGAAGAACGGGCAACAGGAGATCACCCCGATCCACCCGGAGCTCGAGGAGCCTTTGAAGGAGGTCCTCGACATCACCCATGGCCTGATCGTGTACCAGGAGCAGGTGCAGAAGGCCGCTCAGGTGCTCGCGGGCTACTCACTGGGGCAGGCAGACCTGCTGCGCCGCGCGATGGGCAAGAAGAAGAAGGAAGTCCTCGACGCGGAGTTCGTGAACTTCCAGAAGGGCGCCCGCGACAAGGGCTTCTCCGACGCGGCGATCCAGGCGGTGTGGGACGTGCTGGTCCCGTTCGCCGGCTACGCCTTCAACAAGGCGCACTCCTCCGCGTACGGTCTGGTCACTTACTGGACCGCCTACCTCAAGGCCAACTACCCCGCCGAGTACATGTCCGCGCTGCTCACCTCGGTGCGGGACGACAAGGACAAGTCGGCGATCTACCTCAACGAGTGCCGCCGCATGGGCATCAGGGTGCTGACGCCGAACGTCAACGAGTCCGAGGCCAACTTCACCGCCCAGGGCGACGATGTGATCCTCTTCGGCCTCACCGCGGTCCGGAACGTGGGTCAGAACGTGGTGGACTCGATCATCCGGAGTCGCAAGTCGAAGGGCAAGTACACCTCCTTCCCCGACTTCCTCGACAAGGTCGAGGCGGTCGTCTGCAACAAGCGGACCGTCGAATCGCTCATCAAAGCGGGCGCGTTCGATGAGATGGGCCACACCCGCAAGGGGCTCATGGCGCACTACGAGCCGATGATCGACAACGTGGTCCAGGTCAAGCGCAAAGAGGCCGAGGGGCAGTTCGACCTCTTCGGCGGCATGGGCGAGGACTCGGGTGACGACACCCCCGGCTTCGGGCTCGATGTGGAGATCTCCGACATCGAGTGGGACAAGGCCTATCTGCTCGCGCAGGAGCGGGAGATGCTCGGCCTCTACGTCTCCGACCACCCGCTGTTCGGGATCGAGCATGTCCTCAATGACAAGGCCGATGCGGCGATCTCCCAGCTGACCGGCGGCGAGCACGCCGACGGGGCGATCGTCACCATCGGCGGCATCATCTCGGGACTGCAGCGGAAGATGACCAAACAGGGCAACGCCTGGGCCATCGCCACCGTCGAGGACCTGGCGGGCTCCATCGACTGCATGTTCTTCCCCGCCACCTACCAGCTGGTGTCCACCCAACTCGTCGAGGACACGGTCGTCTTCGTCAAGGGCCGGCTCGACAAGCGCGAGGACGTGCCTCGGCTCGTCGCGATGGAGCTGATGGTCCCCGACCTGTCGGAGGCATCCGCCACCGCACCCGTGACGATCACGATTCCGACGGTGAAGGTCACTCCGCCGCTGGTGGAGAAGCTGGGTGAGGTGCTCACCCACCACAAGGGCACCACCGAGGTGCGGATCAAGCTCCAGGGGGCACGCAAGACGACCGTACTGCGGCTCGACCGGCACCGGGTCACCGCCGACCCGGCGCTCTTCGGCGATCTCAAGGTCCTGCTGGGGCCGTCCTGTCTGGCCGGCTGACGCTGCTCCGTACCAGCCGATTCGTACAAGAGGGGCACACCCCGGGGAATCCCCGGTGTGCGCCCCTTCTGCCCAGTGGTGGCGGTCAGTTGTGACCGAAGTTCATGCGCTTGCTGCGCGATCCCGGCTCGGCTACGGGTGACGGCGACGGCTGCTGGCTCCGCTCCTCGGACGGCGAGCTCTGGGCCGGCCGGCCGCGCTCGGCCGCGTTGCGGGCCTTCCGCTGACTGCGATCCCGGTTCTTGTTCTTGGCCATGATCGTCGTGCCTCCTATGAGGTGTCCGGAACCCGGTGCTGCCCTGCCCGACCGGACACCGTGCTGTGAGAGACCACGCTCGCACGACCGGACACTCTCCGCATGTCGGGCAATTACCCTGAGTGAGAACGGGTATGAGGGCGTCAGAGCCGCAAACGCCACGCCGAAGATCGAGTTCCGACTGATAACCCTCGTACGGTCGGGCAGACTCGAAGGAAGCCGATGCAAGAGCCGTTCCGGGGGACGACGGAAAGAGGTGCAACGTGGACCGCTGCGTCGTCCTGGTGGACGCCGGCTACCTGCTGGGCGCCGCGGCCAGCCTGCTCGCCGGAGAACCCGCCAGGTCCTGCATCACCGTCGATCACGCGGCACTCATCCACGGCCTGCGGGAACGTGCCGAGGCCGACACCGAACAGCCCCTGCTGCGCATCTACTGGTTCGACGGCGCACCCGACCGGGTACCGCAGCCGGAACACCGGCGGCTGCGGGTCATGCCCCGCGTGACCGTCCGGCTGGGCGCGCTGACCCGCAGCGACGGGCGCTGGGCGCAGAAGGGCGTGGACGCGGCGATGCATGCCGAACTCACCGAACTGGCCCGCAACCGCGCCTGTTCCGACATCGTCCTGGTCACCGGTGACGGCGATCTGCTGCCTGGGCTGATGGACGCGAAGGAGCACGGTGTGGCCGTCCACCTGTGGGCCGTCCAGGCCGCCGACGGCGACTACAACCAGTCCGAGGATCTGGTCGCCGAAGCCGACGAGCGACGGGTGCTGGACCGCAGCTGGATCACCCGCGCCGTACGGGCCAAGGACCTCGTCGGCGCCTGCGCCCCGCCGCCTGCCCCGAGACCGGAGATCGCGGCCATTCTCGCGGCCCCGCTGCCCGAGACGGCCACCGCCGACGGCGGCCGGAGCGCCACCACGGGCGCACCGTCCCCCAACGGCTCCGCCGCCCCCCAGACCCCCATGGCGCCCGGAACCGGGACCGCCACGCCCGAGGGCACCGGTGCGAAGGGGGTGCCGACCCCCAAAGACCTCGCCGACCTCGGCCGCGTCCACGGCGGCCCGGGTGCCCACCCGGCGCAGACCCCGAGCGGGCAGCCGGCGACCTCTGCCACGCTCCGCTGGTCCTCCGACAAGGGCTGGGTGGAGCGCGGCGCGGTGGAGCCCCCGGAGACCGCGAGCCTGCCTACCCTCGCCCTGCTCACCAGCGCCGAGCAGCGCTGGGCGGACCGCGAGGAGGACATCACGGCGGTGAGCGGGGACCCCTACGAGGTGGGCCAGGTCTTCGCCCGCCGCTGGACCGAGCGTCTCTCCTCCACATCCCACCTCGAGCAGCTGTCGGCGCAGTACCCCCGGATCCCGCACCGCATCGACGGGGAGTTGCTGCGCTATGCGGCCCGCTTCGGGCTGCTGGCGCACAAGGACGACCAGATCGACGAGCACGACCGGTACGCGATCCGCGCCGGATTCTGGCGCGAGGTCGAAGCCCGTACGGTCGTGGGCGGCCTCCCCACCGCGGGCGACTGACGGGACGGGCAAGAGTTCGGAACACGGACGAAACGGCCCCGAGGCCGGAGGCGCGGGTGCGGACGCGTACCCTCGTTGCTCGTGAGGACGGGCACAGCACGGGCAGGACACGGCATCGAAGCCGCGGTCGCGTGTGCGGTGCGCGACCTGGTCAAGATCTATCCCGCGACCCGCGCCCGCCGCCGTACGCCCGCTGCGCCCGCCGTCCGGGCCAGCGACGGCATCTGTCTCGACATCCGCCACGGTGAGATCTTCGGCCTGCTCGGCCCCAACGGCGCAGGCAAGTCGACCCTCGTCCGCCAGCTCACCGGGCTCATGCGGCCCGATGCGGGCACCGTCGAGGTGCTCGGCCACGACCTCGTGCGGCACCCGGAACGGGCGGCACGGCTGGTGGCCTATCTCGGCCAGGAGTCGACGGCGCTCGACGAACTCACCGTGGCGCTCGCCGCGGAGACCACCGGGCGGCTGCGGGGCCTGGACGCCGCTACGGCCAGGGCCGAGCGCGATGCCGTCCTCGGCGAGCTCGGGCTCGCACAGCTCGCGGGGCGGTCCCTGAAGAAGCTCTCCGGCGGCCAGCGGCGGCTCGCGTGCTTCGCCGCGACGCTGGTCGGCGACCGTCCTCTGCTCGTCCTCGACGAGCCGACGGCCGGCATGGACCCGGTCGCCCGCCGTGCCGTCTGGGCCGCGGTCGACCGCCGCCGGGCGGAGCGCGGCACGACCGTCCTCCTCGTCACCCACAACGTGATCGAGGCCGAGGCCGTCCTCGACCGGGTCGCCGTCCTGGAGCACGGCCGGGTCATCGCCTGCGACACCCCGAGCGGACTGAAGGCCCTGGTGGCCGGCGAGGTCCGGCTGGAGCTCGTCTGGCGCGACCGCGCCCCGCTGGAGGTGCCCGAGGTCGCCGCCCTGCGCCCGTCCGCTCGGGAGTCCGGCCGCCGCTGGGTGCTGCGGCTCGCCGCGGACGAGGCCCGGGCCGCGGTCGCCGCCGTGACCGGCGGGTCCGCCTTCGCGGCGCTCGATGATTTCACGCTCACCACCCCGAGCCTGGAAGATGTCTACCTCGCGCTCGGCGGCCGCATGGAAGGCTTGGTGAAGGGTGACTGAACGTACCAGGGCGATGGAACGTACGTGGAAGGGCAGCCTGCCCCCCTCATCCCGCCTGAACACCCCTGCACACCGCCCGGACAGGAGCAGCGCAACGTGAGTGTCGTGCCCGCGGAGGCGGTGTCCGGGAGGCTCCGGACGGAATCCGGCGACAGAACCGGCCTGCGGTCCGGCCACGCGGCGGTCGCCCCGCTCGCGCCGTCCGCCCGGCTGTTGCCCGCCATGGCCGCCGTCTACCGGGCGCAGCTGTCCCGGGCCCGGGTGGCACGTATCCCCCTGCTGTTCGTGGCGACCTTCCAGTCGGTCGGGATCATGGTGCTGATGCGAGGCGTGGTCGACAGCGGCGACGAAGCGCGGGCCGTGGTCGCCGGGTCGAGCGTGCTCGTGGTCGCCTTCGTGGCGCTCAACCTCCTCGCCCAGTACTTCGGACAACTGCGGGCCAGCGGCGGGCTCGACCACTACGCCACCCTGCCGGTGCCGCCCGCCGCGGTGGTGCTCGGCGCGGCCGGGGCGTACGCGTCCTTCACGGCACCGGGTACGGTCGTCACCGCCGTCGTCGGCAGCGCGCTCTTCCAGCTGCCGACGGCGAACCTGTGGGTACTTGCCGCCGTGATCCCGCTCGCAGGCGCCGCCCTGGCGGGACTCGGCGCCGCCCTGGGTCTGCTCGCCCCCCGCCAGGAACTCGCCACGCTGCTCGGCCAGTTGGGCATGTCCGCCGCGCTCCTGCTGGGCGTGCTGCCCGCCGGGCACCTGCCAGGTCCGGTGGCCTGGACCCGCGATCTGCTCCCGTCCACGTACGGGGTGGAAGCCCTGGCCCGCGCCTTCGACGCGCGGCCCGACTGGGCCGCGATCGGCGGGGACCTGGCGGTCTGCGCGGCGGTGGGCGTGGTGTCGCTGGCCATCGCCACGCGGGCCTACCGGCGGGCGGCGGTGCGATGACGCGCCCGGACTGGCGTCCTGCCCCCGGCAGCACGCACTCGACCTGGCACGATGACGGTGTGACCGCATCCATGACACCGCACTACGAACCTCCGCACGACCCCGTGGGTGGGGATGCCCGCTACCGGACGCACTCCGACGGTCCGGTGCGGGCGGTCGGCGACGACGGCCCAGGTCTGCGCACGGAGGTGCGACGGGCCGCCCTGGTGACGGTGACGATGACGGTTTCCGGGGTGCTGCTGGGGCTGCTGTGGCTCTGGCTGGCCCCGCGGGTGCCACTGGTCTCCGACGGCAAAGCCGTGTACTTCAAGAACTCCGAGGGCGAGGAGGCGATCGGCGCGGACGGTACGTTCGTGCTGCTCGCGCTGGGATTCGGAGCCCTGACGGCGGCGGTGGTCTTCTGCGTCTGGCGGCGCGGCGGCATCGGACTGGTGGTGGGCACCGTGGTGGGCGGGCTGCTCGGGTCACTGGTGGCGTGGCGGTTGGGCGTCTGGCTCGGCCCGCCGCAGGACGTGGCGGCCCATGCTCGGGCGGTGGGGAAGGGAACGGTCTTCGACGCGCCGTTGCAGCTGCGCGCGAAGGGGGCGCTGTTGGTCTGGCCGATCGCGGCATCGGCGGTCCACCTCGGCCTCACGGGCCTCTTCGGCCCTCGCGACCCTTTGCCCCCGCCTCCGGCAGGCTTCTAGCCGCCTTCGCCTCCGGCTGGCTTCCACCGTTCTGCCCCTTGCGCGCCCGCCCGAACAGGGCGAGGCCCGGGCCTGGGTGGGGCCTGCCTGGCGCGGGGAGGCTGAACCACGGCGCCCGGACTCGACCCCGAGCGCCCGAGCCGCCTCTTCACCGTACGAGGGGGCGGCCGGGTCGTGCTCGTAGGCGTGCAGCGTGAAGTCCGCGGCCGGTCGCGGTCAGCGCAACCGTCGCCGGCGTGCCGCCGCCACCGGCCTGCTTCTGTTCCTTGGCCAAGGGAGAAGCGCCTCTGCTCAGTTGGGGCTGGTGGGCTGCCGGGTCAGATCCACCGCGGGCAGCGAAGGGATGCTACGGATTACCGCGCTCTCCGCGCGCAGGATCATCAACTCCTGCCGCAGCCGGGCGGCCGTGTGCGGGGCCTCCAGCAGCCGCTGCTTGGCCGCGGTGTCGAGCACGGCCGCCGCCGCCACCAGATAGGACAGCACGGTCGGCTCGCCCGGCAGGTCCTGTTCGGCGACCAGCGAGCGCTCATTCGCCCCGGCCAGTCGCTTCTGGTACGTACGGAAGGCGCGGACGACGCCGGACGCGAGTACGCCCGCCCCCTCGCCCTGCTCCTCCGGGATCTCCTCGATCTCGCCCATCAGGTACGGCCCTGAGGCGTCGACCGACAGCAGCCGGAGGCGCGTGGTGCCGGTGGCCAGCACGTCGAAACCGCCGTCGTCCTTCTCCCTGATGGTGGCCGCGTCCGCGATGCAGCCCACCGGGTGGAAGGCCTTGATCGGGTTCTCCCCGAACCCCGCCGCCGCGCCTCGCCGCTGCACCGCGGTGGCATCGGGCATCCCGGGGGCGCTCGGCGCGACTTCGTGGCCGTCCCGGATGGCGACGACGGCGAAGCGCCGCGGCTCGTCGTCGCCGACCTTCAACAGGTCGCTCATCATGGCGCGATACCGCTGCTCGAAGATGTTCAGGGGCAGGACGAGGCCCGGGAACAGCACCGAGTTGAGCGGGAAGAGCGGAAGGCGTGCGACGGTCACAACGCTCAAGCCTAATGGCCGCCGGCCGGAGCCCTGCCGGACCGCTGCCACAGCGGCATCGTGGAGGCGAGCTGAATGCGGACTCCGTCGCGCAGCTCGAGGAACTGGCCGAGCGGATCGTCGGAGAGCAGGGTCCACGGGAATGCGGTGGCGTGCGGGCCGATCAGCCGGAACTGCTCGAGCGCCTCCGACCACCGTCCGAGGACGATCAGGACATACGCGAGCAGGTTGCGGATCTCGGCGGGCCAGGGGTCGCCGGGCTCGTAGCGGGCGGAGAGGGAGACGGCGAGGTCCGCTGCCGCGTGGATGCGGTCGTCGTGGGGGCCGGTCGCGAGCGCGTGGGACACCCGTCGGGGTGCGCCGGATACCCGTCGCGGCATCTCGGACAGCCCAGCGGCTGGATCGCCGACGCTGTCGCCGCCCAGGACGGCCAACGCGGCGCGGACCGGCAGCGCTTGGAGCAGCGACCCGGGCAGTGCCTGTCCCGCTGCCCGCTCGGCGAAGTCGAAGCACTCGCCGTACGGGTCCCGGATCGCCCCCGGGCTCGCGGCACCGGCCGCCGCGGGCCGCGGGCGGTCCAGGGGATCGTCGGCGGCGACCGGACAGCCATCGGCACTGAGAGGGCTGCTGAGATGGCCGAGCCAACGGAGCGCCGCGACATGGCAGCCGTAGTGGTGCGGGGAGCGGCGTACGGCCTCCGCCCACAGCGTGTCGAAGTCGGAGCGCGGCGCGTGGGTGCCACGCGCGTGGTCGAGCGCGATGCGCCACGGCACGGGGTCGCGGGGTGCGGCCTCGGCCGCGGCTGCGATGAGCGGCGCGGTCTCCCGCAGCGGGCCCCCTGTCTTCGGCGGGGGGACTCCCACTTCGCGGCCCGGTCGCTCCCAGGCCGTGCGGACCGCCAGCTCCGCCTGGAGAAGCACCGCGTCCGGGTCGCGAGGCGAGGTGGAGAGCCAGTCCGCGAACCAGCCGGGGCGAGACCGGGCGAAGCCGGCGAGCCGCATGACGTAGCGGTCGCGCGACTCCCACTCGGCGGCTTCCCGGGTCGCGGCAAGCAGTGCGGCGGCCGGCCGGTGGTCGCCGCGACCGGCGGCCGCGAGGGCGGGGGCCAGGCGGTTGTCGGGGGCGTCGAGGAACACGTCCTCGTCGGGCGACAGGCCGTCGGCGAGCCCCGATGTATGGCGGATCATGCGCGCGGTACTGATCAGGGCCCGGAGGAAGATCATCGTGCCTCCGGTGGTAGCGGTGCGGGGGTGCGGCTGCGGGTTGCGGCGGCTACGGCGTGCTGGGCCGAGCGTACGGCGAACGGCACCGTGCGTGGCGCATGCCCGCGCTCCACCATGCTGCACCATGGGAAAGCGCAGGTGAGAGCGTTGGCGCCAGTATTCGATGACGCTTCGATATCGGCGGATTGGTTGCCTGCGGAATGGCCAAAATCGAGTAAAGAGCGCCGATGGCGCTGCACGGTTCTCGCCACGCCGTGGCCCGCAGCCTCGGCACGGGGCGGAAGCCCGCCCGGCGCGGAGGGAACGGGCCCGCGACCCCGTCGTCGTGGATGGTGTTCGCTGCAACCGCGGCCGTGGCACGACGCGCGGGGGCTGGGCATCGACCTCCTGCTGTGGCGCCTTCGGGAGCACCCCGATCTCGCGGCCTTCGTGGACCGCGCGATCGGCCCACTCCTCGCACACGACCGCTCCGCGCGGCCGCCGCTCCTCCCGGCACTGGAGGCGCACCCGGCCCACGCGGGCCGTAAGGCGAATCGGCACGGGAGCTGCTGCGGAATTCGCAGGGGCGGGGTGCAAGCCCGCAGCGTCAGCTGCGGCGCAGTAGGCGGGATGCGCCCGCCGCCACCGTCGTGGCCAGGATCCATCCCAGGATGATCATCACCGCCGCGGCCCACTGGAAGCGTCCCTCGGGCCTCCAGTGCGTGTCCTGCCCCAGATCGATGACCGGCAGCAGGAGGTCCAACGCATACAGCGCGGGATTCCAGTGCGGCGACTCGCCGGCCTTCAACTCCGCCGGCGGGTTCCGCGAGAAGAGCACCGCTCCCAGTGCCCACAGGACCACCATCCACAGGGCCGCCCGCCCCGGCTTGTAGCCGTAGGCCACCGTCCAGTCCTGCAGATAGCCCCACAGCTTTCCGGCCAGCGGCAGGGTCTCCCGGCGCCGGCGCTGCTTGGCCAGCAGCACCGCCCGCGCGTCGGCGTCCTCTCCGCTGGCCCGCAGCGCCGCCGCCAGTTGCTCGTACGGCTCGGGCGCGTACTCCGGTGTGGCCGCCGCCACCCAGTCCAGTCGCCGCGAGAGCGGGAACGGCCCGCGCGGGATCAGCGTCTCGTACGAGAATCCGGCCATCGTCAGACCGCCGGCCTCGGGCCAACTCGCCGACTTGTCGACAAGGTTGATGACCTTCGCCCCCGACAGCACGACCCGCCCGTGCTGCGGCCGCTCGCCGAGGAACCGCAGCTCGGGCGTCTGTATGCGGCGCAGCGACAGCTCCTGGTCCCCGTCCATCACGAACCGGGCCTGGGAGAAGTCGACCGCGTCCCCGAATCGCCCGTCGTCCAGCCGTATGCCGCCCTCGCACTCGAAGCGCTGCACCCGGGTTCCCCGTGTCGGCGTGCTCGTGACCCCGTACGGTGGCGTGCTGCCCGCGGCGAGTGGCGAGTGGTAGAGCCCGGCGGCCGTCATGTAGAGCGTTCGCTCGACCGTCAGCTGCGGCGCGTTGAGCGCGCGGCGCCCGTACGGATTGCTCAGCCGGCTGCCGCGCAGACTCAGCGATACCCCGACCTGGGCACCGCGCAGGCTGATCTCGCCGTGCGACTCCATCATCTCGGCCTGCAGGTCCTGCGCGACCGTCATCCCGTCGCCGGCGATCGCCCGGCCCTTGCGGTCCTGATGCACGGTGATCTGGTTGAGCAGCAGATCGGTGCCGATGTGCGCATCGGTCAGGCGTATCCCGGCCCGTACGGAGCAGCGCGGCAGATGCAGATCGCCTTCGGTGGTCAACCGGGCCGCCTCAAGACGGGGGATGGCGCAGCCGATCATGCGCAGCGTCGTGAAGCTGCACTCGGGCAGCAGGACCTCGTGCTGGAAACGGCAGCCGTGCAGCTCCACGTATGGCTTGACCGTGCCGCCGGACAGATCGAGGGTGCCGGTGATGTGCGCGCCCTTCAGCTTGAGCGCCGAGACCCGGCCTGGCTGGGCCGTCGGCCCGTCGAGCAGCAACAGCGCGACGACACGGGCCCGCACGCTGCGGTCCTGTCCCCAGTGGTACTGGCTGTTCGGATCGTCGTGGACGGGATTGCGGGTGCGAAGATCGTGTGTGCTGCCGTTCCGGAAGGCCTGCCACATGCCCCACTCCGCCGGTGTGAGCTCGAGCCCCTCCGGCGGCTCGCCGCCACCTGCTTCGGACACCCCTGCACCCCCTTCCCGCGCCGCGCTGGCCGATCCGGCTCGTACAAGCTCCCTATTCCCATTCCGTAACGGCCTGAACGCTAGCGGTCACGTATAACGGCGGCGCCGAGGAGGGGCATGTATCAGCCACTGATACGAGTGACCGGAGGGCGGACCAGGTCTGAGACAATTGACTCCGTGATCTCCCGAATCGACCTGCGCGGCGGTGCCCTCCCTGCGGGTGCTGCGCTGCGTGACCTGCTGCCCCGTGCCGAGTTCGACGTCGAGGCCGCCCTGGAGAAGGTGCGGCCGATCTGTGACGACGTACGCCATCGAGGCTCAGCGGCGCTGATCGAGTACGCGGAGACCTTCGACGGGGTGCGCATCGAACAGGTCCGGGTGCCCGTCGAGGCCCTGAGCCGTGCGCTGGAGGAGCTGGACCCGCAGGTGCGGGAGGCCCTCGAGGAGTCGATCCGCCGCGCCCGACTGGTCCACCGCGACCAGCGCCGTACCGACCACACCACGAAGGTCGTGCCCGGCGGCACGGTCACCGAGCGCTGGGTGCCGGTCGAGCGGGTCGGCCTGTACGTGCCGGGCGGACTCGCCGTCTATCCGTCCTCCGTGGTGATGAATGTGGTTCCGGCCCAGGAGGCGGGTGTCGACGCCGTCGCCGTCACCTCCCCGCCGCAGCGGGAATTCGGCGGTCTGCCGCACCCGACCATCCTGGCCGCCTGCGCGCTGCTGGGGGTCGACGAGGTGTACGCGGCGGGCGGCGCCCAGGCCATCGCCATGTTCGCCTACGGCACCGAGGAGTGCCGTCCGGTCAACCTGGTCACGGGTCCCGGCAACATCTACGTCGCCGCAGCGAAGCGCCTTCTCAAGGGCCGGATCGGGATCGACGCCGAGGCCGGCCCGACGGAGATCGCGGTCCTTGCGGATGCGACCGCCGACCCGGTGCACGTCGCCGCGGACCTGATCAGCCAGGCCGAGCACGACACGCTGGCCGCCGCCGTCCTCGTCACCGACTCGGTCGAGCTGGCCGAGGCGGTCGAGGCCGAGCTGAAGAGCCAGGTCGCCGTCGCCCGGCACCGCGAGCGGATCACCGAGGCGCTGGCCGGCCGCCAGTCCGCCATCGTGCTGGTCGACGGCGTGGACGAGGGCCTGCGGGTGGTTGACGCCTACGCCGCCGAGCACCTGGAGATCCAGACCGCGGACGCCGCCGCGGTCGCCGCCCGGGTCCGGAACGCGGGGGCGATCTTCGTCGGCCCGTACGCGCCGGTCTCGCTCGGCGACTACTGCGCCGGCTCCAACCACGTGCTGCCGACCGGCGGCTGTGCCTGCCACTCCTCCGGTCTGTCCGTTCAGTCCTTCCTGCGCGGCATCCACGTCGTGGACTACACCCGCGACGCCCTCGCCGAGATCACCCGTCTGGTGGTGACGCTCGCCGAGGCCGAGGACCTGCCCGCGCACGGAGAGGCCCTGAAGGCACGTTTTGCCGGCGAACCAAGGGCTGGGGTTGCCGGAGCCGAACCGAAGGCTGGAGCCGAGGGGAAGGTGCCGCGAGCCAAGTGACCGGGAACTCCTCTGTGCCCAACTGGGACGACCTCCCCATCCGGGACGAGTTGCGCGGCATGTCCCCGTACGGAGCCCCGCAGCTCGACGTGCCCGTACGCCTGAACACCAATGAGAACCCGTACCCGCTGCCCGAGCCTCTGGTGCGGCGGATCGCCGAGCGGGTCAGCGAGGCGGCCCGCCACCTCAACCGGTACCCGGACCGGGACGCGGTCGAGCTGCGCACCGAACTGGCCAAGTACCTCAGCCGCACCAGTGGCCACGAGGTCGGCATGGCCAATGTCTGGGCGGCCAACGGCTCGAACGAGATCATCCAGCAGCTGCTCCAGACCTTCGGCGGACCGAGCCGCACGGCCCTCGGCTTCGAGCCCTCGTACTCGATGCACGCGCTGATCAGCCGGGGCACCGGCACCGGCTGGCTCTCGGGTCCGCGCCATCACGACTTCACCATCGACGTAGCGGCGGCCAGGGCCGCGATCGCCGAACACCGGCCGGATGTCGTCTTCATCTGCTCGCCCAACAACCCGACGGGCACAGCGGTCGAGGCGGAGGTCGTGCTGGCGCTGTACGAGGCCGCGCAGGCCGCGAAGACGGCGCAGGCCGCGGCTGCCGGGGCGATGGTCGTGGTGGACGAGGCCTACAGCGAATTCAGTCATCACCCCTCTCTGCTGCCGCTGATCGAGGGCCGCCCGAACCTGGTCGTCTCCAGGACCATGTCCAAGGCGTTCGGCGCGGCGGGGCTCCGCCTCGGCTACCTCGCCGCCCACCCGGCGGTGGTGGACGCCGTACAGCTGGTCCGCCTGCCCTACCACCTGTCCGCCGTCACCCAGGCCACCGCCCTCGCGGCGCTGGAGCACACCGATACGCTGCTGGGGTACGTCGAGCAGCTCAAGGCCGAGCGCGACCGGCTGGTCACCGAGCTGCGGGCGATCGGCTGCGAGGTCACCGAGTCGGATGCGAACTTCGTGCAGTTCGGTCGTTTCGGCGACGCCCAGGCGGCGTGGCGGGCCCTGCTGGAGCGGGGCGTCCTGGTCAGGGACAACAACGTACCGGGGTGGCTGCGGGTCACCGCCGGCACACCCGCCGAGAACGACGCGTTCCTTGACGCGGTTCGCGATCTGATGAAGGAGAAGAGCGCGTGAGCGAGCGCAGCCGGCGAGCCATGGAAAGGTGTGCCGCAGGCGAAGACCGGGCCGAGGGAAGCGAGGCATGCGCATGAGTCGTGTGGGCCGCGTGGAGCGCACCACTAAGGAGACCGCCGTCGTCGTCGAGATCGATCTGGACGGCAGTGGAAAGGTCGATGTGTCGACCGGGGTCGGCTTCTACGACCACATGCTCGACCAGCTTGGCCGCCACGGCCTTTTCGACCTCACCGTCAAGACCGACGGTGACCTCCACATCGACAGCCACCACACCATCGAGGACACGGCCCTCGCGCTCGGCGCCGCCTTCAAGAAGGCGCTCGGTGACAAGGTCGGCATCTACCGCTTCGGCAACTGCACGGTCCCGCTGGACGAGTCCCTCGCCCAGGTGACCGTGGACCTCTCCGGCCGTCCGTACCTGGTGCACACCGAGCCCGAGAACATGGCGCCGATGATCGGCACGTACGACACGACGATGACCCGGCACATTCTGGAGTCCTTCGTCGCCCAGGCGCAGATCGCGCTGCACGTCCACGTGCCGTACGGGCGCAATGCCCACCACATCGTCGAGTGCCAGTTCAAGGCCCTCGCCCGCGCGCTGCGGTACGCCTCCGAGCGCGACCCGAGGGCTGCCGGAATTCTGCCCTCCACCAAGGGCGCGCTGTGAACACACTGTCGACGCTGCTGATCATCGTCGGTCTGTTCCTGCTCGGCGGTGTCATCTCCTTCGCCAAGCAGAAGATGCCGAAGGGCGTGATCGTGCTGCTTGGCATCGGCTCCGCGCTGTGCCTGCTGGCCGGCATCCTGCGGCTCGAGGGGGTGTTCGGATGACCGTCCCCGCCAAGCGCGTCGTGGTCTTCGACTACGGCTTCGGCAACGTCCGCTCGGCCGAGCGCGCCCTCGCCCGGGTCGGCGCGGACGTCGAGATCACCCGCGACTACGACCTGGCCATGAACGCCGACGGCCTGCTGGTGCCCGGGGTGGGCGCCTTCGCCGCCTGCATGAAGGGGCTCACTCAGGCCCGCGGCCACTGGGTCGTCGAGCGCCGGCTGTCCGGCGGCCGCCCCGTCATGGGCATCTGCGTGGGCATGCAGATCCTCTTCGCCCGGGGCATCGAGCACGGGGTGGAGACCGACGGTCTGGACGAGTGGCCCGGCACGGTGGAGCCGCTGCGCGCGCCCGTCGTCCCACACATGGGCTGGAACACGGTCAAGGCCGCCCACGGCTCGTACCTCTTCGCGGGTCTTGACGACGACGCCCGCTACTACTTCGTGCACTCCTACGCCGTCCGCAGCTGGGACTTCGAGGCCGCCAACCCCGGCATCCAGCCCCCCAAGGTCAGCTGGGCCACCCACGGCGAGCCCTTCGTCGCGGCCGTGGAGAACGGCCCGCTGTGGGCGACCCAGTTCCACCCCGAGAAGTCCGGCGACGCCGGCGCCCAGCTGCTGACCAACTGGCTCGACACCCTCTAGGACTAGGACTGAAGGCCCCGCATCCCATGACGACGCACAGCCTCGAACTCCTCCCCGCCGTCGACGTCCGTGACGGCCAGGCCGTCCGCCTGGTCCACGGCGAGTCCGGCTCCGAAACGTCCTACGGGGACCCGCTGCAGGCCGCCCTCACCTGGCAGCGGGCGGGCGCCGAGTGGCTGCACCTGGTGGACCTCGACGCCGCCTTCGGAACCGGCGACAACCGCGAGCAGATCGCCCAGGTCGCCCGCTCGATGGACATCAAGGTCGAGCTGTCCGGCGGCATCCGCGACGACGAGACGCTCGCCGCGGCCCTCGCCACCGGCTGCACCCGCGTCAACCTCGGCACCGCTGCCCTGGAGGCCCCCGAGTGGGTGGCCAAGGTCATCGCCGAGCACGGGGACCGCATCGCCGTCGGCCTGGACGTGCGGGGCACCACGCTCCGCGGCCGCGGCTGGACCCGCGACGGCGGCGATCTGTACGAGACGCTGGCCCGCCTCGACTCCGAGGGCTGTGCGCGGTACGTGGTCACCGACATCGCCAAGGACGGCACCCTCCAGGGCCCCAACCTGGAGCTGCTGAAGAACGTCTGCGCCGCGACCGACAAGCCCGTCGTCGCCTCCGGCGGTGTCTCCTCCCTTGACGATCTGCGGGCCATTGCGAGGCTGGTACCGGAGGGTGTCGAAGGTGCCATCGTGGGCAAGGCCCTCTACGCCAAGGCGTTCACCTTGGAAGAGGCGTTGGAGGCTGTGTCCGTATGACCTCACCTGAGTCCGTGCAGCGCGTGCAGTCCGACAGCCCCTGGGAAGAGTCGATCGGATTCGCCCGTGCCGTCGCGGCCGGGGACCGGGTCATCGTGGCCGGCACCATGCCGTTCACCGGCAGGGTGCTGCACGGCGAGGGCGACCCGTACGAACAGGCGCTGATGGCCTTCCGTAACGCTCTCCACGCGCTGAAGGAGTTCGGCCTCGGCGCCGAGTCCGTCATCCGCACCCGGATGTACCTGACCCATGCGCGCGATGTGGACGCGGTCAGCCGCGCCCACAAGGAGCTCTTCGACGCCGTACGCCCGGTCGCGACGCTGGTCGTGGTGTCCGGCTTCGTGGACTCACGCGTGCTGGTGGAGGTGGAAGTCGAAGCATTCCGCGGTCATTCCGCGGCACATGAAGGAGCCGAGGGACCATGACCCTGGCGGTCCGAGTCATTCCCTGCCTGGACGTGGACGGCGGCCGGGTCGTCAAGGGCGTCCACTTCCAGAACCTGCGCGACGCGGGCGACCCGGTCGAGATGGCCAAGCTCTACGACGCCGAGGGCGCCGACGAGTTGACCTTCCTCGACATCACGGCCTCGTCCGCAGACCGCGAGACGACGTACGACGTGGTGCGGCGCACCGCCGAGCAGGTCTTCATCCCGCTGACCGTGGGCGGTGGGGTCCGTACGCCCGAGGACGTCGACAAGCTGCTGCGTGCGGGGGCGGACAAGGTCGGCATCAACACCGCGGCGATCGCCCGGCCCGAGCTGATCCGGGAGATCAGCGAGCGCTTCGGCAGCCAGGTGCTGGTGCTGTCCGTGGATGCCCGCCGCTGCACTGCTGATCCCGCCGGGGGACCGGTCACGCCCTCCGGCTTCGAGGTCACCACGCACGGCGGTCGCCGCGGCACGGGCATCGACGCCGTGGAGTGGGCTCACCGGGCGGCGGAGCTGGGCGCGGGCGAGATCCTGCTCAACTCGATGGACGCCGACGGCACGAAGGACGGATACGACACGGCCATGATCGAGGCGGTGCGCAAGCACGTCACGATTCCGGTGATCGCGTCGGGCGGCGCGGGCCAGCTCGCCGACTTCCCGCCGGCTGTCGCCGCCGGCGCCGACGCGGTGCTGGCCGCCTCCGTCTTCCACTTCGGCGACCTGCGCATCGCGGAGGTCAAGACCACCTTGCGAGAGGCGGGCCACCCCGTCCGCTAGCGCGCGGCTTGTGGACCAGCCCGGATCAGCCGCCGCGGCTACATCGAGATTCCCAGCGGAGCCCCTTGCGCCTGGGCGATGGCCTCCTTGTCGCCGTCCAGCTCGACCCGGGCCACGCTCTGCCGACCGAAGAGGAACAGCGTCAGCTCGCCCGGCTCGCCGGTGACCGTCACCACCGGCGTGCCGCCGCGGGCGACCGCCGTACGGCCGTCCGGTCGGCGCAGCACCAGGCCGACCGGGGATTTGCGGCCGAGCAGCCGCGCGGCCTTCTCCAGGCGGGACCACAGGGCGTCGGCGAACACCGGGTCGAGCTCGCGCGGAGACCAGTCGGCCTGGGCGCGCCGGACGTCCTCGGCGTGGACGAAGAACTCCACCGTGTTCGCCGCCTCGTCGACCGGCTTCAGGGCGTAGGGCGACATCCGTGGCGGACCGGTGCGGATGAGCTGGATCAGCTCCTCGTACGGCTTCGCCGCGAACTCGGCCTGCACCCGCTCCGTACGGGTCGCGAGCGGCTTGAACACGATGCCCGCGGCCGCGTCGGCGCGGCGCTCGCGCACCACCATGTGCGCGGCGAGATCACGGGTGGTCCAGCCCTCGCAGAGCGTGGGCGCGGCGGGACCGGCGGACTCCAACAGATCGGCGAGGAGCAGGCGTTCACGCTTTGCATGGGTCGACATACGGCCAGCGTACGGCGGGTGCCGGTGCCGTGCCACGACGCCGCGCCAGTGGGCGGTGCGCGGTCGCCCGGCTGCGCTCGCCGCGACTGACGTGCGCCCGGTTCGTGGCCTCAGTCGCCCGGCAGCGGTTCGGTCAGCTTCTTCCCACCCGGCCGGTCGCTCAACGTGAGGGCGCAGGAGATCCGCCGCTCGTTGCGCGTGCGGTAGGTGTCCATGGACGGGTAGAGCGCGTAGTTGAAGTATTGACGGCCGTCCTCGGGAATCGACTTCATCCGCTCGGTCACCGCCGTCTCGCACAGCTCCAGCGCCGTGTCCTGGAGCCGCTGCTCGGAGGAGATGGACCCGGTCAGCGTCTTGGTCGCCACCACCTCGCCGTCGTGCGCCGACCGGCACGGGCGGGGTTCCACCCGGGTGACCGACGGGTCGAGCGCGGGGTGATCGAAGCACTCTCCCGGGCGCAGGGCGGCGAAGGGCACCAGGTCTCCAGGGGAAGCCGAGGCGCTCGGGGAGACCGTAGGGGACGAGGGAGCCGACGGCGACGCGTCGCGCGTCGCGCCGCCGGACCCGTCCGGGCGGCGGTCGTCCGACTGCCCGCTCGGGGTGGCCCGCGGCTTGGCATCGGCGGAGGCGTCGCCGTCGTCCGAGCTCCCGATCAGCAGGAGGCCGCCGACGGTGAGCCCCGCGGCCAGCACACCCGCGATGAAGATCGCGGCGATCTTCGGGCCGCTCGGCCCGTTGCCGGCCGGAGGAGGCGGTGGATACGCGCCATAACCCGCCTGTTGCGCGGACCCGTATCCCTGGGGCTGCCCGTATCCCTCGGGCTGGCCGAATCCCTGGGGCTGACCGTGACCCTGCATTGCGCCGTATCCCTGGGGCGGGCCGAATCCGCCCCCGGCGGCGGGCTGTGCGGGGTCGCTCGGGGCATGGGGGTACCGCCCAGCGTCCGCTGGGGGAGGAAAGGTCATGGGGGAAGCATGCCCCATCGCTGCGACATTCGGCTCATCGGCCCGTGGGCCGGGGCCAGTTGGGAGCATGGGGGCGGCTTTGCCGGATTCGTTTGGGAGCACCCCCAGCGATAGTCCCCCTGGGCCTCTCCCCCCGGGTGGTACCCCCAGGGGAAGGTAGCTGGGGGAGTTCCTCGCGCATACCCTCGCGCCGTCGGGCGGGTCGGCGCGGCACAATGGAGCCCATGTCCAGCAGCACGCGCCCGTCCGGCCTCGACCCGGCCATCGCCGCCCGCCTCAAGCGGAACGACGAGGGCCTCTTCCCGGCCGTCGCCCAGCAGTACGACACCGGCGAGGTCCTGATGGTCGGCTGGATGGACGACGAGGCGCTGCACCGCACCCTCACCACCGGCCGCTGCACCTACTGGAGCCGCAGCCGCCAGGAGTACTGGGTCAAGGGCGACACCTCGGGACACGTCCAGCATGTGAAGTCCGTGGCCCTCGACTGCGACGCCGACACCGTCCTCGTCAAGGTCGACCAGGTCGGTGCGGCCTGCCACACCGGGGACCGGACCTGCTTCGACGCAGGCGAGCTGCTGCAGGACTCCTCCGCGTAGCCCGGGGCGGGGCCTGGACGATTAGGATCCAGCCCCATGACCACGGGTGCTGCCACGATGGACCTCGAGACCTTCCGCAAGCTGGCGGCCGACCGCCGCGTCATCCCCGTCAGCCGCCGGCTGCTTGTGGACGGTGACACTCCGATCGGCCTCTACCGCAAGCTGGCCGCGGAGCGGCCCGGTACGTTCCTCCTCGAATCGGCGGAGAACGGGCGCTCCTGGTCCCGCTACTCGTTCATCGGCGTGCGCAGCGCGGCCACCCTCACCGTCCGCGACGGGGGCGCCCACTGGCTCGGCACCGCGCCCGTCGGCGTGCCCGCCGACGGCGACCCGCTGGAAGCCCTACGCGTGGCGGTCGAGGTGCTGCACACCCCCCGTGACCTCGGAGGACTCGTTCACCTCCCGCCCTTCACGGGCGGCATGGTCGGTTACCTCGGCTACGACATCGTGCGCCGGCTGGAGCGGATCGGCGACAGCACCCGGGACGATCTGCGGCTGCCCGAGCTGACCATGCTGCTCACCTCGGACCTCGCCGTACTCGACCACTGGGACGGCACGGTGCTGCTGATCGCTAATGCGATCAACCACAACGACCTCGAAACGGGTGTCGACGAGGCCTACGCGGACGCGGTGGCCCGCCTCGACGCGATGACGGCCGACCTGTCCCGGCCCGCTCCGACGGGCGCCGCCGCCGTTCTCCCGCCCTCGCAGCTGCCCGAGTACAGCGCGCAGTGGGGCGGGCCCGCCTTCCGGGACGCGGTCGAGGACATCAAGGAGCGGATCCGCGCGGGGGAGGCCTTCCAGGTGGTGCCGTCTCAGCGGTTCGAAACGCCCTGCGACGCCTCGGCCCTCGACGTCTACCGCGTGCTGCGGGCCACGAACCCGAGCCCGTACATGTACCTCTTCCGGTTCCCGGGCGTGGACGGGGAAGAGGGCTTCGATGTCGTCGGCTCGAGCCCCGAGGCGCTGGTCAAGGTCGAGGACGGGCGCGCGATGGTGCATCCCATCGCGGGCACCCGCCCGCGCGGCGCGACCCCGCAGGAGGACGCGGCCCTCGCGGAGGAGCTGCTGGCGGATGCGAAGGAACGCGCCGAGCACTTGATGCTTGTGGACCTCGGGCGCAACGACCTCGGGCGGGTCTGCGAGCCCGGCAGCGTCGAAGTCGTCGACTTCATGTCGATCGAGCGCTACAGCCACGTCATGCACATCGTGTCCACGGTCACCGGGCGCCTCGCCGCGGGTCGCACGGCCTTCGACGCGCTCACCGCCTGCTTCCCGGCCGGCACGCTGTCCGGCGCACCCAAGCCGCGGGCGATGCAGATCATCGAGGAGCTCGAGCCGAGCCGCCGTGGACTGTACGGGGGCTGCGTCGGATACCTCGACTTCGCCGGTGACTCCGACACCGCCATCGCCATCCGCACCGCCCTGCTGCGCGGCGGCACGGCGTACGTCCAGGCGGGCGCGGGCATCGTCGCCGACTCCGATCCGGCGGCGGAGGACACGGAGTGCCGCAACAAGGCGGCCGCAGTGCTCCGCGCGATCGCCATGGCCAGCGGTCTCGCTACGCGCTAGCCGCCCGCGTTGCGGGCATTCGTTCCGCCCACGGAACGAATGCCCCCAAACCGGCCCTGGTGTGATGCTCACACGCGCGGCAGGCGATAGTGGTGGGGTGAGTGCCGCACCCCAGACACCCGACGCGTCCGCCACCGCCCAACCCGCGCGCAGCGCGCAGCGCAGTCTCGCCGTCGCCCTGCTGCTCGGCGCGGTCGGCGCCGCACTCGCACTGGTCGCCGGTGGACAGACCTGGAGCCACGGCACCTCGACGGCCGCACAGGGGGCCGTGCCCCTGACGGCCGACGGGCGGGATGTCACCGGCTTGCCCGCCGCGCTCGCCGTCGTCGGCCTGGCCGCGCTGGTCGCGGTGTTCGCCGTACGGCGGGTCGGGCGAGTCGTCGTCGCCGCGCTGCTCGCGCTGAGCGGCGCGGCTGCCGTGCTCACGTCCTTCCTCGCGGCGTCCGACACCGGCGCCCTCGAGGCCGAGGCGGCCAAGGCGACCGGTCTGGCCGCTGCCGGCGTCGAGCAGATCACCCACACCGTCTGGCCCTGGATCTCAGCTGCCGGCGGCGCACTGCTCCTGATCGCCGGGCTGCTCGCCCTGCGCTTCGGCCCTCACTGGCCGGCCATGTCCGGCCGCTACGAGCGCGATGGCCGGGCCAAGCCGGTCCGTAACCGCGCCACACAGGCCCAGGCATCGGCGGCACCCGACCTCGACCGGCCCGAGGAGATCTGGAAGGCCCTGGACCGTGGCGAGGACCCCACTCGGGAGGCCTGAGCCGCGGCACCGCCCGGCGCCGCGCACTCCGTCCCGACCCCCGATCACGGCGGTCGCCCGCGTCGGGGACAATGACCCCTGAGCGATCACCGCGCCCCGACCTTGGGGATCCTCCCCAGGCTTCTCTCCCGGACTCCGTGTCCGGGCGGGGGCGCCCCACCCGGACACGGAGTCCGGGGGAAGCCACAGAGCAACGAGGAGTACTCATGGCGGGTAGCAGCCACGGACACACGCCGGCCGCCTGGACCGGCGTCACCATCACCTTCATCGGCTTCTGCATCTCCGGTGCCTTCACGGTGATGGCCGAGCCCATCGGCTTCGTGGCCGGCCTCGTCGTCGCCGCACTCGGCGGAGTCGTCGGCCTGGCGATGCGCGCCGCGGGACTGGGCCGGCAGCCCAAGTCCGGCAGCCGGTCCCAGGCCGAGCCCCAGACCCAGGGCTGATAGAGGGCCGGCGGTCATCGGCCGGCACCGGGGCATCGCCGAGTCGGCCCTTGCGCTGGTCCGCGCCGGTCCGCGCTGGTCCGCGCCGGGCCCGTACGGCCGTACGGTCGTACGGGCTGCGTCCTGAGCTGCGCCGTCGTGCACCCGCGAGGAGACTCGGCGGTGTGACCGACGAAACCGTGCGGCGGAGGCCGTGGGCCGGCCGGGCCGCCGACGCGGCGGCCCCGCTCGCGACGCTCGCCGGAGCCGTCGCCGCCTTCGGCTACATCGGGGCCGTGGACCCGAACGAGCCCGGCCACTACCCCGTCTGCCCCGTCCTGCACTACACCGGCCTGTACTGCCCAGGCTGCGGTGGCCTCCGGAGCGCGCACGCCCTCGCCCACGGGGATCTCGCCACCGCGATCGGCGCCAACGCGCTCGCGGTGGCCGGCTTCCTCGTCCTGGCCGCCGTCTGGGCGCTCTGGCTGGTACGAGCCGTCGGCGGCCGCCCTCCGAAGCCGCGGCTGCGCCCCCCGGTCCGGCCCGCTCACGTATGGGCCGTCCTCGTCGCCCTCGCCCTCCTCTTCACCGCCGTCCGCAATGCGCCACTCGGGGCCGGGCTCGCACCATGACAGCGGTAAACATCCAGGTAGGAGGAGTGCGGGGCACCGGATGCGGGTCCTTCGCCCGCGGCCGGATACCATCGCAGTGCCTCAAGAAGTGCCCGGTGGGGCAGCGTCCGCCGGGCGTCGACCGAATGCTCCGAACACCCAGAAGGGGGCCGCTCGCGTGAGTGTGCTCGATGAGATCATCGACGGAGTCCGCGCCGACCTCGCCGAGCGGCAGGCGCGCGTCAGCCTCGACGAGCTCAAGGAGCGGGCCGCGAAGGCGCCCCAGGCCAAGGACGGCGTCGCCGCACTGCGCGGCGACAGCGTCAAGGTGATCTGCGAGGTCAAGCGCTCCAGCCCGTCGAAGGGCGCGCTCGCCGCGATCGCCGACCCGGCCGGGCTCGCATCCGACTACGAGGCGGGCGGCGCGGCCGTGATCAGCGTCCTGACCGAGCAGCGGAGGTTCGGCGGCTCGCTGGCCGACCTCGAAGCCGTACGGGCCACAGTCGACATCCCCGTACTGCGCAAGGACTTCATCGTCACCTCCTACCAGCTGTGGGAGGCCCGGGCATACGGCGCCGACCTCGCCTTGCTGATCGTCGCCGCCCTCGATCAGGACGCCCTGGTGTCGCTGGTCGAGCGGGCCGAGTCGATCGGGCTCACCCCGCTCGTCGAGGTGCACGACGAGGAGGAGATCGAGCGCGCGGTGGACGCGGGGGCGCGGGTGATCGGCGTCAACGCGCGCAATCTGAAGACGCTCGAGGTGGACCGCGGAACGTTCGAGCGCATCGCGCCGGAGATCCCCTCGCACATCGTCAAGGTCGCCGAGTCCGGCATTCGCGGCCCACACGATCTGATCGCGTACGCCAACCAAGGTGCGGACGCGGTGCTGGTGGGCGAGTCGCTCGTCACGGGGCGCGATCCGAAGGCCGCGGTCGCCGATCTGGTCGCCGCGGGTGCGCACCCGGCGCTGCGGCACGGGCGGGAGTGAGTCCGATGCGTGCGTACGCCCGGCTGGCGCGCGGCTGCAGGCCGCGTGGCTGCCGGGCGCCTGCGCGGCGCGTCCGGGGACGCAGGGTGCGGTATGTGATCGGCTGCGAGCCGGGACAGGTCAACGGGATGCGATGGCGCCTGGCGGCTGCGCTTTAGCCGTTTTAGCCGTCCGGCTGGGCCCGCGGGGGACTGCCTGGGGCGGGGCCGGAACCCCTGTCCCTCCGGCCCCGTCCCCTCCCGCCGGTGGTCGGATGGCCCGGTGGTCCCCAGTGATCGGCCTGTTGGTTGGTCGGTTCTGGCCCGCATGGGTCGGTGGTCCGGCAGGCGCCCGGGGTTGGACCGGGCCTGCCGCGGGGCGGCAGGGGGGCCGCAGTCGACACGTACCGTGTTCACATATCGAGACTTTTGGGGCACGAGCCCCTTCGAGGAGTACGTCGGATGTCCTCTGACTTCTTCATCCCCGACCCGGAGGGTCGGATCCCGAGCGCGCAGGGCTACTTCGGCGCGTTCGGCGGCAAGTTCATCCCCGAGGCGCTCGTCGCCGCGGTGGACGAGGTCGCTGCCGAGTACGAGAAGGCGAAGGCCGATCCTGCCTTCGCCGCCGAGCTGGACGACCTGCTCGTCAACTACACAGGGCGCCCGAGTGCGCTCACCGAGGTGCCGCGGTTCGCCGAACACGCGGGCGGCGCACGGATCTTCCTCAAGCGGGAGGATCTCAACCACACCGGGTCACACAAGATCAACAACGTGCTCGGCCAGGCGCTGCTCACCAAGCGGATGGGCAAGACCCGGGTCATCGCCGAGACCGGCGCCGGGCAGCACGGCGTCGCGACGGCGACGGCGTGTGCGCTGTTCGGTCTCGAGTGCGTGGTCTACATGGGCGAGGTCGACACGGAGCGGCAGGCGCTCAACGTCGCCCGGATGCGGATGCTGGGCGCCGAGGTCGTGGCGGTGAAATCCGGCAGCCGGACCCTGAAGGACGCGATCAACGAGGCGTTCCGCGACTGGGTCGCGAACGTCGACCGGACGCACTATCTGTTCGGGACGGTCGCGGGCCCGCACCCGTTCCCGGCCATGGTCCGGGACTTCCACCGGGTGATCGGCGTCGAGGCGCGGCGGCAGATCCTGGAGCGGGCCGGGCGACTGCCGGACGCCGTCGCCGCCTGCGTGGGGGGCGGGTCCAATGCGATCGGGCTGTTCCATGCGTTCATCCCGGACGAGGGGGTCCGCCTCGTCGGTCTGGAGGCCGCGGGCCACGGCGTCGAGTCCGGCGAGCACGCGGCGACGCTGAGCGTCGGAGAGCCGGGGATTCTGCACGGCTCGCGGTCGTACGTCCTCCAGGACGAGGAGGGGCAGATCACCGAGCCGTACTCGATCTCGGCGGGCCTGGACTACCCGGGCATCGGCCCCGAGCACTCGTACCTGAAGGACGTCGGCCGCGCCGAGTACCGGCCGATCACCGACGACGAGGCGATGCAGGCGTTGCGACTGATGTCGCAGACCGAGGGCATCATCCCGGCGATCGAGAGCGCGCACGCGCTCGCCGGGGCGCTCGATCTGGGCAGGGAGCTGGGGCCGGACGGGCTGGTGCTGGTCAATCTCTCCGGGCGGGGCGACAAGGACATGGACACCGCCGCCCGCTACTTCGGGCTGTACGACCCGGACGCGGCGGTCGAAGCCGACGAGAACGGCGGGATCGCCGAGATCAGGGGGGACGCGAAGTGAGCGGGAACGTGCAGCTGTTGAGCGACACCCTCGCGGCCGCCAAGGCGGAGGGAAGGTCTGCCCTCATCGCCTACCTCCCGGCCGGATTCCCGACCGTCGACGGCGGCATCGAGGCGGTCAAGGCGGCGTTCGACGGCGGCGCCGACGTCGTCGAGGTCGGGCTGCCGCACAGCGACCCGGTGCTCGACGGGCCGGTCATCCAGACCGCCGACGACATCGCGCTGCGCGGCGGCGTGAAGATCGCGGACGTGATGCGCACGGTCCGCGAGGCCCACGCGGCGACCGGGAAGCCGGTGCTCGTCATGACGTACTGGAACCCGATCGACCGGTACGGCGTCGAGCGCTTCGCGGCCGAGCTGGCCGCGGCCGGGGGAGCGGGCTGCATCCTGCCGGACCTCCCGGTCGAGGAGTCCGAGGTGTGGCGCAAGGCCGCGGAGCAGCACGGCCTGGCGACGGCCTTCGTCGTCGCGCCCAGCAGCCGTGACGAGCGACTGGCCAAGATCACGGCAGCAGGCACCGGCTTCGTGTACGCGGCGTCGCTGATGGGCGTGACGGGCACCCGGGAGTCGGTGGGCGAGCAGGCCCAGGACCTGGTGCGGCGGACCCGGGCGACCACCGGCCTGCCGGTGTGCGTCGGACTGGGCGTGTCCAACGCCGAGCAGGCGGCCGAGGTGGCCGGGTTCGCCGACGGGGTGATCGTGGGCTCGGCCTTTGTGAAGCGGCTGCTGGATGCGCCGGACTTGGAGACGGGGTTGGCCGGGGTCCGTACGCTCGCGGGCGAGCTGGCGGAAGGTGTCCGGCGACGGGCCTGACATCGCCCGTAAGGGTGGATCTGGGACCGGGGAGGCGCGCTGGTGCCTCCCCGGTTCGTTTCTTCAGGGCGTGAACGAGAAGAACAGTGAGGGCAAGCGCAGCGCCCGCGAGCGGCTGCAGGAAGAGCGCGAGCGGCAGAAGATCCGCGAGAGGCGCAAGCGGGGGCTGATCGTCGGAGCCTCGGTCATCGCCGTGCTGGGCATCGCCGCGGCGATCGGAGTCGTGGTGTCCCAGACCGGCGGTGACGACGCCGAAGGGCCGGTGGTCGCGCCGACCGGGGCGAACGGTGAGGACAGTCTCGCCATCCCGGTGGGGAAGCCTGGCGCGCCGTCCACTCTCACCGTCTACGAGGACTTCCGCTGCCCGGCGTGCGCCCAGTTCGAGAACGGCTTCCGGGACACCATCCACGAGCTGCAGGACAAGGGACAGCTGCGGACGCAGTACTACGTGGTCACGCTCATCGACGGCAATCTGGGCGGCAGGGGTTCGCTCAACGCGGCCAACGCGGCGGCGTGCGCGCAGGACGCCGGGAAGTTCCAGGCCTACCACGACGTCCTCTACCAGAATCAGCCGCAGGAGGCGAACGACGCCTTCGCGAACAAGAACTATCTGCTCGAGCTGGCGGGCAAGGTCCCCGGACTGGCCACCGGTTCCTTCGAGCGGTGTGTGAACGAGGGCAGCCACGACGGCTGGGTGCGGAAGGTCCACAGTGCCTTCACCGCCTCCGGGCACGGGGCCACCCCGACCATCCTCCTCAACGGCAAGGACATCTTCGGCAATCAGCAGGAACCGCTGACACCGCAGAAGCTCAAGGGGCTGGTCGAGTCCGCTGCGAAGAACGCGGCGAAGGGCCTCAAGAAGGACGGCGGCAACGAGGAGGTCAAGACGTCCTGACGCCCCGCGGTCACCCTGTGTGTCCGGGGGTGCACCGATGGTGCGTAGTCGGCGTGGTGGGGCGGCCGTTGGGTAACTGAGACCTGGCATGGGCGGGACACTCGGACGGACGCACGGTAGGTTCGTACCTGCCATGGACCTCGCATACATTCCCAGCCCGTCGACCGGCGTGATCCATCTCGGACCGGTCCCGCTGCGCGGCTACGCGTTCTGCATCATCATCGGCGTCTTCATCGCCGTCTGGCTCGGTGGGCGACGATGGGTCGCCCGGGGCGGTCTGGCCGGGACCGTCGCCGACATCGCCGTGTGGGCGGTGCCGTTCGGCCTGGTCGGTGGTCGCCTGTACCACGTGATCACGACGTACGAACCGTACTTCGGCAAGGGCGGCAACTGGGTCGACGCGTTCAAGATCTGGGAAGGCGGGCTCGGCATCTGGGGTGCCATCGCCCTCGGTGCGGTCGGCGCCTGGATCGGCTGCCGCCGGCGGGGCATCCCACTGCCGGCCTACGCGGACGCGGTCGCGCCCGGCATCGCCTTCGCCCAGGCCATCGGACGCTGGGGCAACTGGTTCAACCAGGAGCTGTACGGCCGCCCGACCGATCTGCCGTGGGCGCTCAAGATCGACGCCGACCCGACCATCGGGAGGGTCGGGGGCACCTACCACCCGACCTTCCTGTACGAGTCGCTGTGGTGCATCGGCGTGGCGCTGCTGGTCATCTGGGCGGACCGCCGCTTCAAGCTGGGGCACGGACGCGTGTTCGCCCTGTACGTGGCCGCCTACACGGTCGGGCGCGGCTGGATCGAATACATGAGGATCGACGAGGCCCACCACATCCTGGGGATCCGGCTGAATGTCTGGACCTCGGTGGTCGTCTTCCTGGCCGCCGTCACGTACCTGATCATCTCGGCGAAGCGCCGACCCGGCCGCGAGACCGTGGTCGAACCGGCCGCGGAGAAGGCCCGCGCGGCGGCCGACGCCGACGACGAGCCGGACGCCGACGCCCCCACCCCAGACGGCGGGGAAGCCACCGCGTCCGAAGCCGAGCAGGCCGCCGACGCCGATGCCGCGCCGGAGGAGAACGACGCCGAGGCCGGCGCCTCGAAGAAGCCCTGACCCGCCGTTCCCCCACCACGGCCGCCGATCCACCACCCGGACCGGCGGCCGACTGCCGTCCACCACGCCCCATGGGAACGCCCCTCTCGGCCCGCCGCTTCGAGGAGGGGGCTGCCTGCGGTTCCCCACCGCGGCAGCGGCCCGCGTGGCGAGCGGTTGGGCGAAACCCCTGGTCAGAGCGGTAAGTTCGGCCTTCCTTGCTGGCGGAGCACCACGAATCGTGCGTAGCTTCGACTCGTGGGGGAGCGGTGACCAGCCCGTCCCCCCGGGGAAGGGAGCATCCGAGACACATGTCCGTCATCGACACCGGCGCCGCGCTGCACGAGGCCCATCGGGACAATCACACCCACCGCGACGTCAGCGGCGGCTGGCTCCGCCCCGCCGTCTTCGGAGCCATGGACGGGCTGGTGTCCAACCTCGCCCTGATCACCGGTGTCGCGGGCGGCGCCGTGTCGCCCCAGACCATCGTCATCACGGGGCTCGCGGGCCTCGCAGCCGGGGCGTTCTCGATGGCCGCCGGTGAGTACACCTCCGTGGCCTCCCAGCGCGAGCTCGTCCTCGCCGAGCTGGAGGTGGAGCGGCGGGAGTTGCGCCGTCACCCCAAGGACGAGCAGCGGGAGCTCGCGGCGCTGTACGAGTCGCGAGGTGTCGAGCCGAGCCTGGCCCGCCAGGTCGCCGAGCAGCTGTCCAGGGATCCCGAGCAGGCGCTGGAGATCCATGCCAGGGAGGAGCTCGGGATCGACCCCTCGGACCTGCCGTCGCCTGCCGTGGCCGCCGTCTCGTCCTTCGGGTCCTTCGCACTGGGTGCCCTGCTGCCGGTGCTTCCGTATCTGCTCGGTGCCACCGCGTTGTGGCCCGCCGTGCTGCTCGCCCTGCTCGGCCTGTTCAGCTGCGGCGCGGCCGTGGCCAGTGTCACGGCCCGCACATGGTGGTACAGCGGGCTCCGGCAGCTGATACTGGGCGGGGCGGCCGCCGCGGTCACGTTCGGGCTGGGTGCGTTGTTCGGCACTGCCGTCGGCTAGCGCACCGCAAACATTTCCCGTCGGTTTCAGCTCCTTTACCAGTGGGCATGAGCCGGAGGCGCTGCACGCAATGTCGCCTGCTGCGCTTCGGGGCCGCGGATGTCGATCCATCCGTATTCGCCCAGTTCACCGCCAGTTCATCGCACCGGCGGTGTCCGCATGCTGGACCGGGATATCCGCTTCGCGGGAAGCGGACCATCATGTAACCTGCACGAAAATTTATGCGCAGAGGGCCAACGTCGTCCCTCGGCACTGACACTGCCACGACGACGACGGGAGAGCCGATGCGTAGGCCGCGCCAGCTGTCCGAACATTCCGCGACCGGCACCGCCGCCTGGTCGCCCATGGACGGGCGCCCCGCGCCGCAGGGAATGTACGACCCGCGCAACGAGCACGACGCCTGTGGCGTCGGCTTCGTGGCCACCCTCACTGGCGAGGCCGGCCACGAGCTCGTGGAGCAGGCTCTCACCGTGCTGCGGAACCTCGAGCACCGTGGGGCCACTGGCTCCGAGCCGGACTCCGGCGACGGCGCGGGCATCCTGCTGCAGATCCCGGACGCGTTCCTGCGCGAGACTGTCGACTTCGCTCTCCCCGAGGCCGGTTCGTACGCCGTCGGCATCGCCTTTCTGCCCGCGGACGACCGCGAAAGCGCGGCCGCGGCCGCCCGCATCGAGACCATCGCCGCCGAGGAAGGCCTGACGGTCATCGGCTGGCGTGACGTCCCGGTCGCCCCTGAGCTGCTGGGCAACGGAGCCCGGGCCACCATGCCCGCCTTCCGCCAGCTCTTCGTCACCGACCGCGAGAGCCGCGGCATCGCCCTCGACCGCAAGGCCTTCGTGCTGCGCAAGCGCGCCGAGCACGAGGCCGGGGTCTACTTCCCGTCGCTGTCCGCGCGGACCATCGTCTACAAGGGCATGCTCACCACCGGGCAGCTGGAGCCGTTCTTTCCGGACCTGTCCGACCGGCGGTTCGCCACCGCCATCGCGCTGGTCCACTCGCGCTTCTCGACGAACACCTTCCCGAGCTGGCCGCTGGCCCACCCGTACCGCTTCGTCGCGCACAACGGCGAGATCAACACTGTCCAGGGCAACCGCAACTGGATGCGCGCCCGCGAGTCGCAGCTGGCGAGCGGACACTTCGGCGGCGACGACCTCGGACGGACCTTCCCGGTCTGTACGCCCGGCGCCTCCGACTCCGCGTCCTTCGACGAGGTCCTGGAGCTGCTCCACCTCGGTGGCCGCTCCCTGCCGCACGCGGTGCTGATGATGGTCCCCGAGGCGTGGGAGAACCACACCTCCATGGACCCGGCCCGCCGCGCCTTCTACCAGTACCACTCGACGATGATGGAGCCCTGGGACGGCCCCGCCTGCGTCACCTTCACCGACGGCACCCAGGTCGGCGCCGTCCTCGACCGGAACGGTCTGCGCCCCGGCCGCTACTGGGTCACCGACGACGGGCTTGTGGTGCTGTCGTCGGAGGTCGGCGTGCTCGACATCGACCCGTCGAAGGTCGTGCGCAAGGGCCGGCTGCAGCCGGGCCGGATGTTCCTCGTCGACACCGCCGAGCACCGCATCATCGAGGACGACGAGATCAAGGCGCAGCTTGCCGCGGAGCACCCGTACCAGGAGTGGCTCGAGGCCGGGATCATCGAGCTCGAGGACCTGCCCGAGCGCGAGCACATCGTGCACACCCACGCCTCGGTCACCCGCCGCCAGCAGACCTTCGGCTACACCGAGGAGGAGCTGCGCGTCATTCTCGCGCCGATGGCCAAGACCGGTGTCGAGCCGATCGGTTCGATGGGTACGGACTCGCCGATCGCCGCGCTGTCCGAGCGCCCCCGGCTGCTCTTCGACTACTTCACCCAGCTGTTCGCGCAGGTCACCAACCCGCCGCTGGACGCCATCCGCGAGGAGCTGGTCACCTCGCTGATCTCCACGCTCGGCCCGCAGGGCAACCTGCTGGACCCGAACGCCGCGTCCTGCCGCAGCGTCACCCTGCCGTTCCCGGTGATCGACAACGACGAGCTGGCCAAGCTCATCCACATCAACGCCGACGGCGATCTGCCCGGCTTCAAGGCCGCCACCCTCTCCGGCCTCTACCGGGTGCACGGCGGCGGCGACGCGCTGGCCGCCCGGATCGCCGAGATCTGTGCCGAGGCCGACTCCGCGATCGCCGACGGCGCGCGGCTGATCGTGCTCTCCGACCGGCACTCGGACGCCGAGCACGCGCCGATCCCGTCGCTGCTGCTCACCTCCGCGGTTCACCACCACCTCATCCGGACCAAGCAGCGCACCCAGGTGGGCCTGCTCGTCGAGGCCGGTGACGTCCGCGAGGTGCACCACGTCGCGCTGCTCATCGGCTACGGAGCCGCGGCCGTCAACCCGTACCTCGCCATGGAGTCGGTCGAGGACCTGGTCCGCGCGGGTACCTTCCTGCCCGGCATCGAGGCCGAGGCCGCCATCAAGAACCTCATCAAGGCGCTGGGCAAGGGCGTGCTGAAGGTGATGTCCAAGATGGGCATCTCCACGGTCGCCTCCTACCGCGGTGCGCAGGTCTTCGAGGCGGTGGGTCTCGACGAGGAGTTCGTCGGCAGCTACTTCCACGGCACCGCCACCAAGATCGGCGGCGCGGGCCTGGAGGTCATCGCCAAAGAGGTCGCCGAGCGGCACGCCAAGGCGTACCCCGCCTCGGGCATCGCCCCGGCCCACCGTGCCCTGGAGATCGGCGGCGAGTACCAGTGGCGTCGCGAGGGCGAGCCGCACCTGTTCGACCCGGAGACGGTCTTCCGGCTGCAGCACTCCACGCGCGCCCGCCGCTACGACATCTTCAAGCAGTACACGCAGCGCGTCGACGAGCAGTCCGAGCGGCTGATGACACTGCGCGGTCTGTTCCAGCTCAAGAGCGACCGCGAGCCGGTCCCGCTCGACGAGGTCGAGCCGGTCAGCGAGATCGTCAAGCGCTTCTCCACCGGCGCCATGTCGTACGGCTCCATCTCCAAGGAGGCGCACGAGACCCTCGCCATCGCCATGAACCAGCTGGGCGCCAAGTCCAACACCGGTGAGGGCGGCGAGGACCCGGAGCGCCTGTACGACCCGGCGCGGCGCTCCTCGATCAAGCAGGTCGCCTCCGGGCGCTTCGGGGTGACCAGCGAGTACCTGGTCAACGCCGACGACATCCAGATCAAGATGGCGCAGGGCGCGAAGCCCGGCGAGGGCGGCCAGCTGCCGGGCCACAAGGTGTACCCGTGGGTGGCCAAGACCCGGCACTCCACGCCGGGCGTGGGGCTGATCTCCCCGCCGCCGCACCACGACATCTACTCCATCGAGGATCTGGCCCAGCTGATCCACGACCTGAAGAACGCCAACCCGCAGGCCCGCATTCACGTCAAGCTGGTCTCGGAGGTCGGCGTCGGCACGGTCGCGGCCGGGGTGTCCAAGGCCCACGCGGACGTCGTGCTGATCTCGGGTCACGACGGCGGTACGGGCGCCTCGCCGCTCACCTCGCTCAAGCACGCGGGCGGCCCCTGGGAGCTCGGCCTCGCCGAGACCCAGCAGACGCTGCTGCTCAACGGCCTGCGCGACCGTATCGTCGTGCAGACCGACGGTCAGCTGAAGACCGGCCGTGACGTGGTCATCGCCGCGCTGCTCGGCGCCGAGGAGTTCGGCTTCGCCACCGCTCCGCTGGTGGTGTCGGGCTGCATCATGATGCGCGTCTGCCACCTGGACACCTGCCCGGTCGGCATCGCCACCCAGAACCCGGTGCTGCGCGAGCGCTTCAGCGGCAAGGCCGAATTCGTCGTGAACTACTTCGAGTTCATCGCCGAGGAGGTCCGCGAGCTGCTGGCCGAGCTGGGCTTCCGGACGCTCGAGGAGGCCGTCGGCCACGCCGAACTCCTCGACACCCAGCGCGCCGTGAGCCACTGGAAGGCCCAGGGCCTGGACCTGGAACCGCTGCTGCACGTGCCGGAGCTGCCGGACGGGGCCGTCCGCCACCGGCTCGTCGAACAGGACCACAGCCTGGAGAAGGCGCTGGACAACGAGCTGATCAAGCTCGCCGCCGACGCCCTGACCGCGGACACCGCCGAGGCGGCGCAGCCGGTGCGCGCCCAGGTTTCCATCCGCAACATCAACCGCACGGTCGGCACCATGCTGGGCCACGAGGTGACGAAGAAGTTCGGTGGTGCCGGCCTGCCCGACGACACCATCGACATCACCTTCACCGGCTCCGCGGGCCAGTCGTTCGGCGCGTTCGTGCCACGCGGCATCACCCTCCGACTGGAGGGCGACGCCAACGACTACGTCGGCAAGGGCCTGTCCGGCGGCCGTCTCGTGGTCCGCCCGGACCGCGGCGCCGACCACCTGGCCGAGTACTCGACCATCGCGGGCAACACCATCGCGTACGGCGCGACCGGCGGCGAGATCTTCCTCCGCGGGCGGGTCGGCGAGCGCTTCTGCGTGCGCAACTCCGGCGCGACGGTGGTGTCCGAGGGCGTGGGCGACCACGGCTGCGAGTACATGACCGGTGGCAACGCGGTCGTCCTCGGTGCCACCGGCCGCAACTTCGCGGCGGGCATGTCGGGCGGCTTCGCGTATGTCGTCGACCTCGACCCCGGAAGTGTGAACAAGGACCTGGTGCCGGCCGTCGGACCGCTGGACGCCGACGACCGGCGGTGGCTGCACGACGTCGTGCGCCGCCACCACGAGGAGACCGGCTCCACCGTCGCCGAGAAGCTCCTCGCCGACTGGGACGCGGCGGTGACCCGCTTCAGCAAGGTCACGCCGCCCACGTACAAAGCAGTGCTCGCCGCCAAGGACGCCGCCGAGCGAGCCGGACTCTCCGAGTCCGAGACCCACGAGAAGATGATGGAGGCGGCGACCCGTGGCTGACCCCAAGGGCTTCCTGACCACCGGGCGCGAGGTCGCCCAGCCCCGCCCCGTCGGTGAGCGCGTCAAGGACTGGAACGAGGTCTACGTCCCCGGCTCGCTGCTGCCGATCATCAGCAAGCAGGCCGGCCGGTGCATGGACTGCGGTATCCCGTTCTGCCACAACGGCTGTCCGCTGGGAAACCTCATCCCCGAGTGGAACGACTACGCCTACCGCGAGGACTGGGCCGGGGCGAGCGAGCGGCTGCACGCCACCAACAACTTCCCGGAGTTCACCGGGCGGCTGTGCCCGGCTCCCTGCGAGTCGGCCTGTGTGCTGGGCATCAACCAGCCCGCGGTGACCATCAAGAACGTCGAGGTCACCATCATCGACAAGGCATGGGACAACGGCGATGTCACGCCGCAGCCGCCGGAGCGGCTGTCGGGGAAGACCGTCGCCGTCATCGGCTCAGGCCCCGCGGGCCTCGCGGCCGCCCAGCAGCTCACCCGGGCGGGTCACACGGTCGCCGTCTACGAGCGCGCCGACCGGATCGGCGGCCTGCTGCGCTACGGCATCCCCGAGTTCAAGATGGAGAAGCGCCACATCAACCGCCGTATCGAGCAGATGCGCGCGGAGGGCACCAAGTTCCGTACGGGTGTGGAGATCGGCCGGGACGTCGACGCGGCGAAGCTGCGCAAGCGCTATGACGCGGTCGTCATCGCGGCCGGCGCCACGATGCCGCGCGACCTGCCGGTGCCGGGGCGCGAGCTGAACGGCATCCACCAGGCGATGGAGTACCTGCCGCTCGCCAACAAGGTCCAGGAGGGCGACTACGTCGCGCCGCCGATCACCGCCGAGGGCAAGCACGTCGTCGTCATCGGCGGCGGCGACACCGGCGCGGACTGCGTCGGTACGGCCCACCGGCAGGGCGCGGCCTCCGTGACCCAGCTGGAGATCATGCCCAAGCCGGGCGAGGACCGGAACGCCACCCAGCCGTGGCCGACGTTCCCGATGCTCTACAAGGTCACCTCGGCGCACGAGGAGGGCGGCGAGCGCGTGTACTCCGTCTCCACCACTCACTTCGAGGGTGATGAGGACGGGAACGTGCAGTTCCTGCACCTGATCGAGGTCGAGTTCAAGGACGGAAAGCTCGAGCAGAAGCCGGGCACCGAGCGGAAGATCCCGGCCCAACTGGTCACGCTGGCCATGGGCTTCACCGGCACCGACCAGGAGAACGGCCTGGTCCAGCAGTTCGGCCTGGAGCTGGACGCCCGCGGCAACATCGCGCGCGACGCCGACTTCGCGACCAATGTGCCCGGCGTCTACGTCGCCGGTGACGCGGGCCGCGGCCAGTCGCTGATCGTCTGGGCGATCGCCGAGGGCCGCTCCGCGGCGCGTGGTGTCGACCGGTACCTCACCGGGGCCAGCTCCCTGCCGGCCCCGATCCGGCCGACGGACCGTGCCTTGACGGTCTGAGCGCCGGATCCGCCCGGCCGCCTCAGCTGTTCCGTACAACGGCGTACGGACGGGAACCGCGGCGCCTGTCTCACCCCGACCGCACCGGAGGCAGGCGCCGCGGCCTGTTCCGCGTCGGGTGGCGCGCGCTGCGGCCGTGGATTGTGCCGGCGGCGCCGGGGAGCACGGCCCCCGGCGCTGGTCCCGGTGATGCCGAGACCGTCCCGGCAGTGCCGGGCCGTCAGGCGTAGACGCGCTCGACGAACTCCGCAAGCTGCGCGTCGCTGATGTTCCTTGCGAGGTTCTGCTCGCTGATCATGCCGATCAGCCGGTGGCTGTTGCGTACGTCGATCACCGGGACGCGCTTGATCTGATGGGTCTCCATCAGATCCAGGACCTCGGTGATGGGGGCGTCGGCGTCGATCCAGTGCAGCACACCGGAGAATTCGGAGGCCTTCACCTCCCGCGGGTTCCGGTCCTCCGCGCAACAGCCGATCACGATGTCGCGGTCGGTGATCATGCCCTTGAGCCGGTTGTCCGTGCCGCAGATCGGGACGCAGCCGACGTCGAGGTCACGCATCATGCGCGCGGCATCCAGCAGGGTCTCGTTCTCTCCGACGCACTGGGTGCCCTCGTGCATGACGTCGCGGGCCCTCAGGTTTTCTGTCGTGGCCATGGCCGGTCCTTTCCTTCGTCTTGCTTCCGCTCCGCCAGGTCCTTGAACTGCCGCAAGTCGTCGCGGACAAGCCGTTCGATCGCGCTCGCCTGCGCGAATCCCTTCGGGCCGCCGAATTCCTCCTTGACCGTGTCCGGGTCGTACTCCACTCGCACCTGGACTCGGGTGTGCTCGGGGTCGAGCGGCAGGACGGAGAAGGTGCCCGCAAGATGGGCTCCCGACGTGGTCCGCCACATCATCAGCCGCCCCTGGCCCCGGTCGAGTATCTCGGCGTCAAGCTCATAAACCCGGTCACCGGCGTCGATGTCGAAGTGAGCCTGGTGTGCGCCGGCCGTGCGGGCCTTGCGGACCCCTCCTACGAAGTGCGGGTAGTCCTCCACGCGGTGGAGGCAGTCCCAGGCCACCTTCGCCGGTACGTCGATGTCGATCTGCTCTTCGAGCGTGCTCATCGAAAGACCTCCAACCTGATATCCAGGTTGCGCCGCCCGGGCCCAGGATGCGACTCGGGGCGGAAGCAGAATGCGACTCGAGGTGCGGTCCCGGGGTCGGCCCCGCGGTGCTGCGCGAGCCCGGTCCGAGCCCGGGGCCGAGTCCTGCCGGAGGCATTGACGCTCCCCGCCGGCGCTCTCCATACTGGGCGCCAAATCGATTTGGCCAAATCGATTTGGCCCCTGCATCCGCCGGACCGAGCCGAACGGAGCTCGTACATGGCAACACCCTCGGCACCCTGCACCACCAGCACACCGACCCACCCCGTCGACGAACGCCGCCCGCTCTCCAAGGTGCTGCTCTTCGGCATCCAGCACGTCCTCGTGATGGCCGCGACGCCGATTTCCAGCGTCTTCCTGGTGAGCGCCACGCTCGGACTGTCCGCCGAGCTGACCGTCGACCTGCTCTCGGCCGCGTTCGTCCTCTCCGGTCTCGGATCGCTGATCCAGTCGTTGGGACCTTGGCGCATCGGGGCCCGGCTGCCGTTCGTCATGCTGCCGGGCGGCGCACCGATCGTGCTCTTCCTGGCGATCGCAGAGCAGCACGGCGTGCGCACCGCGACCGGCGCGGTGATCCTCACCGGGCTCTTCTACTTCGTCGTGCTGCCGGTCTTCTCGCGCCTGCTGAAGTACTTTCCCGCCCTGGTCATCGGCACGATGATCGTCATCGTCGGTGTGAACCTGGTGAAGGTGGGCGCACTGCTCGTCACCGGGCGACCCGGCACGCCCGGCTTCGGCGACACCACCAACCTCGCGCTCGGCCTGGCGACGATCGGCTTCACCATCGCCTTCTACCGGTTGTGCAGCGGCCTGCTGCGTCAACTGGCCGTCATGCTCGGGCTCGTGGCCGGCACTGTGCTGGCGTTCCTGCTCGGCAGCGTCGACTTCGGGTTGGTCGCCGAGGGCGGGCTGCTGCACGCGCCGCAGCTGCTGCCGTTCGGCACGCCTCAATTCAGCCTGATCGCCTCGCTGCCACTGCTGCTCTACAGCATCGCCTCGATGGCAGAGGCCACTGGGCAGACCGTGATCAACGCCGAGGCCGTCGGCAAGGAGATCGACCCACGGCGGGAGGTACCGGGGACCATTCGCGGCGACGCGGTCACCTCCTTCCTCGGCGGCTTCTTCGGCCTTCCGCTGCTGGTCACGAGTGGCGAGAACATCGGCATCGTCCGCGTCACCGGAGTCCGCAGCCGGTTCGTCACGGCCGCGGCCGGGGTCGTCCTCGTCGCCATCGGCTTCGTCGCCCCTGTCACGCGGGCCATCAGCGCCATCCCGTCGGCGGTGGTCGGCGGCACCGCGATGGTGGTGTTCGCGGTGATCACGGTGCTGGGCGTGCAGATGCTCGGCCGCGCGCGTCTCGACGACCACGCCAACACCTTCATCTGCGCGACCGCCATCGCCCTCGGCCTGCTGCCGATCCTCATCCCCGGCGTCTACGGCGGGTTCCCGCCGAACGTCCGCATCCTCCTGGAGAACGGCGTCGCGGTCGGGGCGTTCACCGCCGGCGTTCTCAACGTCCTCTTCCACCACGTACGACTGCGGCCCGAACGGCTCCGGTCCGTACAACTCCGGCCCGTACGACTCCGGTCCGGACAGCCCCGACAGAAAGAAAGCCATCGATGAGCACGCCGCCCCCCGGCTCCCTGTCCGCCGAGTCCCTGCTGCTCGTACCGGACGTCCTGCTCGCCCCCGAAGGGCCGGTGCACGACCACGCGGTTGTCGTGGACGGCGGGGTGTTCCGGGCAGTCGGGCCGACGGCGCGGCTGCAGCGCGAGCACGCCTGGCTCGCCCCGGTGCGCATGCCGGGCCAGGCCCTCATGCCCGGTTTCATCGACACCCACCACCACCTCACCCAGAGCTTCGGCTCCGCGCTCGCCTTCGGTGAACCCTCCGAGATCTTCCGCCGGGTGTGGGTGCCGCTGGAGGGAGCGCTCGACGAGGAATCGGCGTATCTGGCCGCGAAGTTGGCCGCGCTGGAAGCGCTGCGCGGAGGGTTCACCACCGTCGCCGACGCCGGGACCCGAGCACCCGTCGACGTGGACGCGGTCGCCCGGGCGACCGCCGACGCCGGAATCCGCTGTGTCCTCGGGCTCGTCTGCAACGACAACGACGCCGCGAGCCCCGGCGCCGACCCGGCGGAGATCCTGACCGCCGCCGACAAGCACCTGGCGCGCTACGAGAGTACGGACCTGGTGCACCCGTCGCTGGCCGTCTCGGTCCCCGAGGCCGGCTCCGCGAACACCCTCCGCACGGTCTCCCGGCTGGCCGCTGAGGCCGACGCCGTCGTCCAGATCCACGTCAACGAACATCTCGCCGCCGTCGAGCGGTCCCTCGTACGGCACGGGCTGCGGCCGCTGGAGTATCTGCACCACGTCGGCGCGCTCGGCCCGCAGCTCCTCGCCGCGCACGCCACCCTGCTCACTCCCGCCGAGCTGCTTCTGCTGCGCGACAGCGGGGCGGCCGTCAGCTACAACCCGGTCGCGAGTGCCTGGAAGGGCAACGCCGTCGCCCCGGCCACCGCCATGGCCGAACTGGGCATCCGCTTCGGGCTCGGCACCGACGGCACGCGGGGCGACGCCTTCCGGCTCGTGGACGCGGCTGAGTTCGCCCAGCGCATCGCGTACGGCCTCAGCAGTGGCGACTCCTCCTGCGGCGCGGGCTGGACGTGGCTGGAACACGCCACGGCCGGAGGCGCCGACGCCGTCGGTCTCGGGGCGCTGACCGGGCGGATCGCCGTCGGGGCCGCGGCCGACTTCCTGCTCGTCGACATCAACGTGCCCGAGCTGCGCCCGTCCTGGGACCTGCCGTGGGAGCTCGTACGGCTGGCCAACCGGGACCAGATCAGCGCGGTGTTCGTCGCCGGGCGGCTGCGCATGTGGCAGGGCTGGCCGGTCGACTGGGACGGCCACGAGCTGGTCGAGCGGGCGGCCGCCGCCGGCCGCGAGACGGTGCTGCGGGCGCCGGTCATCCGGGTCCACCTCACGTCGTCGCAGCACCGCGCGGAGCGGAACGACGCCGCGCAGTCCGCGCCGCGGAGCGCGGCCCGGTGAGTGCGGAGGTACTGGCTCTCCTCGCCGCCACCGTCGCCGTCGCGGCTTTCGTCCAGGGCACGAGCGGGGTGGGCTTCGCGCTCATCGTGGCGCCGGTGGCAGGGCTGTTGGCGCCGGGGGTACTGCCCGTGTTCCTGCTGGCGGCGATGGTCCCGTTGAATCTGTACGTCGCGTGGCGCGAGCGGGCCAGCCTCGACCTGAGCGGCGCGGGCTGGATCACGGCGGCGCGGCTGGCGGCGACGCCGCTCGGGCTGGTGCTGCTCTGGGCGGTCCCGGAGCGCCGGTTGGGCCTGCTCGTCGGTGCCTCGACCGTGCTCGCCGCGATGGCGAGCCTGGCCGCCCCGGCGTTCACCCCTGGGCGTGGCGCGTATCTGGGCGCCGGGGCGGTCACCGGCCTCACCGAGACCGCGACCGGCGTGGGCGGCCCGCCGCTCGCCCTGGTCTACCAGCACCGTCCGCCCGCGGAGCTGCGCTCGACGGTCGCGGTGTGCTTCCTGGTCGGCGAAGTGGCGTCGCTGGGGCTGCTGTTCGGGACGGGGCGGGGGCACGCCGACCAGCTCTGGCCCACCTTGCTGGTCCTGCCCGCCCTGGCGTTCGGCGCCTGGCTCAGCCGCCTCGTCCACCACCGCGTCGACGCGGACCGCATGCGCGTCATGGTCCTGACCTTCGCCCTCGCGTCGGGCATCGTGCTCATGTTGGGCGTCTGAGCGCGCACCGGGGCGTCAGCCCGTGCGCAGGGAGGAGGCCCGCGGGACGACTGTCGGCGTGGGCGCCGAGAGGACCGTGGGGGTGGTGTCGCCGCGGAGGCGGGCCAGCAAGAGTTCGACCGCGTCAGCGGCCGCCCGGTCCAGGTGCAGGTCCACCGCCGTCAGCGGCGGCTCGCACGTCTTGGCGCGCAGCCCGTCGTAGCGGGTGACGACCATGACGTCGTCCGGGATCCCGCGGCCGCTGTCCTTGATCGCGCGGACCGCGCCCACCGCGAAGGCGTCGACCATGGCGCAGACCGCGTCGGTTTCCGGATGCTCGTCCAGCAGCGCGGCACAGCACGCGTACCCCGCCTCCTCGCCGCCCGCCTCGGGGGCGGTCGCGGACACCGGAGGCCAGCCCTCGGCCTCGGCCACGCGTGCGTACGCGGCGCGCGCGTCCACGGAGGAGTGGCGGGTGCTCGCACCGGTGATGAGTGCGGGGCGGCGCGCGCCCTGCGCCCGTAGATGGGCCAGCAGCAGCTCGGTGACCGCGCCCGCCCGCAGATCCACGTACGGGGCGTCGGCCTCCGCCGCGACCTGGCGGCCCAGCGCGACGTACGGCAGCCCGCGCTCGCGCAGCTGTGCCACCGCCACGTCGTCGTCCTCGGGCTCGACGACGATCGCGCCGTCGATGTCGACGGAGTTCAGACCTGTCGCGGACTGCACCGGCGGGACGAGCACGAGCGCGAAGTCGTGCACCAGCGCGCGTTCCGCCGCGGCGGCCGCGACCTCCATGTAGAAGCCGAGGCGGGACGGCCCGCCCGCCACCGCGAAGGGCATGGAGGAGGCGAGCGCGATCGCCCGGGCCTGGCCGCGGCGCAGCCGCTGCGCCCGGAGGTTCGGACGGTAGCCCAGCTCGGCGGCGGCCTTCTTCACCCGCTCTCGGGTGCGCGGGTCGACCTTGCCGAGGTTGTTGAGGGCGTGCGAAACGGTCGTCCGTGAGACCCCCGCGGCCCGCGCGACGTCGGCGATCGTCGGGGGCCGGGCAGTGGCGCCCGGTGCTGGGTCGGCCGGGCCTTCGGCGCGGGAGGTGGTCATCGCGGCGGGCGCTCCCTTCAGGTGTCGCAGTCCAGAACCGTACGGCACAGCCCGCAGCGCGCCCGTACCCGTCCCCGCACGGGCACACGGATGCGCTGGTGGCAGGTCGGACACGGGAAGGTGACCCGCAGCGGCCCCGTCCCCTCGAAGGCGTAGGCGGCCCCCGGGGGTGGCGGCGCCGGGGCGGGCCCGGTGCCGTGCCGCTCCTGGCTCGAACGCCGGTCCTTGGCGTAGCGGTGGCGGCCCATCCAGCCGGAGGCGGTCAGCGGCGGCTGCCGGCCGTCGCGGCGGGCGAGCGCCATCCCGGCGGTGTACGCGGTGTACGCCTGCGGGCTGGTGAACCAGATCGACGGCTCCTCGCCGAAGACCAGTGCCCGCTTGGCGAGGACGTACCCGAACTCCTCCGGGGTGAGATAGCCCAGCTTCTGCGAGGACACCGAGTCCTCGCGGTAGGCGTCGAGCAGCAGCCAGCCCGCTCCCAGGTACGTCGCCACCGTGTCGGTCAGGATCTCGTCGTCGCGGGTGCCGCCGAGGGACAGATCGAGGCGGTGCAGATAGATATGCGTCACCTCGTGGGCGAGCGCGGCTCCGATGTCCCGGCGATGGGTCTTGAAGCGGCTGTTCAGCTCGATGAAGTACTCCGGCCCCGCGGCGAGTTCCACATTCGCGGCGTGGTGCATGTCCCGGAAGCTGACGATCATGCGGGCGTCCGGGAGGCGCAGGTGCTGGACCATTGTCCTGGCCACGCGCTGCACCCCGAGGTAGAGGTCGTCGTTGTCGGCGAAGGCCACCTCGGCGGGGATGACGCTGGTGGAGAAGGTGCGCACGGTGTCGTACGACAGCCGCCGGTAGAGGG
Organism: Streptomyces sp. KR80; assembly: GCF_052245555.1. Classification (NCBI taxonomy): domain Bacteria; kingdom Bacillati; phylum Actinomycetota; class Actinomycetes; order Kitasatosporales; family Streptomycetaceae; genus Streptomyces; species Streptomyces sp. KR80. The sequence goes on from NZ_JBQQCD010000005.1 coordinate 105,327, forward strand.
CGGTGATGGCCGACCGCACGGTCTCGACGTGCGGATAGCCGTGCACGACGTCGCTGCCGGTTCCCACGCGTCAACTGTACGGTCGTGCGCCGGCCGGGCGCGGGCCTGGGGGCACCACCCAGCGGTAGCTGGGGGAGCCTGTGCAGGGTGCGGCCGGCGCGGCCGCGGGCCCCTGGTACGCCGAGCAGGTGCCCGGCGGGGCGGATCGGCGTGAAAACCGGCCAGGAATTGGCCGGTTGGGAACTCTTGTCATGCGCGCGACCGCATCCGGATAATCCAAAGGCGCCCATTACGGACTCATGCCCCCGGGATCCGGACGTTCCACGCGCCGCCGCGGCTCGAGACAACCTTGCGGCGGTTTTCTCCGTCCTCCTCGTTGGCATGCGCTCGTCAAGGCGTGCAGACCCCCCACGAAAGGACATCCGTTGAACACCCTCGTCAAGACCCTGAAGAGAGCAGCAGCGGCCGGTGCCGTCGTGCTGGCGGCCGTGAGCCTGCAGCCGAACATGGCCCAGGCACAGCCCGCCGACGCCGGTGCGGCACCGCCCGTCGTGGGCGGCAAGCCCGCCGCCAAGGGCGAGTTCCCCTTCATGGTGCGCCTGTCCATGGGATGCGGCGGCGCTCTCTACAGCAAGACCATCGTCCTCACCGCGGCCCACTGCGTGAGGGGCTCGGGCTCGAACACCGGCATCACAGCCACCGCCGGGGTCGTGGACCTCCAGGACTCGAGCGCCGTCAAGGTCAAGTCCACCCGGGTCCTCCAGGCCCCTGGCTACAACGGCACGGGCAAGGACTGGGCGCTGATCAAGCTCGCCCAGCCGATCGACCTCCCGACCCTGCAGATCGCCAAGAGCACGGACTACGACAACGGCACCTTCACCGTCGCGGGCTGGGGCGCCGACCGGGAAGGCGGCAACCAGCAGCGGTATCTGCTCAAGGCCGAGGTGCCCTTCGTCGACGACGCCACCTGCAAGAGCGCCGGCGGCTCGTACAAGGACCTGGTGACGGCCGAGGAGATCTGCGCCGGCAAGATGGACACCGGCGGCGTGGACACCTGCCAGGGTGACTCCGGCGGTCCGATGTTCCGCAAGGACAACGCGGGCGCCTGGATCCAGGTCGGGATAGTCAGCTGGGGCGAGGGCTGCGCCCGGCCCGGCAAGCCCGGCGTCTACACCGAGGTGAGCCACTTCGCGAAGGACATCGAGGCCGGGGCGGCCCAGCTCGGCGGCTGACCCGTACACCACAGTTCGCAGACGACAGCTCCATCCGGCGCCCGTGCGTCCGCGCGCGGGCGCCGGACCTGTCTGTCCCGGCCCGTGTACCGACTCTGGCCTGCGGTGCACGCTACGGCGCGAGGTGCGGGCCCTGTTACGGTGAGCCGTCCGCCGCATGTGATCCGCCACCGCGCCATCGGAGCCCGCTTGATGAGTGACCAGCCCGACCAGCACGACCAGCCTGGCCAGTCCGCGAACACCGGCGACATCGCCGACGAGGCCGTCCGGGCCGAGCTGGAGCGGCTGCGCGACAGCATCGACAACATCGACGCGGCGGTCGTCCACATGCTGGCCGAGCGCTTCAAGTGCACCCAGCAGGTCGGCCGTCTCAAGGCCCAGCACCATCTGCCCCCGGCGGACCCGGACCGCGAGGCCCGGCAGATCGTCCGGCTGCGCCAGCTCGCCGAGAACGCCAAGCTGGACCCGGCCTTCGCCGAGAAGTTCCTGGGCTTCATCATCGCCGAGGTGATCCGGCACCACGAGACGATCGCCGCCGACTCCGGGAACGGCCGGCAACGGGCCGGGCGGATCCCGCAGCCGTGACCGGCTGATCCACGCCACGCCACCGGTCCACGGCGGACCGGCCGCCAGCGAACCATCCCGTCGCCGCCCAACGCCCCCGAAGTGCCCAACTCCCGCCCGCGCTTCACCATCTGGGCCTTCTTGGAAAGACCGCGCGTACGGCCGGAATAATCCCATACGCAGTCCGCAGGGCATCAGGCAGCATGGCCCCATGCCCGCACTGACGCGCGACGAAGCGCAGACCCGAGCCCAGCTCCTCGACGTCCACGCCTACACCGTCGACCTGGACCTCACCCGCGGTGAGCAGGTCTTCGGCTCCACCACTGTCATCCGCTTCACCGCGCGCCACGCCGCGGACACCTTCGTTGAGCTGAAGCCCGCGGCCCTGCACCGGGCCGTGCTCGACGGGCAGGCGCTCGACCCGGCGGCGCTCGACGGCAACCGGCTCCCCCTCGCCCTCGTGGCAGGCCCGCACGAGCTCCGGGTAGAAGCGGACATGCGCTACTCGCACACCGGCGAGGGCATGCACCGCTTCACCGACCCCGCCGACGGCGAGACGTACCTCTACACCCAGCTCTTCCTCGACGACGTGCAGCGGGTCTTCGCCGCCTTCGACCAGCCCGACCTGAAGGCCGCCTTCGACGTCGCCGTCACCGCGCCGGACGGCTGGAGCGTCCTGGGGAACGGGATCGCCCGGCAGACGGAGCCGGGACGCTGGACGATCGCCCCCACGCCCCGTATCTCCACCTACCTCGTCGCCGTCGCCGCAGGGCCGTGGCACTCCGTGCGCACCGAGCACGCCGGGCTGCCCGTCGGCCTCCACTGCCGGCGCTCCCTCGCGCCGCACCTCGACGCCGACGCCGAGGAGCTCTTCGACATCACCCGGCGCTGCTTCGACCGCTACCACCAGAAGTTCGCCGAGCCGTACCCCTTCGACTCGTACGACCAGGCGTTCGTGCCCGAGTTCAACGCCGGCGCCATGGAGAATCCGGGACTGGTCACCTTCCGCGACGAGTTCGTCTACCGCTCCGCCGTCACCGACACCGAGCGGCAGACCCGCGCCATGGTCGTCGCGCACGAGATGGCGCACATGTGGTTCGGCGATCTGGTCACCCTGAAGTGGTGGGACGACATCTGGCTGAACGAGTCCTTCGCCGAGTACATGGGCTTCCAGATCCTCACCGGGGCCACGGACTTCACCGGCACGTGGACCAGCTTCGCCGTCGCCCGCAAGGGCTGGGGCTACGACGCGGACCAGCGCCCCTCCACCCACCCCGTCGCCCCGGACCCCGACGCCGTACCCGACACCGCCTCCGCACTCCTCAACTTCGACGGCATCTCCTACGCCAAAGGCGCCTCCGCACTCCGTCAACTCGTCGCCTGGCTCGGCGAGCCGGACTTCCTCGCCGGCATCAACGACCACCTCGCCCGGCACCGCTTCGGCAACGCCACCCTCGCCGACTTCATCGACTCCCTCGCCCGCGCCTCCGGGCGCGACGTGCACGCGTGGGCCGAACGGTGGCTGCGCACCACCGGCGTCGACACCCTCACCGCCGACGTGGAGGAGGACGGCGCCGGATGGCGGCTCGCCGTGCAGCACACCGGCAGCAGACCGCACCGCATCAACGCCGGCGGGTACGTCCACGTCCCCGGCGGGTCCGGCGACCTCGCGCTCCGCGACCGGTTCGACATCGACATCCCCCAGGACGGCGACCCGCAGCCGCTCATCGTCCCCGGACCCCGCCCCGACCTGCTCCTGCTCAACGACGGCGACCTCACCTACGCCAAGATCCGCCTCGACCCCAACTCCTGGAACACCGTCGTCCGTTCCCTTTCCCGGCTCCCGGACCCCCTCACCCGCGCGGTGATCTGGAACGCCGCTCGCGACATGGTCCGCGACGGCCACCTCCCGCCCGCCGCCTACCTCGACGCCGCCCGCGCCCACCTCCCGAACGAGCCGGACAACGCCATCGTGCAGGGCGTACTGGCCTTCGCCTCCGCCCATGTCACCGACTGCTTCCTGCCGGCGGAGACCCGCCCGGCCGCGCTGTCCACCCTCCGCGCCACCTGCCGCGACCTGCTCCGGATCACCGAGGACGGCTCCGGGCCGGGCCTGCGGCTCACCGCCGTACGCACCTTCATCGACAGCTCCCTCGACCCCGACACGCTGCACGAGTGGCTCACCACCGGCGCGGTCCCCGGCGGTCCCGAACTCGACCCCGAACTGCGCTGGCGGACCCTGCAGCGGCTCTCGGTCCTCGGCGCCGCGACCACGGCCGACATCGACGCCGAGCTCAGCCGGGACCCCAGTGCCACCGGCCAGGAAGGCGCCGCCCGCTGCCGGGCCGCCCTCCCGGACCCCCGGGCCAAGAAAGCCGCCTGGGCCGCGATGTTCGAGCACGACGAACTGTCCGCGTACCTCGTCACCGCCACCGCCGAGGGCTTCTGGCAGCCCGAACAGCACGACCTCACACGGGACTACGTGCCGCGCTACTACCCCGCGGCCGTGGCCGCCGCCGCCCGCCGCGGCCCGGCCATCGCCGAGGTCCTGGCCCGCTACGCCTTCCCGGCCCACGCGGTAGAGGCCGAGACCCTGCGCCTGGGGGAGAAGTGCCTCCGCGACAGCGACCCCATCCCGGCGCTGCGCCGCAGACTCGCCGACCAACTGGACGATCTGCGCCGCGGCCTGCGCGTCCGGGACGGCGTGAACTCCCGCTGAGCCCCGCCGCCCACCTCCCCGCTTCCTCGGCGCCCCGCGCGCCCGGGCCGAGCACAGGGAGGCGGGAGCCCGTCCGCGTGGCGGTACCACTTTCGGGTCCGATCGTTGTGCTCTCCGGACGCACCAAGGCAGCCACGCCCAGACTGGGACCCTCCCCCAGCTAACAGGGAGGGCCCCGGCGCTGCCGGTACGTCCCCTCGGCCGACGCACCCCACCGAAGGACATCCCCATGCCCAAGCCGCCCGACGGCGCCCACGGCACCCCTGCCATTCCGCTCGCGGGAGGGGCGGACGGCCCCCGGCAGCTACGGCCCCTGCTCGACACCGTCCTCGACGCCCTCACCGCCGGGGCCGCCGCCCGCAGCGGACCCATCGCGGCCGGCGGCCCCGAGGCAGTGGCCCACCGGATGCAGACCGCGGCCGAACCGCTCATCCCCGAAGTCGGCATCGGCCCCGACGCCGCGCTCCGCGCCCTCGTGGAAGCCGTCACCGAAGGCGCCGCCGACCCCGCCGACCCGCGCTGCGCAGCCCATCTCCACAGCCCGCCGCTCGCCGTCGCCGTCGCCGCCGACCTCGCGGCCAGCGCCCTCAACCCCTCCATGGACTCCTGGGACCAGGCCCCCGCCGCGTCCACCCTCGAAAACCTGGTCTGCCGGGGCCTGGCCACCGAGGTCTACCCCAAAGGCGACGCGCCCGATGCGCTCATCACCACCGGAGGCACCGAGTCCAACCAGATCGCCCTGCTGATCGCGCGCGAAATCCACCGGGACACCGGCCCCCTCCAGGTCGTCTGCGGCGCCAACGCCCACCACAGCGTCCGACGCGCCGCCTGGCTCCTCGGCCTCCCCGAACCCGTCGTCCTCCCCACCCCCGCCGGCGTCCTCAGCCCCACCGCCCTCGACACCGCCCTCGGCGGACTCAGCGGTCCGCTGCTCGCCGTCGCCACCGCCGGCACCACCGACACCGGCGAGATCGACCCCCTCCCACAGCTCGCGGACGTCTGCGCCGCCCATACCGTGCGGCTCCACGTCGACGCCGCCTACGGCGCACCCCTGCTGTTCAGCCACACCCTCGCCAACCGGCTCGACGGACTCACCCGCGCCGACTCCGTCACCCTCGACCTGCACAAACTGGGCTGGCAGCCGATCCCCGCGGGCCTCCTGGCCGTCCCCGACACAGCGGCCCTCGCCCCCCTCGCCCACCGCGCCGACTACCTCAACCCCCAGGACGACACCGACGCCGGGATCCCCGACCTCCTCAGCCGCTCGCTCCGTACCACCCGCCGCCCCGACGTGCTCAAGATCGCCGTCAGTCTCCGGGCACTCGGCCGCACCGGCTTCGCCGGGCTCATCGAGCACACCTGCGCCGCCGCCCAGCGCTTCGCCGATCTCGTCGACGCCCACCCCGACTTCGACCTCTACGAGCGGCCCACCCTCAGTACCATCCTCTTCCGCCCCGCCAGCGCCTCCGACGAGCAGGTCGCCGACCTCCGCCGCACCCTGCTCGCCGGCGGGCTCGCCGTCCTCGGCCGGGCTCGAGCCACCGACCATCGCGACGGCACCGACAAGCTCTGGCTCAAGGCCACCGTGCTCAACCCGCACACCCGGCCACCCGACCTCGAAGCCTTGCTCAAGATCGTGGAAGGAAGCCGCCACCGATGACCACCACGACCGAACAGCCCCTGGACCTGGTGGGCATCGGCATCGGCCCCTTCAACCTGTCCCTCGCCGCCCTCGCCCACGGCGTCCCGGACCTGTCCACCGCCTTCTACGACCAGCGGCCCGCGTTCCACTGGCACCCCGGGCTGCTCATCGACGGCACCACCATCCAGGTCCCCTTCCTCGCCGACCTGGTGACCCTCGTCGACCCCGCCAGCCCCTGGTCCTTCCTCAACTACCTGCGCACCCGCGACCGGCTGTTCCCGTTCTACTTCGCCCAGCGCTTCCACATCGAACGCGCCGAGTACGACGCCTACTGCCGCTGGGTCAGCGAACAGCTGCCCGGACTGCACTTCGGACACCACGTCGACATCGTCCGCTGGAACCCCGAACGGCAGCTGTTCGAAGTGGACTTCACCCAAGTCGACGCCGACGGCGAAGCCGAAGCCCTCGGCCGTACCCACGCCCGCAACATCGTCCTCGGCGTGGGCACGGCCCCCTACGTCCCGGAGCCGCTGCGCCTGCTCGCCGACGCTCCCGCCGTCCCCGTCATCCACTCCTCGGACTACCTCGCCCACCGGGACCGGCTGGTCGGGGCCGAGCACGTCACCGTCATCGGCTCGGGCCAGTCGGGCGCCGAGGTCTTCCTCGACCTGCTGCGGGACCGGCCCGCCGGACGCGAGCAGCTGACCTGGCTGGCCCGCACCCCGGCCTTCGCGCCCATGGAATACAGCAAACTGGGCCTGGAGCAGTTCACCCCCGACTACACCCGCTTCTTTCACGGCCTGCACGAGCGGGTACGCGATGAGCTCCTGCCCCGGCAGTGGCAGCTGTACAAGGGAATCGACCACGACACGCTCGCCGCCATCCACGACGAGCTCTACCGGCGCACCCTGCACGGCGGCTGGCCGGATGTCGTCCTCACCCCCGGCGTCACCGTGCGCACGGCCGGACGGGTCGGCACCAGCCGCGTCGAACTCCACCTGGAGCATGGGCAGCAGGGCACCCGCTCCCGTATCACCACCGACGGCGTGGTGCTCGCCACCGGCTACCGCGAACGCCGCCTCGACCATCTCATCGGGCCGCTGGACCCGTATCTGCGCCGGGACGCCTCCGAACGGCCCCGGATCGACGAGCACCACCGGCTGATCATGGACCGCGCCGTCAGGGGCTCGGTGTACGTACAGAACGCGGAGACGCACACCCACGGCGTGGGCGCCCCCGACCTGGGCCTCGCCGCCTGGCGCAGCGCCACCATCCTCAACTCCCTGGCGGCCGCCGGAAAGCCGGGCGACGTGCCCTACCCGCTGCCCGCCCGCACCGCCTTCACCACCTTCGGTCTGGACGGCGCGGACACGACTCGGCGGCGGCGGGGCGACGGCCCCGTCCCCACCGTGCAACTCCGTCACGTGTGAGCAGCGGCCGGTGCCGACCTGCAAGAGTGGCCGCATGACGACCACATCCACGCCCACCCCGTACGGCACCCCCGAGACCCCGCGGGTCGCGGTCCGCGGTGAGGCACAGCTCGAAGTCGACCCGGAGATCGCCCGGATCGGCATCACGGTCAACGCCCGCGGCAGCGACCGGCGCGGCGCGCTCGATGACCTGACCCGGCGCAACACCGCCGTACTGGACCTCGTCAAGTCCTACGGCGAGGCGGTCGAGAAGGTGGAGACCGGCGCATTCGCCATCACCCCGCAGCTGACGCACAAGGGACGCGGGGAGCGGGTCCGGGCCTATCACGGGCGCGTCCACGTGACCGCGACACTCGTGGACTTCACCGCGCTCGGCGAACTCGTGACCCGGCTCGCCGACCTGGAACTCACCAGCGTCAGCGGACCGTGGTGGGCGCTGCGCCCGGATTCGCCCGCTCACCGCGACGCGCGGCAACAGGCGGTGCGGGAGGCGGTGCAGCGCGCCCGCGAGTACGCGGGGGCGCTCGGCGCGGAGCTCGTGGCGCTCGTCGAGCTGGCCGACGAAGGAGCGGAGAGCGTCGTGCCCGTCGCCATGGCGGCGCCGCCGGGGGTCACCCGTGCCGCGATGCAGGGCGCCGAGGCACCGCCGCTGGACCTCGAGCCGCAGCGCCAGACCGTCTACGCCCACGTCAACGCCCGCTTCACGATGTCGCCGCCGCGACTCTGAGTGAAGGCGCGGACGCCAGGCGTTGCCGGAGGATCCGCTATGCGCCTGGCCCGGGGGCGCTCCGAACCGCTCATCGGAGCGGCCCCATGCACTTTTCAACACTTGTCAATGAGCCTTCATGGAAAGGCCGTTGAGTAGTCATGTGCAACCAAATCCCTACCCGCCGGTAGGTCATAGGCTCGAACCATGCGCCGAGCAAAGATCGTCTGTACTCTGGGCCCCGCCACCGACACGTACGACCAGATCAAAGCACTGGTCGCGGCCGGAATGGACGTAGCCCGCCTCAACCTCAGCCACGGCACATACGCCGACCACGAGGAGCGCTACCACCACGTGCGCACGGCCTCCGACGAGGTGGGACGCAGCGTCGGCGTGCTCGCCGACCTTCAAGGCCCGAAGATCCGCCTCGGCCGATTCCTCGAAGGCCCCGTACTCCTTGAACGGGGCGACGAGTTCACCATCACCACCGAAGACATCGAGGGAACTCGCCATATCTGCGGCACCACCTACCAGGGCCTCGCCGCCGACCTCACCCGCGGCGAACGCATCCTCGTCGACGACGGACGCGTCACCCTCGAAGTCACGAAGGTCGACGGCCCCCGCGTCCACACCATGGTCATCGAAGGCGGCCTCGTCTCCGACCACAAAGGCCTCAACCTCCCCGGCGTCGCCGTCTCCGTCCCCGCCCTCTCCGAGAAGGACGTCGAAGACCTGCGCTGGGCGCTTCGCACCGGTGCGGACATCATCGCCCTCTCCTTCGTCCGCAGCGGCCGCGACATCGACGACGTGCACCGCATCATGGACGAGGAAGGCCGCCGGCTCCCGGTCCTCGCGAAGATCGAGAAGCCCCAGGCGGTGGACAACCTCGACGCCATCGTCGACGCCTTCGACGGCATCATGGTCGCCCGCGGCGACCTCGGCGTCGAAATGCCCCTGGAATCCGTGCCCATGGTCCAGAAGCGCGCCATCAAGCTGGCCAAGCGCATGGCGAAGCCCGTCATCGTGGCGACCCAGATGCTCGACTCGATGATCGACGCATCCCGGCCCACCCGCGCCGAGGCCTCCGACGTCGCCAACGCGGTGATGGACGGCTCGGACGCCGTGATGCTGTCCGGCGAGACCAGCATCGGCAAGTACCCGGTCGAGACGGTCAAGACCATGGGCCGTATCGTCGCCGCCGCCGAGGAGGACATGCTGGCGAAGGGGCTCCCGCCGCTGACCGAGCGCAGCAAACCCCGCACCCAGGGCGGCGCGGTGGCCCGCGCGGCGGCGGAGATGGGCGACTTCCTCGGCGCGAAGTTCCTGGTCGCCTGCACCCAGTCCGGCGACACGGTCCGCCGCCTCTCCCGCTACCGCTCCCCGATCCCCCTCCTCGCCTTCACCCCCGAGCCGGCGACCCGCTCCCAGCTCAACCTCACCTGGGGCGTGGAGACCTTCCTCGGCCCGAAGGTGGGCTCCACGGACGAGATGGTCCAGCAGGTCGACGAGCAGCTTCTGAAGATCGGCCGCTGCCAGAAGGGCGACCTCGTCGTCATCACGGCGGGCTCCCCACCCGGCGTCCCCGGCTCGACGAACCTGGTCCGCGTCCACCACATCGGCGAGGACGACTTCCAGAAGTAACGACCCGCCGCGTACCCGTGTGCGCGACGGGCCCGCGGGTCAGTACTTCGGCCCGACGTGCGCGTCCATGAGGGCAACGGAACCGCACTTGGCGACAGAGATGCTCCAGGCGTTCGTCTGTCTCCACTCGACACCGAGGTAGTCGAGTGTGTCTGCGTAGAGACGTCGGATGTGGTCGGACTTGTTGGTGAAGAAGTACCTGGGGTATTCGTAGCGCTTGCGTTCGCCGCCCACGGTCTTCTCGGTCCAGTTGGTGATCCGGCAGCCGTCCGAGTGGATGAGCCCGCGGATGAACTCCCACGGGTGCGTGTCCACGATCCGTTGCTGCCAGGGCTCGAGGACGATTGGTCGCTCGTGCTTCTTGCCTGGACCGTGCTGGGGAAACAGGCACGGCCAGTGTCGGCTGTAACTGGTCACCATGACACAGCCCTGGTTCTGGACGAGGCACACGCTATTCATCGGCCTGACGCTCCTTATGGCCTCGCGGCAGGCATTGATGAGCCCGGGCCAGGCGTCTGCGCATGAGATGCGTAAGGCGTAGCCACCGCGCGACTGAGCGCTGAGGCAGCCGTCACCGAGGTATAGACCGAGCAGGTATGCGTAGGTGTCAGTGGGCTCCGGTAGTTGCGGATCCGGCGAACACCTCGGGCACTCCGTCGCACGCGAGATGGGCTCGATTCTTACTTGCCAGTCTCGGATCGCGGCCCGGGATATCCCCGTCTGCTTGCTCACAGAGTTGAGGCTGCGTCCTTGGTCGACAAGGGCGAGGACACGCTTGCGCGTTGCAAGATCGTACATGGCCGCGAATTTGGCAGGATCTTTGCCGTCGCGAGCCGATTCGAAGAAGCGTTCACCGAGCCGAGTGAAGATCGCCAACCTGTAGCGAACCTAGGAAGTGAAGGTAAGTGCCCCGGGTGGGATTCGAACCCACGCTGTCGGTGGTTTGAGCACCGTGTCTCTCCCGCTGGACTACCGGGGCTTCCTTCGAAGTGAAGGTTAGCGGAGATGCGCCGCACATCAAACATACAGGAGCTAGGTAGGCTCATGGGGCACCACCTGCCTGGAACGAGGAGTCCCGTGAGCGCCGCCGAGCCCGAGCCGCCCGTCGACGACGAGCAGTCGCACGTCCCGCCGCAGACCCCCCGCGTTGTGATCGCCGAGGACGAGGCCCTCATCCGCCTCGATCTCAAGGAGATGCTCGAGGAGGAGGGCTACACGGTCGTCGGTGAGGCCGGGGACGGCCAGAAGGCCGTCGAACTGGCTCGTGAGCACCGGCCCGATCTGGTCATCCTCGACGTGAAGATGCCGATTCTCGACGGCATCTCCGCGGCCGAGAAGATCGGCGAGGAGAGCATCGCACCCGTACTGATGCTCACCGCCTTCTCGCAGCGCGAGCTGGTGGAGCGGGCCCGGGACGCGGGGGCCATGGCGTACCTCGTGAAGCCGTTCAGCAAGAGCGATGTCGTGCCGGCCATCGAGATGGCCGTCTCCCGCTTCACCCAGCTGAAGGCGCTGGAGAAGGAGGTCGCGGATCTCACCCTGCGTCTGGAGACCCGCAAGCTCGTCGACCGGGCGAAGAGCATCCTGCAGACGCAGTACGGCCTGACCGAGCCCGCCGCCTTCCGGTGGATCCAGAAGACGTCGATGGACCGCCGGTTGTCCATGCAGCAGGTCGCCGAGGCGGTCATCGAGGACGCCGAGGAGAAGAAGCAGGGCACGTAGCCGGGTGCCGCACCTGGGCATACGAAGGGCCCGCACCGGACGACGCCGGTGCGGGCCCTTCGGCGTTCGCGGTCAGTCCTCGCCCAGGTAGGCCTTGCGGACGGACTCGTCGTGGAGCAGGTCCTGTCCGCTTCCGGACAGAGCGATCTTGCCGATCTCCATCACATGGCCATGGTCGGCCAGCGACAGGGCCGCCTGCGCGTTCTGCTCGACCAGCAGAATCGTCGTGCCCTGCGCCTTCAGCTCGGAGATCGTGTCCATGATCTTCTGCATCATGATCGGCGAGAGGCCCATGGAGGGCTCGTCGAGCATCAGCAACTTCGGCTGGGACATCAGCGCCCGCCCCATCGCCAGCATCTGCTGCTCGCCGCCGGAGAGCGTGCCCGCTGCCTGGTTTCGGCGTTCGCCGAGGATGGGGAAGAGGTCGTACGCCTTCTCGATGTCCTTCTTGATGCCTCCGCCGTCGTTCCGGAGGAAGGCACCGAGCTGGAGGTTCTCCGCGATCGTCAGCCGGGGGAAGATGTGCCGTCCCTCGGGCGAGTGGGCCAGGCCCAGCGCGACGATCTTGTGGGCGGGGGTTCCGTTCAGCGGCTTGCCGTCGAACCGGATCGTGCCGGCGAGCGGCTTGAGGAGGCCCGAGATGGTGCGCAGGGTGGTGGTCTTGCCTGCGCCGTTCGTCCCGATGAGGGTGACGACCTGGCCGGCCTCGACACTGAACGAGATGCCCTTGACGGCTTCGATCTTGCCGTAGGCGACCCGCAGGTCCTCGACTTCGAGCAGTGCGGTCACTGGTCGCCCTCCTTACGGGCGTTGGTGCTGGGGGCCGCATCGTCGTCGGCGGTGGCGGGTGCCCTGTCCTCGGACTCCGGTTTCGCAGCCGGCGCCGCGGGCTGGCCGGGCTCGTCGGCCTGGACCGGCTCGGCGGCCTCCGCCGCTCGCTCCGCCGCCTCGACCTCGGCGACCTCCTCGTCGCCCGGCGCGCCCTCGAACGGCGTGCCGAGGTAGGCGGCGATGACGCGCTCGTCCCCCTGGACCTCCTCCGAGGTGCCCTCGACGAGCTTCTGGCCCTGGACGAGTACGGCGACCCGATCACAGAGGTTGAAGATGAACCGCATGTCGTGCTCGATGACGAGGACGGCGGTGCCCTGGTGCCGGATCGCGAAGACGAGCTCTTCGGTGGCCCGGGTCTCCTGGGGGTTCATTCCCGCGGTGGGTTCGTCGAGGAGCAGCAGGCCGGGGTCGCTGGCGAGGGCTCGGGCGATCTCGAGCTTGCGCTGCTCGCCGTAGGGGAGGTTGCGGGCGAGGTGGTCCTTCTTCGCGGCGAGTCCGGTGAACTCGAGGAGTTCCAGGGCTCGTTCCTCGGAGGCCTTCTCCGCCTTCTTGAAGCCGGGGCCGCGCAGCAGGGCGGACCAGAGGCCTTCCTTGGTGCGGGTGTGGCGGCCGACGAGGACGTTTTCCAGGACGGTCATGTTGGCGAAGAGCCGGATGTTCTGGAAGGTCCGGGCGACGCCCGCCTTGGTGACCAGGTGGGGCTTGGAGGGCAGCACGCTGCCCTTGTAGCGGACCTTGCCCTCGGTGGGCACGTAGAGCCCGGTCAGGCAGTTGAAGAAGGTGGTCTTCCCGGCGCCGTTGGGGCCGATCAGGCCGACGATCTCGCCGGGGCGGACCTCGAGGTCGACGGACTGTACGGCGGTGAGGCCGCCGAATCGCATGGTGACGCCGGTCGCGCTGAGTACGGGCTGGCCGTTGGTGCTGTTGACCGGGGTGATCTCGGTGGTGGTGGTCATATCGGTCAGGCCTCCGCCTTCGTGACGCCGACGGCGCCTGCTGGCAGGCCTTGGTCCTTGGGCACGTCGAGCTGTCCGGTCTCGTGGAACTCGAGCTGCTTCCTGCGGTCGGGGATCAGGCCCTCGGGGCGGTAGCGCATCAGCAGGATGAGCGCGATGCCGAAGAAGAGGAGCTGGTAGTCCTGGAGGAACTGCAGCTTCGCGGGGATGAGGTAGAGGAGCGAGGCGCCCAGGAGCGGACCGGTGACCGTGCCCATGCCGCCGAGGATGACGGCCGCCAGGAGGAAGGCCGAGTTGGGCGGGACGGGGCCGGCGAACTGGTACATCTCCGGGACCACGGTGTACTGGACGTGCGCCTGGACGGTGCCGGCGACTCCGGCGAGGGTGGCGCCGAGGGCGAAGGCGATGAGCTTGACGCGGAAGCCGTTGATGCCCATGGCGGTGGCGGCGGTCTCGTCTTCGCGGATGGCGACCCAGGCGCGTCCGATGCGGGAGTTGCCGGCCCGGCTGAAGACCAACACGACCAGCGCGGTGACCAGCAGCATCAGCAGGAAGTAGTTCGCGAAGGCCGCGACCTCGAATCCGCCGATGCTGTGGGGCTCCCCGAAGTCGTATCCGAAGATCACGAGGTCGGGGATGTTGGGGATGCCGTTGGGGCCGTTGGTGATGTGCGGGCCGGATGCGCCGTCGAGGTTGCCCATGGCGATGCGGAAGATCTCTCCGAAGCCGAGGGTGACGATGGCGAGGTAGTCGCCGCGCAGTCGCAGGGTCGGAGCGCCGATGACGACGCCGAAGACGAGCGAGGCGATGGCTCCGGCGAGGACGGCGGCCCAGAAGGGGAAGTGGATGTCGAGGACGGAGGCGGTCGATCCGGAGACGAGGGCGGCGGTGTAGGCGCCGACGCCGAGGAAGGCGACGTATCCGAGGTCGAGGAGTCCGGCGAGGCCGACGACGACGTTGAGGCCCAGAGCGACGGTCGCGAAGATCAGGATGTTGACCGCGACCAGGGTGTACTGGTCGTTGTTCTGGGTGAAGGGGAAGGCGGCCGCCGCGGCGAAGGCCGCGGTGAGGGTCACCGCCCGGTACTTGGCGGTGAGGCGGCCGAGGCGCGCGACGACACCGGCCTTGAGGAGTGCCGCGACGGCGAATCCGACGGTGAAGAGGTAGCCGGTGAAGAGTTCGGCGTAGGCGGTGGCGATGCCGTAGGTGAAGGCGAACATGCCGACGCCGAAGGCGGCGATGATGATGAGGATCTCGGCCCAGGAGGGGAGTTCCTTCGCGGGGGCGGCGGCGCGGGCGTCGTCGGGCAGCAGGAAGGCCGTGACGACGGGGACCGCCGAGACGAGTGCGGCGATGTAGCCGCCGGGCTCGAGGTTGGCCAGTCCGCCGAGTTCGACCGAGATGGCGATGACGGTGAACCAGGTGGTGGTGAGGCCGCCGAGGGCGAGCAGCCGCAGCGCCTGGGTGCCGCCTGCGGGGACGAGCCAGCGCAGGCCTCGGATGTCGAGGGCGGCGAGCGCGTAGACGGTGGTGAGGAGCCCGGCGACGAGGGTGAGGACCTGGAGGCCGCCGGGGTAGCCGGTGACGGTGAGGTCGCCGGGGAACTCGGCGGTCCAGGTCCAGGCGAGGAAGGTGCTCGCGACGGTGGCGATCCCGCCGGCGGCGGTGAGGGCGCGCAGTGCGGTGCCGCGCTTGTCGGTGCTGCCGGAGGGGGCGATGGTACGGGTGGTGGTCTCAGTGCTCATCGGCCTCACGCCCGATCCGCTACGCGCTCACCGAGCAGGCCTTGTGGCCTGACCAGGAGGACGAGGATGAGAAGTACGAAGGCCCAGACGTTGGCCCAGGCGCCGCCGCCCAGCTGCTGCATCCCGGGGATCTCCTGGATGTAGTGGATGGACATGGCTTCGGCGAGACCGAGGACGACTCCGCCGAGCATGGCGCCGTAGATGTTGCCGATGCCGCCGAGGACGGCCGCGGTGAAGGCCTTGAGGCCGGCGATGAAGCCCATCTCGAACTGGACCTGGCCGAAGCGGAGGCCGTGGGCGACCGCGGCGACCGCGGCGAAGACGGCGCCGATGGCGAAGGCCATCACGATGATGCGGTCGGTGTTGATGCCCATGAGCTTGGCGGTGTCGCGGTCCTGGGCGGTGGCCTGCATGGCCCGGCCGGTGCGGCTCTTGGAGACGAAGAACCCAAGGGCGAGCATGCACAGCGGTGCGGCGATGAAGAGGAAGGCGTCACCGCGCTGGATGTGCAGGTGCTCGAAGATCTCGAACGACTTGCCCTCGATCTGGGGGAAGGGGCGGGCCTTCTTGGCGTCCGGGTAGAACGCCCAGATCAGCTGCTGGAGCGCAATGGACAGGCCGATCGCGGTGATCAGGGGCGCCAGCCGTGGTGCGCCGCGGAGCGGGCGGTAGGCGAAGCGCTCGGCGGCGATGGATACGGCGATCGAGGCGAGCGCACCACCGATGAGCATGAGGGGTATGGCCATCCAGAGGGAAGTTCCGCTGGGCAGCCAGATGAAGACGGTGAGGGCGCCGAAGCCCCCGATCATGAAGATCTCGCCATGGGCGAAGTTGATGAGCTGGACGATGCCGTAGACCATGGTGTACCCGATGGCGATGAGGCCGTAGAGGGTACCGAGGGCCAGGCCGTTGGCCAGCTGTTGCGGCAGTTCGTGCACCGCAGGGCCTCCGATGAGCGTGTCGGATGTGAGACCGCGCGAGGGCGCTGTTTGCGCCCTCGCGCGGCGTAATTCAGATGGTTGGGGTGGAGGTGTCCGGGGTTACTCCTTGAACGTCGCGCTCTTGACGTCCTTCCAAGCGCCCTTCGTGACCTCGTACACGGTCATCTGCTTGTTGGTGGTGTCGCCGTACTGGTCGAACGCGACCTTGCCGGTGACGCCGTCGAAGGAGACGTCGTTCAGGGCCTCGGTGACCTTGGCGCGGGCGTCCTCGGGGAGCTTGCCGTCGTTCTCCTCGGCGACTGCCTTGACGGCCTGGATGATGGCCCAGGCGGCGTCGTAGGAGTAGCCGCCGTACGCCGCGTACGGGTCCTTGTAACCGGCCGCCTCGTAGTCCTTGATGAAGCTCCCGGCGGAGTCGAGCTGCTCAACGGGGTAGCCGACCGATGTGGCCAGGTCGCCGTCGTTGCTCTCGCCGGAGGCCTTGATGAACTCCGGGTCGTAGAGGCCGTCGCCGCCGAAGAGCGGGATCTCCGCGCCGGCCTTCTTGACCTGGTCGGAGAGGAGGCCGCCCTCGGGGTACTGGCCGCCGTAGTAGACGGCCTCGGCCTTGGAGTTCTTGACCTTGTCCGCGACGCTGGAGAAGTCGGTCTCCTTGACGGTCACGTGGTCGGTGCCGACGACCTTGCCGCCGAGGCGCTTGAACTCCTGGGCGAAGATCGCGGCGAGGCCGGCGCCGTAGGTCTGCTTGTCGTCGATGACGAAGACCTTCTTCTTCTTCGCGTCCTTGTACAGGTACTGCGCGGCGAAGCGGCCCTGGATGACGTCGGTGGTCGCGGTGCGGAAGTAGGTCTTGAAGGGGCGGCTGAGGTCGCCCTTGGCCCAGGCGTCGCCCTGGCTGAGCGCCGGGTTGGTGTTGGCGGGGGAGACCAGCGCGACGCCGGCCTTCTCGAAGACGCTCTGCATAGACTGGGCGACGCCGGAGTTCAGCGGACCGACGGCGGCGACCACGTCCTCGTTGCCGACGAGCTTGGTGGCGTTCTGCTGGCCGGAGGCCGGGACCGCCTGGTCGTCGAGGGCTTCCACCTTGAAGGTGATGCCGTCGACCTCGTTGTTCTTGTTGGCCGTCTTGGCGGCGAGGTCGACGGAGTTCTTGATGCCCTGGCCGAGGGCGGACAGCGAACCGGTCAGCGGAGCGTCGACACCGATCACGACGGTCGTCTTGTCTCCACCGCCTCCGCCGTTACTGCTGTCGTCGCGCGATCCACATGCGGTGAGGGTGAGGGCCCCTGCCGTGATCGCTGTGGTGAATATGAGCAAGGAACGGTGTCGCACGAGATGTGTCCTCTCCCTGGCGCGGCCCCTCTCCTGAGGCGACCGTGTCGCGGTGCCGGATGTCTGCCGGCTCATCTTGTGGCTGAGCTGTGAGGCTTCGGGGTGCCATCCGGCGGCGCGGTGACTGGCGGTGACTCTAAGCGCGTGCGGGGGCCTGGGGCAGAGTGGAAGCCATGATGTGACTTTCTTGTTATGACCCAGGTCGTGGAGGGGTGTCGTCGTAGCGACAAGAAGCATGTATTTCGGGCAAATCGGGCTAAAGCTCATTGTCCATATGGTGAGAAGCTGCAGCTCCGCTAAGAAGTGGCGCACGGCGGAGGGTCACATCGGGTGGAAAGCGGCGGACGGCGTTCACGCAGACAAGTTGCATGCGCGGGCCACGGAGGTGTGCGCGACCTTCTCGCATGGCGCGAGTATTACGCAGCGTTACAGAAGGCGGAGGAGGCTCCTGTGGCGGGTGTACCCATACCGGACGAACTCGGCTGTCTGTCACCGGAAATCGGAACCACCGTTGTCCGCGGGGGAACCGGGCTTGCGCGCATCGGCTACACAGCGCTGTCGCGCCTGATGGTCTATCACATCACTGGCGGCGGAATCACCAGCCCGCTCGCGCTCCGCGCGGGCCGCGGCGACCACATCGTCGAGGATGTCCCGCTGCACCGTCGAGAGCCCCTTCTGCTCCCAGTCGAGCCCGGCGCCCCGGCCGTTCACGAGCATCACCTTCGCCCAGTACGTCACCAGGACGGTGCACAGCTCCTCCGGTGACGTGGTCCGCGGCGCGGGGGCGTCGGTGCTCGGCCGCCGCGCGGCCGGTTCCGGCCCGCTGCACCCCGACACGGCGATGGCCGCCGCCAGGAGACACCCGGCGACGGCCGTCCGGCTCCGAGTGGTGCTCGGCGCAGGCGTCATACGGGCACGCTAGTCCGCCGGGCCCTCCTGGGCCACCTCGCGGAGCAGGCACGTGAGGCGGGCGGTGCAGATGCGCCGGTCCTGCTCGTCGGTGATCACGATCTCGTACGTGGCGGTGGTGCGGCCGCGGTGGACGGGGGTGGCGACAGCGGTCACCAGGCCGGAGCGGATGCCGCGGTGGTGGGTGCAGTTGAGGTCGACGCCGACGGCCAGCTTGCCGGGACCGGCGTGCAGCATGGCGCCGACGGAGCCGAGGGTCTCGGCCAGGACAGCGGAGGCCCCGCCGTGCAGCAGCCCGTACGGCTGGGTGTTGCCCTCGACGGGAAGGGTGCCCACGACGCGCTCGGGCGACGCCTCCAGAACCTCCAGGCCCATCCGGCCGCCGAGATGGCCGGCGGAGAACAGCGCGGGGAGATCGAGGCCGAGCCCGGCCCACTCGTCGAGGATCTCCTGAGGGAACTTGGTGCTGCTCTGCTCACCCATGGGGTCCGGCTCCGATCGGCATCTCGCGGCACAACGCTGTGGTCGTTGCAGTGTGCACCGTCTTATCAGGTGCGCGCTGTGAGCCCACTCCCGGGGGTGGGTCGCTCCAGGCGTACGACCAGGGATTTACCGGAGGGCGTGTTGCTGGTGTCGGCGGTGGCGTCGAGCGGGACCAGGACGTTGGTCTCCGGGTAGTAGGCGGCCGCACAGCCCCGGGCGGTGGGGTAGTGCACCACGCGGAACCCGGGGGCACGCCGCTCGGTGCCGTCCTCCCACTCGCCGACCAGGTCGGTGTAGGAGCCGTCGGCGAAGCCGAGCGCCCGGGCGTCGTCCGGGTGGACGAGGACGACGCGGCGGCCGTTCCTGATGCCGCGGTAGCGGTCGTCGAGGCCGTAGATCGTGGTGTTGTACTGGTCGTGCGAGCGCAGCGTCTGCAGCAGCAGCCGGCCCTCCGGAACGCGGGGGTATTCGACGGGTGCGGCGGTGAAGTTGGCCTTGCCGGTGGCGGTCGGGAAGCGGCGTTCGTCGCGCGGGGCGTGCGGAAGGGTGAAGCCGCCGGGCTGCCGGACCTTCGCCTCGAAGTCCTCGAAGCCGGGCACGACGCGGGAGATGCGGTCGCGGATGCGGGCGTAGTCCTGCTCGAACTCCTCCCACGGCGTGCGGCTGCCCGCGCCGAGCACGCGCCGGGCCATGCGGCACACGATGGCCGGTTCGGAGAGCAGCTGGGGGCTCGCGGGCTCGAGCCGTCCGCGCGAGGCGTGCACCATGCCCATCGAGTCCTCGACGGTGACGAACTGCCCGCTGCTCGTCCCGTCCGGGCGGACCTGGAGGTCACGCTCGGTGCGCCCGAGGGTGGGCAGGATGAGGGCGCGGGCCCCGGTCACCACGTGCGACCGGTTGAGCTTGGTGGAGACGTGGACAGTGAGCCGGGCGCGGCGCATGGCCGCCTCGGTCACGGCGGTGTCGGGGGAGGCGGCGACGAAGTTCCCGCCCATGGCGAAGAAGACCTTCGCCGTACCGTCGCGCAGCGCGCGGATGGACCGTACGACGTCCAGGCCGTGCTCGCGCGGGGGAGCGAAGCCGAACTCCTTTTCCAGGGCGTCGAGGAAGGCGGGCGCCGGACGTTCGAAGATGCCCATGGTGCGGTCGCCCTGCACATTGCTGTGGCCACGGACCGGGCACACGCCGGCACCGGGGCGGCCGATGTTCCCGCGCAGGAGGAGGAAGTTGACGACCTCCTTGATGGTGGCCACGGCGTGCTTGTGCTGGGTGAGACCCATGGCCCAGCAGACGACGATGCGCCGGGAGTCAAGGATCATGCGCAGGGCCCGGTCGATGCCGTCCCGGTCAAGGCCGGTGGCGCGGAGCGTCTCGTCCCAGTCCTGCGCCCGGGCCGCGGCGGCGAACTCCTCGAAGCCGTGGGTGTGCTCGGCGATGAACTCCTCGTCGACCGCGCCCTGGCCCGCGCCGGAGGCGCTGGTCGACGCTTCGAGGATCAGCCGGTTCAGCGTGCGGAAGAGGGCCTGGTCGCCGCCGAGCCTGATCTGCAGGAACAGGTCGGTGAGAGCGGTGCCGCCGCCGGTGAGACCGCGTGCGGTCTGCGGGTTCTTGAACCGCTCCATCCCGGCCTCGGGCAGCGGGTTCACCGTGATGATCCGTGCGCCGCCCGCCTTGGCCTGCTCCAGCGCGGACAGCATCCGCGGGTGGTTCGTGCCCGGGTTCTGACCGGCCACGATGATCAGGTCCGCGCGGTAGAGGTCCTCCAGCAGCACGCTGCCCTTGCCGACGCCGAGGGTCTCGGTGAGGGCCGAGCCGGAGGACTCATGGCACAGGTTGGAGCAGTCGGGGAGGTTGTTGGTGCCGAACTCGCGGGCGAACAGCTGGTAGAGGAAGGCGGCTTCGTTGCTGGTGCGCCCCGAGGTGTAGAAGACGGCTTCGTCGGGGGAGCCGAGCGCGTGCAACTCCTCGGCGATGATGTCGAAGGCCCGGTCCCAGGGCACCGGTTCGTAATGGTCGGCGCCTTCGGCCAGGTACATCGGCTGGGTGATGCGGCCCTGCTGCCCCAGCCAGTAGCCGCTACGGGTGGCCAGGTCGGAGACGGGGTGCGCGGCGAAGAAGTCCCGGGTGACGCGGCGCAGCGTCGCCTCTTCGGCGACGGCCTTCGCACCGTTCTCGCAGAACTCCGCCGTGTGGCGGTGGTCCGGCTCCGGCCAGGCGCAGCCGGGGCAGTCGAAGCCGTCCTTCTGGTTGACCTTGAGAAGGGTCAGCGCGGTGCGCCGCACGCCCATCTGCTGCTGGGCGACGCGGAGGGTGTGGCCGATGGCGGGCAGTCCGGCGGCGGCCCGCGGTGGCGCGGTGACGTCCGGCGCATCCTGCACGGGATCCCCTGCGGGGGGCTTTCTGGCCATGTCGCTCATTCTTCCACGCTGTGGTGTGGGCACTCGTTCCTCCCACAACCGGGTGTCAGTGATACGTGGCAGGATCGGGGACGTGGCTGAGAACGCATCGAAGAAGACCGCAGCGACCTCCCCCGCCGCCGGGCCGGGAGACCGCCCCCGACTGCTCCTGCTGGACGGGCATTCCCTGGCGTACCGGGCGTTCTTCGCGCTGCCCGCGGAGAACTTCAGCACCACGACGGGCCAGACCACGAACGCGATCTACGGCTTCACGTCGATGCTGGCGAACACGCTCCGCGACGAGCAGCCCACCCATCTCGCGGTCGCTTTCGACGTCTCCCGCAAGACCTGGCGCTCGGAGGAGTTCGCCGACTACAAGGCGAACCGTTCCAAGGCTCCGGACGAGTTCAAGGGCCAGGTCGAGCTGATCGGTGAGCTGCTCGACGCGATGAACGTCTCCCGCTTCGCGGTGGAGGGGTACGAGGCGGACGACGTGATCGCCACCCTCGCCACCCAGGCCGAGGCCCAGGGCTTCGAGGTGCTGATCGTCACCGGCGACCGCGATACGTTCCAACTGGTCAGCGACCATGTCACGGTCCTCTATCCGACCAAGGGCGTCTCCGAGCTGACCCGGTTCACCCCCGAGAAGGTCAAGGAGAAGTACGGTCTCACCCCACAGCAGTACCCGGACTTCGCGGCGCTGCGCGGCGATCCGTCCGACAACCTCCCCGGTATCCCGGGCGTCGGAGAGAAGACCGCCGCGAAGTGGATCAACCAGTTCGGCTCCTTCAAGGAGCTCGTGGAGCGGGTCGACGAGGTCAAGGGCAAGGTCGGGGACAAGCTTCGCGAGCATCTGGCAGCGGTCAAGCTCAACCGGCAGCTGACGGAGCTGGTGCGGGACGTCGAGCTGCCCGTCGGCCCGGGGGCGCTCCAGCGTGCTCCGTACGACCGGCCGGCGCTCTCCGTGATCCTCGACGCCCTGGAGTTCCGCCACCAGAACTTCCGGGACCGCCTGATGGCCGCCGACCCGGGCGAGGTCACCGAGGTGGAGACACCCGCCGCGGGCGTCGAGGTCGACGGTGAGGTGCTCGGTGCGGGCGAGCTCGCACCCTGGCTGGCGCGGCACGGCACCGAGCCGATCGGTCTGGCGACGGTCGACGCCTGGGCTCTGGGCAGCGGAAGCGTCAGCGAGATCGCCTTGGCGCTCGCCTCCGGACCGGCCGCCTGGTTCGACCCGGCCGAGCTCGACGAAGCGGACGAGCAGGCGTTCGCCGCCTGGATCGCCGACGCGGACCGGCCCAAGGTGCTGCACAACGCCAAGGGCGTGATGCGGGTCTTCGCCGAGCACGGCTGGGACGTCGCGGGCGTCACCATGGACACGGCCCTCGCGGCCTATCTCGTCAAACCGGGCCGTCGCTCCTTCGCGCTCGACGCGCTGTCGGTGGAGTACCTGGGCCGTGAGCTCGCCCCGGCCTCCGCCGACGGCCAGCTCGCCTTCGGGATGGAGGAGCAGGCGGAGAAGGACGCGTTGATGGTCCAGGCCCGAACGGTCCTGGACCTGGGCGAGGCGTTCACCGGGCGGCTCGCGGAGGTCGGCGCCGCGGACCTGCTGCGCACGGTGGAGCTTCCCGTCTCGGCCATGCTCGCCCGGATGGAGCGAGCGGGCATCGCCGCGGACCGCGACTGGCTCGAGCGTATGGAGCTGCAGTTCGCCGGAGCGGTGCAGCAGGCCATAAAGGAGGCGCACGCCGCCGTCGGCCATGAGTTCAACCTCGGCTCGCCCAAGCAGCTGCAGGAGGTGTTCTTCGGCGAGCTGGGTCTGCCGAAGACCAAGAAGACCAAGACCGGTTACACCACGGACGCCGATGCGCTGGCCTGGCTGGCCGCCCAGACCGACCACGAACTGCCCGTGATCATGCTGCGGCACCGCGAGCAGGCCCGGCTGCGCTCCACCGTCGAGGGCCTGATCAAGACGATCGCCCCCGATGGACGCATCCACACCACCTTCAACCAGACGGTCGCGGCGACCGGCCGGCTCTCCTCCACCGACCCGAACCTGCAGAACATCCCGGTGCGTACGGACGAGGGACGGGCCATCCGACGGGGCTTCGTCGTCGGCGAGGGCTTCGAGTCACTGCTCACCGCCGACTACAGCCAGATCGAGCTGCGCGTGATGGCCCATCTCTCCGAGGACGAGGGCTTGATCGAGGCGTTCACCTCCGGCGAGGACCTGCACACGACCGTCGCCTCCCAGGTCTTCTCGGTACCGAAGACCGGGGTCGACGCGGAGATGCGCCGCAAGATCAAGGCGATGTCGTACGGCCTGGCGTACGGGCTGTCCGCCTTCGGCCTCTCCCAGCAGCTGAGCATCTCGCCCGACGAGGCCCGCAAGCTGATGGACACGTACTTCGAGCGGTTCGGCGGCGTCCGCGACTATCTGCGCCGGGTCGTCGACGAGGCGCGCGCCACCGGCTACACCGAAACGATGCTCGGCCGCCGCCGCTACCTCCCGGACCTCAACAGCGACAACCGGCAGCGCCGCGAGATGGCCGAGCGCATGGCCCTCAACGCACCGATCCAGGGCACCGCGGCGGACATCGTGAAGATCGCGATGCTCCGGGTCGACAAGGAGCTGACCCGCGAGCGGCTGCGCTCGCGGATGCTGCTCCAGGTGCACGACGAGATCGTGCTGGAGGTCGCCCCCGGCGAGCGGGCCGCGGTGCAGGAGCTGGTGCGCCGCGAGATGAGCGCCGCGGTCGAGCTACGGGCACCCCTCGATGTCTCCATCGGCTCCGGCGCGGATTGGGAGTCAGCCGCGCACTAGGTCCTGACCGACCGGACAGGACCTAGCCCCGTTGTGGGACTGCCGCCGCGTAAAGCGGGAGTCCGAGGGCGAGGCCCGCGCCCGCGCCGAACATCACCGTAGGGATGAACTCGAGCGGCGAGGCGCCGTATTCGACGAGGATCGCGTACGAGCGCACGCAGCGGTGCACCGCACCGGCGAGGATGCACAGGCCGAGCCAGGCCACGGCGAGCAGCCGTTCGCGCGCCGCGAGGGCGGGCACGGCTGCCGGCGCCGAGGCGTCCGCCGGCAGCCTCCGCACCGCCGAGACGAGGAACGCGCCGATCACCAGCAGCGCGAGCAGTGAACCGCCGTACTGTGCGTACAGATAGAGCGGGAATCCGGCGACGACCTCGCCGAGCACCGGCAGCAGCCGCATCCCCCAGCGGTCCAGGTGCGTGAAGGCGTCCCAGACCATGTGCGTGGCCGCGCCGAGCACCGCCGACACCCAGAACCAGAAGGCCAGCGGTGCGATGGCCCGGTCCCGCCAGGACTGTCCGCGTACCAGGCCGTACGCCCGCCCCTGCCAGGCCCGGGGCAGCAGCGCCACCAGGGGCTCGCGCAGCACCAGCCAGCACCCGACCAGCGCCGCCGTCACGACGACGTCCACGGTCAGCACACCGGCGGGGGAGTGGGTGACGTCGCCGTACAGCATGGCCCCGGGAAGTACCGTGTCGGCGAAGTACGTCATATCGGGCGAGAACGAGCCCGCGACGAGCGCCGAGGTGACCAACGGCCCCCGCGCCGTGCCGTCCCGGCGCAGCGCCGGCAGTACGGCAGCGGCATGGCTGAGCGTGAACGGCATGCGCTCCCTTAAGTCCGTTAAGTCCAGGTGTGGTCGATGGGATCCCTCATCAAGGACGCCGGGGAGCGGCATTCGGCTCCGCTCAGGTGCGAATGTGGGGAATCCTGTTCGCCCCCCGATGACTCGGGGCGCGAAGGTGCCGTAGTGTCAAGAGCGTTATTGCATTTGTGGGGCACGCGGGCACGCCGGGGCGGGGCGGATCCTCTGCCCGATCCAAAGGGGAGGACGAAGGTATGGCCGCGCAATTCGGCCGGCGGCTGCGCAGGGGAGCGGCCACGACAGCGGTGGCGGCAATCGCCATGGCCGCCCTGACCGCATCCCAGGCTCCCGACCTGGTGGACACCCGCTCCGACGGCCGGACCGGCGATTCGACACCGGATACCGAGCCACCCATCGACGGCGGCTCCCCGTACTACACGGACTTGCCACCGCTCAACACCCCCGGCAAGCCCGAGACTTCCATAGACCTGCCGGTCGGCCCCGGCACCGCCGAGGCCGGCATACCGGCGACCGTCCTCGACGCCTACAAGAAGGCCGCGGCGGCCCTGGCCGAGAGCAACCCGGGTTGCAACCTCCGCTGGGAGCTGCTCGCCGCCATCGGCAAGGTCGAGTCCGGCCAGGCGCGCGGCGGTCGGGTGGACACCGAGGGGACCACGCTCACCCCGATCCTCGGCCCACAGCTCAACGGCGGCCGCTTCGCGAAGATCTCCGACACGGACAGCGGGGCGTACGACGGGGACAGCAGCTACGACCGCGCCGTCGGTCCCATGCAGTTCATCCCCTCCACCTGGGCGAACTGGGGCGCGGACGGCAACAGCGACGGTGAGAAGAACCCCAACAACGTGTACGACGCCGCGCTCGCCGCCGGCCGTTATCTGTGCGCGGGCGGCCGCGACCTGTCGGTCCGGGCCGACCTCGACCGCGCCATCCTCGGCTACAACTACTCGCGGCAGTATCTGCGGACGGTGCTGTCCTGGTTCGAGTACTACAAGAGGGGCACGCACGAGGTGCCCGACGGCACGGGTGTGCTGCCCGTCGGCACGGGCCCGAACGGCGGGGACGATCCCAGGGGAGGCCCGAAGGGCGGCAAGGGCAAGGGGGCGGCCGACAGCCTGCCGGGAGACGGCCGAGGCGGCAAGCCGGGCACCCTGCCTCCGAAGACCGGGAACGGCGAGATCGAAACGCCCACCCAGCCGAGCAAGCCGGACACCCCAAGCGATCCCAGCAAACCGGGCGAGCCCACCCCGGCCCCCGTCGTCACCGACCTCGACCGCGTGAGCGCACAGGAGCTGACGGCCACGGCGGGCGGCGAGTTCACCGAGCCGCCCCGGGTGCGGGCGAAGGGCGTGGGAGGCAAGGCCGTCGAGGGAGCGCGCGTCCAGTACGAGATCCGCGGTGAGACTCAGGCGCGCTTCCCCGGCGACGCGACCCGCGTCACCGTCGTCACCGGCCGCGACGGCACAGCCCTCGCGCCGAAGCTGCTCGCGGGCGAGAAGGCCGGCTCGTTCACCATCCGGGCCACGGTCGTGGGCCGGAACGTGCCCGCCGTCGACTTCGCCGCAACCGTCAAGGCGCGCCCGGCGCCCGACCCGAAGGCCGACGCGCTGACCCGTACCAGCGATGAGCAGCTGAAGGCCGAGACCGGCAGCGAATTCGCCGATCCGGTCGAGGTCAAGGCGACCTACCAGGGCAAGCCGGCAGCCGGTGTCGCGGTGACCGCGACCATGATCACCTCCGATGCGGAGAAGCCGGCGGAGAACGACAAGGGCCCGTACTTCAAGGACGACGAGGACAAGCCGGTCCGTACCCTCAACGGTCTCAAGACCAACGCCGACGGACTCCTGAAGCTGCCGAAGATCTTCACCGACACCCATGCGGGCACCTTCCTGCTCCGCCTCGCCACCGCCGACGGCACGACGCTGACCATCGAGCTGACGGTCACGGAGAAGGCGTCCGACGCCCCGTAGCCGCGGATCCCGTATCAGACACCGCTCCTCCGCCCTCCCCTGGACGGGCGGAGGAGCGGTGCGACGTGTTCTCATCTGCGCCACCCGTTGCTACGGTGCCCCAGCCCTGACGACCCATCACGAAATCATCAGGCAGCCGCCGTCTCTCCAACGGGAGGTCGACCATGCGCGCTCTCGCAGCCGCCGCCGTCGGGCTGGCGGCCGCCCTTGCGCTCGTCCTCACCCTGACCGCGATCGGCGCTCCCAGCGGCGAGACCTCCCCGAAGCCGCTGCTGACCACCGTCCCCGAGCACCCGTAGGGGAGGACCTCCGCGATGTGTCCCGCCGTGCCCAGGGGAAAACGCCATCCGCAGCTGCCGCAGCAGGCCTCCGGGCCCTCGGCCGAACCCGAAACCCCGGCCGGGCACCCCGGTCCCGGTCAACGCACCTCTCGAAACGGCGGTATGCGCCGCACGGCGAGCCTGGTCCTGCTCGCCGTCGCGGTCTTCCTCACCGCGCTGTCCCCGCTCCTGCGCTGGTACGCCTTTCCGCGGCTCGTGAAGATCCCGCCGAGTCAGTACCAGGAGATGGTCCTCGAAGCGGAGAACGCCACCCTGCTCGACTACGCGACGATGCAGCCGAAGAAGGTCTCCGAGGTCACCATCGTCCAGACGCTCAAGGGCGACGTCGAGGCTTCCGAGAAGATCGAACGGAGCGCGGGCCGGGACGTCGTGGTCTGGGACGGCCTGTCCCACGTCGTGGGCCCGGACGGGAAGATGGTCTCCCAGATCCCCGAGCGCTACATCTTCGACGCCCACACCCAGGCGCCCGTGCACGCCGACGGTGAGCACGTCGACGGCGACCGGGTCCGGCGCGAGGGCATCGAGTTCAAGTGGCCCTTCCTCACCGAGCAGCGGGACTACACCTACTTCGACGCTCAGACCCGTACGTCCGCACCCATCCACTACCGGGGCACCCGGAACTTCCGCGGCCTGGAGGTCTACTACTTCGAGCAGACCATCCCCTGGACCCAAGTCAGGATGCCGAAGAAGCTGCCCCTCAAGGGGGTCACCGCCGCATCGGTCGCGCGGACCGGCACGACTCGCTGGTACACCACCAAGCGCATGTTCTGGGTCGAGCCCGTCACCGGCGCACCCGTCAACGGCCAGGAGATCCACAAGGAGGAGCTGCGGGGCGGCACGCTGCTCGGCGGCAGGGACAGGGTGACCGCGTTCGCGGGGCACGTGAAGATGCGCGAGGACTACATCGATCACACCGTCGACCTGGTGGCGGGCCAGCGGCAGCTGGTGCTGCTGATGACGTCGTACCTGCCATGGGGGCTCGCCGCTCTGGGTGCCGGAGTGCTCACCCTCGCCCTCGTGCTCGAGGCGCGCAGCCGCCGTCCGCGGCCTGCCGCGCCGGACGGCGACCATCGCCCGCACGCCCTGTCGGTCGGTCCCTGACGGGGGCACGGGCGCGCGGCCCGAGCGCCGCGGCCCCCCGCGCCCGGCCCCCCGCGCCCGGGCCTCCGCGGCACGGCGCCCTGAGGCGCGCCCTCGGTCGCGTCAGTCCCGCACGCAGACGAAGATCGCCGTGCCCGGGATCAGATTCCCGCGCAGCGGGGACCAGCCGCCCCACTCCTGGCTGTTCCAGGCCGGCCACTCCGGTTCGACGAGGTCGACCAGACGGAAGCCGGCCGCCACCACGTCCCGCACCCGGTCGCCGAGCGTCCTGTGGTGCTCCACGTACACCGCGCGCCCCTGCTCGTCCTGCTCCACGTACGGCGTCCGGTCGAAGTACGAGGCGGCCACCGACAGGCCTTCCGGCCCCGGCTCGTCGGGGAACGCCCAGCGGATGGGATGGGTGACGGAGAAGACCCAGCGCCCGCCGGGCCGCAGCACCCGCCGGACCTCCCGCATCACCCGTACCGGATCGGCCACGAACGGAATCGCTCCGTAGGCGGAGCACGCCAGGTCGAAGGAGCCGTCCGCGAAGGGCAGAGCGGTGGCGTCGGCCTGGACCAGTCGCACGACCGCCGCCCCGCTGCCGATCCGCAGGGCGTGCTGCAACTGCCGGTGCGAGAGGTCCAGCGCCACCGGCCGCGCGCCACGCCCCGCGAGCCAGCGCGAGCACTGCGCCGCGCCCGCCCCGATCTCCAGGACGTCCCGGCCCTTCAGGTCCTCCGCCGACCCGAGCAGCCCCGCCTCCTCCTCGTCGAGCCCCTCCGGGCCCCAGACGAAGCGGTCGTCCCCCAGGAAGCCCCCGTGCTCCCGCTGGTACGCGTCGGCGTTGCGGTCCCACCAGCCCCGGCTCGCTCTGCTGCTCTCCGTGTCCCCTGTGTCACGCCGAGTCGCCGCGGTGTCGTCCTCTTGGTTCATCGCGCCTGTCGTCGTAGTCTTCGCTCGAACCTGTAGCTGCAGTGACACCGGGCGGCGTAGCCGCACGGTGCGTTGCGCGATTGCGTTTTGCCGGGATCTGGGGCGTTCGTCCCCAGGTGCGCTCTTCGCGCATTGACCATGCCCGGCTGCCCCCGTATGCTACAAGTTGCGCTGCGGGCCTGCGCACCTCGGACCGAGCAGGCTGCGCTCGCATCTGTTGTATGTCCCCTCGGTTGTCGAGGCGCATTTCCGACCTGCGGAAGGATTGCGTCTCCTGGCTGTCCGGCTTCGGCGGTGCGATAACGGGCTCCCGGCGTGAGCAGTACCTACGACTCATGTCCGTACCGGAGCCCTTTCCCACATGACGAGCAGCACCGAGACCACCGCGACCACCAAGCAGGTAGCGGTCAACGACATCGGTAACGAGGAAGCCTTCCTCGCCGCGATCGACGAGACGATCAAGTACTTCAACGACGGCGACATCGTCGACGGCGTCATCGTGAAGGTCGACCGGGACGAGGTCCTGCTCGACATCGGCTACAAGACCGAGGGCGTCATCCCCTCCCGAGAGCTGTCGATCAAGCACGACGTCGACCCGAACGAGGTCGTGGCCGTCGGCGACGAGATCGAGGCCCTGGTCCTCCAGAAGGAGGACAAGGAAGGCCGTCTGATCCTGTCCAAGAAGCGCGCTCAGTACGAGCGGGCCTGGGGCACGATCGAGAAGATCAAGGAAGAGGACGGCATCGTCACCGGTACCGTCATCGAGGTCGTCAAGGGTGGTCTCATCCTCGACATCGGCCTCCGCGGCTTCCTCCCCGCCTCCCTGGTCGAGATGCGCCGCGTCCGTGACCTGCAGCCCTACGTGGGCAAGGAGCTCGAGGCGAAGATCATCGAGCTGGACAAGAACCGCAACAACGTGGTCCTGTCCCGCCGCGCCTGGCTGGAGCAGACCCAGAGCGAGGTCCGTCAGACCTTCCTCACCACCCTCCAGAAGGGCCAGGTGCGCTCCGGCGTCGTCTCCTCCATCGTCAACTTCGGTGCCTTCGTGGACCTGGGTGGCGTCGACGGTCTGGTCCACGTCTCCGAGCTGTCCTGGAAGCACATCGACCACCCGTCCGAGGTCGTCGAGGTCGGCCAGGAGGTTACGGTCGAGGTCCTGGACGTCGACATGGACCGCGAGCGCGTCTCCCTGTCGCTCAAGGCGACCCAGGAGGACCCGTGGCAGCAGTTCGCCCGGACCCACCAGATCGGTCAGGTCGTCCCGGGTAAGGTCACCAAGCTCGTGCCGTTCGGTGCGTTCGTCCGCGTCGACGAGGGCATCGAGGGCCTGGTCCACATCTCCGAGCTGGCCGAGCGCCACGTGGAGATCCCGGAGCAGGTCGTCCAGGTCAACGACGAGATCTTCGTCAAGGTCATCGACATCGACCTCGAGCGTCGCCGCATCAGCCTCTCGCTGAAGCAGGCCAACGAGGCCTTCGGCGCCGAGCCGAGCTCGGTCGAGTTCGACCCGACCCTGTACGGCATGGCCGCCTCGTACGACGACCAGGGCAACTACATCTACCCCGAGGGCTTCGACCCGGAGGCCAACGACTGGCTGCCCGGCTACGAGAAGCAGCGCGAGGAGTGGGAGCACCAGTACGCCGAGGCGCAGCAGCGCTTCGAGCAGCACCAGGCGCAGGTCATCAAGTCCCGCGAGGCCGACGCCGAGGCCGCGGCCGAGGCCGGGCAGGCCGCCCCGCAGGGTGGCGCCCCCGGCGCAGGCTCGTACTCCTCGGAGGCCCAGGACAACTCCGGCGCCCTGGCGTCGGACGAGGCCCTGGCCGCGCTCCGCGAGAAGCTGGCCGGCGGCCAGAGCTGAAGTCCCCCAGCTAACGCTGGGAGGTGCCCCCAGCCGCTAGGCGATAGCCGATAACAAGGCCCGCCCCCAATGGGGGCGGGCCTTGTGCGTTGCCGGGGGCGGCCCGCGGCCCGTGCACCGTCGTGCGGTGGCGACCGCCCGCTCGTCGCTAGGCGTGGCGGATAACACGAGGCCCACCCCTGGATGGGGATGGGCCTTGTGCGTCATGGCGAGCGCCTAGCGCCGTCGGCTGCGCGGGCGCGCCCCCGGTGGGTGGGGAGAGCCGCGCCGCAATCGCGGGGTCAGTCGTCGACTGGGACGCCCGGGTTCACCAGGCCTCGGCCTCCTGTGAGCGTGTTGCTGCGACTCACCGTCGTCTTGCACGACGGGCTGTAGTTGAAGACGTAGATCGCGTAGCGGCCGGAGCCGGTCGCCCCGTTGAGATCCGCGCGATTTCCGCGGAAGACCGTGCCGCAGCCCCAGCCGGGCTTCTGCGTGTGCACTTCGAAGCCGTTGTTCGTGGTGTTCTTCCCCGTGTTGTTCTCGACGACGTAGTTGTTGCCCTTCACGTCGATCCATGAGTCGTCGTAGTTGTTGCCGGTCAGGCCACGCCCGTCGAAGGTGTTGCCGGAGACCACGCCGCCGGTCGTGCCCTCTTTGAGGTCGATGGCCTCGCCGCCGACGTCCGGTCCGATGGTGTTGTCGAGAATCCGCACGTTGTCGCTCTTGTCGGCGAGCGTGTTGGCCGTGCCGACGTACACGCCCTCGCCCATGCCGCGGTTGTTGTTGCCCGTGTCGTAGATCCTCGAGTTCTTGATAACGCCGTCCTTGCTGGACTTTCGGAAGTGCACGCCCTCCATGTCGAGGCCGTGGACAGTGACGGAGTCGATGACGACGCCGTTCGCGCCGTCCATCATGATCCCCTTCTGGCCGCCGGTGACGGTGATGCCTTTCACCGTCCAGTACGACGCTTCGTTGAGGTGCAGCCCGTAGCCGCCGCCCGCTGTCAGCACGGCCTTCGAGGAGCCGATGAGGGTGATCCGGGACGACGACCTGCCGTCGGCCGTCGTCTTGAAGTTCCCGCTGTACGTGCCGTCGGCGAGCTGGATGTTGTCGCCGGGCTCGGCGGCGGCGAGGGCGCTCTTGAGCTGCGCCGGATTGGATACGTGAATGACCTCGGTGGCGCGGGCCGGTGCGCCGTCTGTGACCGCGCCTGCGGTGAGCAGGGTGCCCGTGGCGAGTGCTGCGGCGAGCGGCGCGGTGACCAGCGTGCGGCGTGAGTGGCGGCGATGTGTGGGGGAATGCATGGCGTGCCTTCCTGCCGGACGAGGATGCCCGAGAGTTGTTCTCCTATGTGAACTCCGGCCTTAAATATGAACACCAGGAGTGGTGAAGGTAGATGCCTGCCATGGACTCGTCAACCCTATGGTGAAGCCCGCCCAGCTGACGGTCCGTAACGCCCGCCCGTCTCCCACCACCACCCTCAACCGAGGCCCTACGGGCCGCTCCATCCGTTGCTGCGCGCCGACTTGGGGTCTGTGGCCGCGGCCCGGGAATGCCCATGGGGCGGGGTGCGTTGGCGTATACGAAATGAGGGAGGCGCGTTAACGGTGCTCGATCCGCAGGATCTCTACGCATGGGACCCCAAAGGGCTTGCCGTGGCCGACGTGGCACTGGCTCAGGACACGGCGGGGCTTGTCATGCTCTACCACTTCGACGGGTACATCGACGCCGGTGACACCGGTGAGCAGCTCGTGGAGCGGCTGCTCGGGGGGCTGCCCGGCCAGACCGTGGCCCGTTTCGACGTCGACCGGCTCGTCGACTACCGTGCCCGCCGCCCCGTGCTGACCTTCGAGCGTGACCGCTGGACGGCGTACGACCAGCCGAAGCTCGAGGTGAACCTCCTCCAGGACGCCACCGGTGCGCCGTTCCTGCTGCTTTCCGGGCCCGAGCCGGATGTGGAGTGGGAGCGCTTCGCAGCCGCCGTACGACAGATCGTCGAGCGGCTCGGCGTCCGCCTCTCCGTGAACTTCCACGGCATTCCCATGGGCGTTCCGCACACCCGTCCCGTCGGGATCACGCCGCACGGGAACCGTCTCGACCTCATGCCCGGTCACCAGCCCCTCTTCGACGAAGCACAGGTGCCGGGCAGCGCCGAGTCCCTCGTCGAGTTCCGCCTCGCCGAGGCGGGCCACGACGTCCTCGGCGTCGCCGCGCACGTACCGCACTACATCGCTCGCTCGCCGTACCCCGACGCCGCGCTCACCGTGCTGGAGGCGATCACGGCCGCGACCGGCCTGGTGCTGCCGAGCATCGCGCATGCGCTGCGCACGGAGGCGCACCGGACCCAGAGCGAGATCGAGCGTCAGATCGGGGAGGGCGATGAGGAGCTCGTGGCTCTCGTCCGCGGTCTGGAAAACCAGTACGACGCGGCGGCAGGCGCCCAGACGCGCGGCAATCTCGTCGCCGAGCCCATGCAACTGCCGTCCGCTGATGAGCTGGGCCAGGAGTTCGAGCGCTTCCTCGCGGAGCGCGAGGGCGACAGCGGCTAACCGGGGCCAGGCGGTTCCGGACCGGGACGCGGGCCTGCGTGTGAGCCATGCGCCTGCCCCGACCGCGGCAGCGGCGGCCACCCCGGCGAGGGGATGACTGACCGGGGGCGGTGGTTGCGGGCCGGGATTCGGGCCTGCGTGTGAGCCATGCGTCTGCCCCGACCGCGGCAGCGGCCATCCCGGCGAGGGATAGTCTGACCGCATGCTGAAGGTGGGCCTGACGGGCGGAATCGGAGCGGGCAAGAGCGAGGTGTCGCGGCTGCTCGCCTCGTACGGCGCCGTGATCGTGGACGCGGACAGGATCGCCCGGGAGGTCGTGGAGCCCGGGACACCCGGACTGGCGGCGGTCGTCGCGGAGTTCGGCCCGGAGGTCCTCGACGAGGCCGGCCGGCTCGACCGCCCCAAGCTCGGCGGCATCGTCTTCAACGACCCCGAGCGGCTGCGGGCGCTGAATGCCATCGTGCACCCGCTCGTGGGCGCGCGCTCGGCCGAACTGGAGGCGTCGGCGGGCGACGACGCGATCGTCGTCCACGACGTGCCGCTGCTCGCCGAGAACGGCCTGGCCCCGCTGTACGACCTGGTGGTGGTCGTGGACGCGTCCCCGCAGACACAGCTCGACCGTCTGGTCCGGTTGCGCGGCATGTCCGAGTCCGAGGCCCGCTCCCGTATGTCCGCGCAGGCGACGCGCGAGCAGCGGCTGGCGGTCGCGGATGTGGTGATCGACAACGACGGTCCGCTGGACGCCCTGGAACCGCAGGTCAGGAAGGTGTGGGAGGAGCTGCGCGAGCGGGCGGGCGCTGTGCGCGGCTGACGGCCGACAGCTCTGCGGCGGTCCGCCACGGGGGCTGCGGACCGTGGGTCAGCTCACGCTACGCACTGCGGCGAGAAGCCGGGGTCGGCCGGGCCCTTGCGGTGCAGTGCGTTGATCACCCACTGGGCGACCACGGGGTCGTTGGGGGTCTGGTCGTGCTCGATCGGGTCCAGCGGGCACCGGTCCTGCAGGGTGATGTTGGTGACCTGCCGTTCCGGACCGTCGAGGAAGGCGCTGGTGTAGGGCGTGACGACCTCGTCGTTCTTGGTCGTGACGACGGTGTAGTCCGGACCCGGCACGGTGTCCCCGCCGGCGTTGAGCTCGGTCAGGAAGGGGGAGCCGGCCTGCTGGTCCGCGCAGGCCGGACAGATGGTGGCTCCCGTCACGGGTGCCAGCGGGTTGTCTGTGCCGTGGTTGGACGGCACGATGCCGACCAGATCGTCGACCTTCGCCGCCCCCTGCAGGAACTTGATGTAGTAGCGCGGCATCATGCCGCCCTGGCTGTGCCCGACGATGTCCACTTTGTGCGCCCCGGTGGCGCCGAGTACGGCATCCAAGAACGGCCGGAGTTCGCGTGCGGAGTCCGCCACGGGCCCGGTCGCGTCGTTCCCGTAGTTGAGTGCGAAGACACAGAAGCCGGCGTCGGCGAGCTTCGGCGCCAGGGTGCTCCAGTTCTTCGCCATGTTCTCGAACGTCCCGTGGACGAGCACGACCGGATCGGGGTGTTCTGCGCTCGGCTTGCAGGACCAGTTGTTCGCTCCGGGCGGGGACACGTCCACGGGATCGCCGACGGCGGGCGCGGCGATGGCGGTCACAGCGGTGACCGCCGAGGCGAGGAGCACGGCGAGGGAGCGGCGACGCATGGCATTCCTTACGCGGCTGCGGGCCTCCCGGCGGCCGCACGCAGGTCGGGGTGAAACGGAATGTTTACGTCCCTTTACTTGCGCGTCAAGGAGTCGGGGCGTGGGATATGCGCCACAGGGGCCGAGGCGGGACCACAAGGGCCTCCCCGGCTTCGACGGCTGTTCGGCAGAGCGCACACTGTGTCATGTGCGCGATCGTGATCGGATGGGAATGCTCTCCCGGACGCCGTTGTTGTGCCGATCGCGGCGACGAGTCGTACCGTCGCGCCGAGCTCGCTGAGGAGACGACCGTGCCGGAGCGCACCCCGGAGACGAACGTGATCGACTTCCGCGCCGCGGAGCAGCTACTGGCTGCGCGGGATCCGCGGGGTGCGATCAAGCTGCTCGACTCGGTCATCGCCGCCCACCCCGAAAGTGGAGCCGCCCGGATCTTGCGGGGGCGTGCCTACTTCGCGGCAGCCCAACTCCGCTCCGCCGAGCGTGAATTCCGGCTCATCGTGGAGCGGGAACCGGACAACGCCTTCGTCCACTTCGCCCTGGCGCGCACGCTCGAGCGCGCCAACCGCCGAGACGAGGCCACCCGCCACTTCCGCCTCGCCGCCGCCCTCGATCCCCGCCCGGACTTCGTCAGGGCGGCCCGCTTCGGCGAGAGCGGCTGACGCGGCCCCGTAGTCCCCACCTCTGATCAGCCCGACTACCCGGCCGGCGTGCTGTCCACCGGAACGTCCGGTGAGCGGACAGCGCGCGCCGGTATCTGAGCACGGAATCAGGGTCCGCGCGTGAGGGGTTGAATCTCGGCCATCCGTCGCGCGGGCTGTGACGCCGGTTCCCGCGCTTCCGGCGCCGGTGTCGGTGCCGACCGACGGGGTGGCGGTTCGGCGACACGTCGGTTTTCCGCCACGCCGCGCGGGCTGTTGGCCGCGCGGAAACACTCTTTACTCATGGCTACAACCTTCTTCACGGCCGCCCCCCACGAACGGGAAGGAGATGACATGCGTAGATGGACCGCGATGGCAGCCCCGTTGGCCATGGCCTTGGTGCTGTTCGTCCCCGGTACGGCGAAGGCCTCGGTGGTCTGGGACGGCGATGCCTCCAAGGGCACGGGTGTCTTTGCCCTGATCGGCAGCAACTGTGCCTCTCCGGGGAGCGTCACCGTGGTGAGCGACGACTCGCGCGGCAAGATATTCCGCTTCCGGAAGCCCGCCGGCCTCGAGCGTTGTGAGAGTCGTGGCATCGCGAACAACGGTCAGAAGTACCACTTCGTCAACGGCAGGACGTACTACCTCGGCTGGTCCTTCAGGCTCTCCAACCCGGTGAACAACCACGCCGTCTTCCAGTGGAAGTCCTACGGGAACCACATCCAGAACTGGCCTGTGGTGCTCAAGATGGTCGACGGCAAGCTGACGATGCTCCAGCGCCAGCCGAACAACGTGGTCCACACGCCCTGGTCCAAGACGATCACGGCCACCAACTGGAATCACATCGTCCTGGGCCTGCACCTCTCGGATCAGACGACCGGCGGCTGGGTGGAGCTGTGGCTCAACGGCGCCAAGCAGACGTTCACCAACGGCTCGCAGCGCTGGGCCGCCCGGACCTGGGACGACATCAACGACCCGAAGTGGGGGGTGTACGGCGCCGATGCGAGCAGCGTCGACAACCACCTCGACGACCTCAAGGTCGGCACCACGTACGCCGACGTGGCGACCAGCTCCGAGCCCACCCCCACGGAGCCGCCGCAGGACACGTACCCCGCCTGGGCTCCCGGCACCCCGTACACCGTCGACGCCCAAGTCTCCTACGACGGCCGCAACTATCGGTGTCTGCAGGCCCACACCTCCCAGACCGGATGGGAGCCGCCCAACACCCCGGCGCTCTGGCAAGAGGTCACCTGACGCGCACCCCTGAAGTCTGCGTCATACCTGCGGGTCGCCGAGAATCCCCAGCTGGGCCGCCTGAAGTCCGGCCTGGAACCGCGTCTGCGCGTTGAGTTGGTCCATCACCCGGCGCATCCGCCGTTCAACCGTACGCTGCGCGACACCGAGACGCCGGGCGATCGTCTCGTCGGTGAGGCCCGCGGCCGCCAGCGCGAGGAGCTGCTCGTCGTCGGCGGTGAACCGCTTGGCGGGTTGCCGCCTGTCCCGCGACCACAGCGGTACGGCTTGCTGCCACAGCAGCTCGAACAGCGTGACCAGTCCGTCGAGTAGCGCCGAGCCCTGCAGCACCAGCACCTCCTGCTCGGTCGGCAGGACGAACGGGACCAGGGCGAGGCTCCGGTCGCTGATGACGAGCTTCAGGGGCACGTCGGCCAGCACCCGGCTCTCCTCGCCCCGGGCGGCCAGCGTGCGGACCTTGGCGAGTTTCTCCGGGGTGTCCAGCGAGGACTGGTCGTAGATCGTCCGGTACAGGACGCCCCGGCTCAGCTGCTCGTTCTGGATCTGCACCTGCCGGTGCGCCGGATCGGAGACGTACGGCGGGCGGTCGATGATGAAGACCTCGCGGCGGGTGGCCTGCTGCGCCTGGAAGAACCGCTGTTGGATCGCCTGCCGGCCCCGTACGACGGTGACCGGGGAGGAGTTGTCGTCCGCGATCCGGAACTCCTCGGCGAGCAGAGCGGCCCCGATCCGCGCCCGTTCCAGATCCTTCTGCCGCTGCAGGGCCAAGACCTCCACCGCGGTCTCCGGAGCTGCCGGCGTGTAGCGGACCGGGCGGCTCGGGGTACGGGTCAGCAGGCCCAGCGACTCTAGCGAGTTCAGGTGCCGACGCACCCGTGCGGCCTGCCAGCCGACGGCGTGCGCGAGATCGGCGAGCGTCGCCTGGGGGTGGCGCAGCAGCACCCGGTACAGCATCTCGTCGGCCGGTGAGACGCCGAGCGGGGCGAGCACCCCACCGGCCGGCGTCCCTACCGGCTGCTGTTGTTCGCCCATCTGCTTCACCGTCATCCGATGTCGGAATCCCGACGAGTACGGTATTCCGACAGTGCTGTTGACGTCCACGGGCCGTACATTTCGTTTCAGCGGCCGACCACGTTACCACTCCGCTCACCCCCCTCAAGAGGTCGGCCGCGGTCCCCACAACTCGAGGAGTCACCATGAGGAAGCTCCTGCTCGGGGCGGCCCTAACCGCCCTGTTAACGGCATCGACCGGGCCCGCATCCTGGGCCGCGACACCCCCCGAAAAGGCAGCGGAGACAAGCGGCTACATCGTCGTTCTGCGGCCCGGCGGCGAGAGCGCGAAGACGTTCGCGCGACAGTTCGCTGGTAACCACCGGGCCACCTCGATCGGTCACATCTACACGACCGCGCTGAGCGGGTTCTCGGCGAAGCTGACGCCGGCGGATGTGCGTGCCCTGCGCGCCGATCCGCAAGTGGCGTACGTCGAGCCCGACCGCGTGGCGCACATCACCGCGCAGGAGACGGCGAACGGTGTGCGGCGGACCTTCACCGCGGACAACCCCGGTCTCAAGGTCGGTGACGGCAAGGACGAGCGGGTCGACGCCGATGTGGCCGTACTGGACACCGGTATCGACTTCGACCACCCCGACCTCAACGTGGTTCAGCGCACCAACTGTCTCAACACCGCTACGTGTGCTGACAACACCGGCGACGACGACAATGGGCACGGCAGCAATGTGGCCGGTATCGCCGGCTCGCTGGACAACGGCATCGGGTACGTCGGCGTCGCGCCGGGCGCCCGGCTGTGGTCGGTGAAGGTGCTCAACCAGAGCGGCAGCGGCAACCAGACCGGCATCATCGCAGGCCTCGACTGGGTGGCGAAGCACGCCGACGAAATCGAGGTGGCGAACCTGAGCCTCGGCTTCAACGGCACCGTGCAGGCCGTGAACGACGCGGTCAACGGGGCGATAGCCAAGGGCATCATCGTCACCGCATCGGCCGGCAACAGCAAGAAGGACGCCAAGGACCAGTCGCCGGCGAATGTGCCCGACGCGATCACGGTGTCCTCGCTCTCCGACAGCGACGGCAAGCCGGGCGGCACGGGTGGCGGCTTCGGCTGGTGCAACCAGAACAACAAGAACAAGGACGACACCCTGTCGGACTACAGCAACTGGGGCACGATCGTCGATCTGATTGCGCCGGGCGACTGCATCAAGTCGGCGTACAAGAACGGCGGCTACTCCAACTTCTCCGGCACCTCGCAGGCGGCCCCGCACGCTGCGGGCGCTGCGGCCTGGCTGACCACCAACGGCAACAAGCCGACGAACCGGGCCGAGGTGCTCGCTATCCGGGACACCCTCGTCGCGGAAGGCAATTCCAACTGGACGGACACGGCCCCTGACAATGCCAAGGAGCCGCTGCTGGACCTGTCCAACACCCAGATTTTCCCGCCCAAGCCGAAGGACCCGGGCGCTCCCACCGCGAAGATCACCGCAAGTTGCTCCAACGACCAGGCGACCTGCAGCTTCGACGGCAGTGGCTCGACCGACGCGGACGGCACGATCGCCTCGTACGCCTGGGAATTCGGCGACGGCAAAACCGGATCGGGCAAGATGGTCTCGCACACCTACGCGAAGTCCGGTTACTACTCGGTGAGCCTCACCGTCACCGACAACGAGGGCAAGACGCACAAGACCCGGCAGCAGTTCAAGGCCGGCAACGTAGCGCCCACGGCGAGCATCGGCGGCAACAGCTGCATCGCCCAGCCCAAGTGCACCTTCGACGCCAGTGGTTCCACTGACCCGGAGGGCATGCCGATGACCTACAAGTGGGACTTCGGCGACGGCACGAGTGGCACCGGCGTCAAGGTCGAGCACGCCTATTCGTCCAAGGACGCCAAGTACACGGTGATGCTGACGGTCTCCGACGACAAGGGACAGACCGGCACCGCGAAGACGGAAGTCGACTGCAAGAAGCTCCTCGATTCCGTCCAGTGCTACAGCTTCTAGCTCTGGCCTGAACCGCCGTCCGCGCCCGGGCACAGGGGGCCTCCAGCCCTTGTGCCCGGGCCGCGGCTTGCGGCGTCCGCCGAACCGCTGGAGCTCAGGGGCGATGCCGCCGCGGCGGCCGGGGCTCAGCCGTGCACCTCGGCGTTCCACGGCGGGTGCTGGACCGGGCGCACGTCGTCCGTCCGGCCTCGTCGCTCCCCTCCGGTGCGAACTCCTCATGACCTCCGCGCGGCACCCGTCGGCCCCGGGCCGACGGGGCGCGAGGCTGCTGCTCAGCGCCGCCCGATGGCCGAGGCGGACCAGACGTCGTCGCCGAGTTCGAAGGGGAGCGGGCCCTCGGACCAGGGCGGTGCGATACGGCGGGGCAGGGGTTCTCGCGGGGCGGCCGTAGACTCGCAGACCCGCACGGGACGGCAGCACGCTACAAGGGGGGAGCCGGGTGGCACGAACACACCTGCCTCCGGCTGACGCCCTGGAGGACTGCGCCGCGGTCTTTCTGCCGGACGAGCCGCCGCGGCACGGGAAAATCGCCTTCTGGCGACCCGACGGCACAGCGCCACCCGGCGCCGCCGACGAGCTGACCGTCGTACGCCCCCACGGCACCGGAGTGCGCAGCCGCATCGTCCCCGCCCTGCTGCTGCCCGTCGCCGTTGCCGTACCGCTGCTGGCTCGTGCCCGGCACGACCCTGCTGCCCATCTCGCCGCCGCCTGCTGGGGCGCGGCGGCCCTGCATGCCCTGCACCTTGCCGCCCGCGGCCGGCTCCTCCCCGGACTGACCGCGGGGGACATCGACGCCTGGCGGGCTGGGCCACTGGACGCCGAGGACGTCGCGCATCTGCGTGCCATCGCCGAGGCCATGCCCCCCGAGGCTCACGCCGTGCCCGTCCCGGGCCGCAAGCCTCTGCAGCTGCCCCACCCGGAGGGGCTGGTCAGGGCCTTCCTCGATGCGGTCGTGGATGCCCTCCCCCGTACGCCTGCAGCCTCGCACGCGGTCGGCGCACCCTTCGCCGCGAGCGAGCCGCAGCGGCTGCCCCGCGCACGCGAGTGGGCCGCCGAGGTGGCGGCGGGGATGGATACAGGAGTCCGGATCTCGCTGCGGCTGGACCTCTCTCCGTACGACATCTTCGACGCGGGGGAGGGCGAGCAGGGGGCCGCGGCCGCGGTCGTCCAGGTCCACAGCCTCGCCGACCCGACCCTGATCACCGACGCGGCCGCGCTGTGGGCCGGAGCAGATCACTTCGGGCCGCGCGCGCGGATCGACACCCTGCTCGCACTGCGCCGCGCGGCCCGCATCTGGCCGCCGCTCGCCCGCCTGCTGGAGCGGCCCGTGCCGGATGTGCTGCCGCTGACCGAGGAGGAGCTGTACGAGCTGCTCGGCCAGGCCGCAAACCGGCTCGGCGCGGCAGGAGTCGCCGTTCACTGGCCCAAGGAGCTGGCGCGCGAACTGACCGCCACCGCCGTCGTACGCCCCGGGCCCGGTTCCGCCGCCGACGGCTTCGGCTTCTTCGAGACCGGGCAACTCCTCCAGTTCCGCTGGCAGTTGGCTCTCGGCGGCGAGCCGCTCACGGAGTCGGAGATGGATGCCCTCGCCGAGGCGCACCGTCCCGTCGTACGGCTGCGCGACCAGTGGGTGCTGGTGGACCCCGCCCTCGTGCGCAAGGCCCGCAAGCGCGAACTCGGCCTGCTGGACCCGGTGGACGCCCTGTCGGTGGCGCTGACCGGCACGGCAGAGGTGGACGGCGAGAGCGTCGAGGCGGTACCGGTGGGTGCGCTGGCCGAGCTCCGTACCCGCCTCACCGCCGATGCGCCGCCCGTCGTCGCCCAGCCGGACGGACTGCACGCCACGCTGCGCGACTACCAGCTGCGCGGCCTCGCCTGGCTCGACCTGATGACCTCTCTCGGCCTCGGCGGCTGTCTCGCCGACGATATGGGCCTCGGCAAGACGATCACCCTGATCGCCCTCCACCTGCACCGCTGCCACCCGGCGCCGACCCTGGTGGTCTGCCCGGCCTCCCTGCTCGGCAACTGGCAACGCGAGATCGAACGCTTCGCGCCAGGCGTCCCCGTACGCCGCTTCCACGGCACCGACCGCTCCCTGAAGGGCCAGGCGGGCGGTTTCGTCCTCACGACGTACGGCACGATGCGCAGAAGTGCCACCGAACTGGCCGACCGGACCTGGGGATTGGTCGTCGCCGACGAGGCCCAACATGTGAAGAACCCCCACTCCTCGACGGCAAAAGCCCTGCGCACCATCAGGGCACCCGCGCGGGTCGCCCTCACCGGCACGCCCGTCGAGAACAACCTCTCCGAGCTCTGGGCCCTCCTCGACTGGACCACCCCCGGACTCCTCGGCCCCTTGAAGGCCTTCCGCGCGCGGCACGCGCGCGTGGTCGAGGGCGGCGAGGACCAGCAGGCGACCGAGCGCCTCGCCCGTCTCGTACGGCCCTTCCTGCTGCGCCGCAAGAAGTCGGACCCGGGCATCGCCCCCGAGCTGCCGCCTAAGACCGAGACCGACCACCCCGTCGCGCTCGGCCGCGAACAGACCGCGTTGTACGAAGCCGTCGTACGCGAGACCCTTGCCCGGATCGAGGCGGCGGAAGGCATCGCCCGCCGCGGCCTGGTGATGAAACTGCTCACCGCGCTGAAGCAGATCTGCAACCACCCGGCGCAGTATCTGAAGGAGACCGCCCCGGGGCTCACGACGGCCCGCTCCGGCAAGCTCGAGCTCCTCGACGAACTGCTGGACACGATCCTCGCGGAGGACAGTGCGGTTCTGGTCTTCACGCAGTACGTGGAGATGGCGCGCCTGATCGAGAAACACCTCGCCGGCCGGGGCATCCCGGCCCAACTCCTCCACGGCGGCACACCCGTGGACCGGCGCGAGACGATGGTCGACCGCTTCCAGTCCGGCCAGGTCCCCGTCTTCCTCCTCTCCTTGAAGGCGGCCGGGACGGGCCTCAACCTCACCCGCGCGGGGCATGTGATCCACTACGACCGCTGGTGGAACCCGGCCGTCGAGGAGCAGGCCACCGACCGCGCGTACCGCATCGGGCAGACCCAGCCGGTGCAGGTGCACCGGCTGATCGCCGAAGGGACGGTCGAGGACCGCATTGCACTGCTGCTCGACTCCAAGCGCGCCCTTGCCGATGCTGTCCTCGGCGACGGCGGCGAGGCGGCGCTCACCGAACTGAGCGATGCGGAGCTCGCCGACCTCGTCGCTCTGCGGAGGACGTCATGACGGGCCGCCGCACGTTTCCGCCCATTCCCCCGCGACCCGGCAGCCGTGGGCCGTTCGCGGAGTCCTGGTGGGGCAATGCGTGGGTGCAGGCGCTGGAGGAGACCTCGCTGGACCCGGGCCGCCTCTCGCGCGGCCGCACGTACGCGCGCGGCGGGTACGTCGACGCGATCACGGTCACCCCGGGCCGTATCGCGGCGGCAGTCCGCGGCAGCCGCCCGCGCCCGTACCGCACCGCAATCCGCCTCCAGGTCCTCTCCGAGCAGGACTGGAACACCTTCCTCGACGCCGTGTCCGCGCAACCTGCCCACATCGCCGCGCTCCTGGACAAGGACATGCCGCGCGCCCTCGTCGAGGCGGCGGAGACGGCAGGCGTCCACCTCCTGCCGGGACCGGGCGACCTGGACCCTGATTGCTCCTGCCCCGACCACGGGCACCCGTGCAAGCACGCCGCGGCCCTGTGCTACCAGACGGCCCGGCTCCTGGACGCCGACCCCTTCGTCCTCCTGCTGATGCGCGGCCGGGACGAAGGCGAACTCCTCGACGAACTCGCCCGCCGCAATGCGGCTCGGGCCGCCTGCGAGAAGCCGGCCAAGACCGAGACCGCCGTGGCGGGCGTCAGCGCCCGCGAGGCCCTGTCCCCAATGGACCGTCCGCCGCTCCCCACGCCTTTCGCCCCGCCCACCGCACCCGCCCATCCGCCCGTGTTCCCGGAGCTGGACGGCGCCCCGGCCGCGGAAGCGCTCGAATTCCTGGCCATCGACGCGTCGTCCCGCGCCCGCACTTTCCTGAGCATCGGGGCCACTGGCGCGAACCCCTTCGCGGCACTCCCGCCATGGCATGACGCTGTCCGCCTCGCCGCCACCCACCCCCACCTCTCCGGCCGCCGCAGTTTCTCCCCGCTCTTCTCGCGCCTGGCCGAGAGCACGGGTCACACCCCCCAGGACCTCGCCCGGGCGGCCGCCGCCTGGCGCCAGGGCGGCCCGGAAGGCCTGGCCGTACTCGAAACTCCCTGGGACCCCCCGGCCGGCGACTTCGACCGCGCCCGCAGCGCCTTGGCCGCCGCGGGCCTGCCCCGCATGTCCATCTGGCGCAATCACCTCACCGACCCGTCGCGCGTCATTCAGCTCCGCTATTGGCAGGACGGCCGCTGGTACCCGTACCGCTCGGACAAGGGCCGGGACGACTGGTGGCCGGAGGGCCCGGCGGACGAGGACCCGGTGGGGGCCCTGACGGGAACGCTCCGTGGGTGACGGCCTGTTGACCTCGCCTGACCACCAGGCGTAACACGAGCTCCCCCACGCGGGGCCGGGCCGACGCGGGCCGGATGGACGCAGAGGGACCGGGTATTGACACTACTCCTCGTTTACATCACCCTTTCACTACTTGATTAATGAAAGGGTGTTAGTGCTTGGTCGAGTTCCGGATCGACCGCCGCAGCGGCGTGGCCACGTACCTCCAGATCGTCCAGCAGACCAAGCAGGCCCTGAGGCTCGGGCTGCTGGAGCCCGGCGACCGGCTGCCCACTGCCCGCG
The DNA here is from genome assembly GCF_052245555.1 of Streptomyces sp. KR80. Classification (NCBI taxonomy): domain Bacteria; kingdom Bacillati; phylum Actinomycetota; class Actinomycetes; order Kitasatosporales; family Streptomycetaceae; genus Streptomyces; species Streptomyces sp. KR80. Next base: position 150,280 of record NZ_JBQQCD010000005.1, read on the forward strand.
AGGTGGTCGAGGCGACAGCCATCAACCCGAACACCGTGCTGAAGGCCTACCGCGAGCTGGAGCGGGAGGGTCTGGTCGAAGCCCGGCGCGGCCTCGGCACGTTCGTACAGAAGTCACTGGGCGGGGCACCCGCCGGCTCGCCGCTCGGCACGGAGCTGGCCGACTGGATGAGGCGGGCCCGCGCGGGGGGACTCGATCGCGAGGACGCCGCCGCACTGTTCCACTCCGTACTGGATCAGGAGTTTCCCGAGGGGGAGCAATGAGCAAGGAAACGGCCGCACTTGAGGCGGTCGGGCTCGGCATGAGGTACGCGCGCCGCCGCGAGCACGTCCTGCGGGACTGCTCCTTCCGGCTGCCAACCGGCCGGATCTGCGCGCTCGTCGGGCCGAACGGCGCGGGAAAAAGCACCCTGCTCGCGCTCGCGGCCGGGCTGCTCCGGCCGACCGAGGGGACGGTACGGGTGCTGGGGGCAAGGCCGATCGAGTCGCGTGAGCGCGTCGCGTATGTCGCCCAGAACAAGCCGCTGTACCCGCAGCTCACCGTCGACTCGACCCTGCGACTCGGCGCCGAGCTGAACCCGGGCCGCTGGGACCAGGCCGCCGCCGAGCGGATCGCGTATGACAGCGGACTGGCCCCCGGAGCGAAGATCCGTACCCTCTCCGGCGGCCAGCGCACCCGGGTCGCGCTCGCCCTCGCCTTCGGCAAGCGATCCGAACTGCTCCTGCTGGACGAGCCGATGGCCGACCTCGATCCGCTCGCCCGCCACCAGCTGACCGGCACGCTGATGGCCCAGGCCGTGGAGCACGGCACCACCATCGTGATGTCCTCGCATGTCATCGCCGAGCTGGAGGACTCCTGCGACGACCTCCTGCTGCTCGGCGGCGGACGCATCCGCCTCGCGGGCGGATGCGAGGACATCCTTGCCGCGCACACCCTGATCACCGGAACGAACCAGGACTTCGGTCCCCACATCATCGTCGAGGAGCGGGTCACGGGCCGCGGCCGTACCGCACTGGTCCGCCCCCACGGCGAAATCGACACCGGCGCCTGGCTCGTCGAGGAACCCACCCTGGAGGAGCTGCTCCTCGCCCATCTGCGCAACCCCGGCGCCCCCGCGCTGCTCACCGAGAGCGCCACGCCCGCAACCCGGCAGGAGGCCGCCGTATGACCGCACCGACCCTTGTCTCTCGCGGCCCTCGCGGCCCTCGCGGTCTGACCTGGTCGGTGCTGCGAGTGCATCGTGCGCCGCTGTGGATCTGGACCGCTTTCGTCGCCGCCGGCATCGGCGGACTCCTCTGGCTGTACCGGATGGGCGAGGAGGCCGAGCTGGCAAACGGACCCTGCGGCACGGGCGGCGGTCTCCCGCCGTGCGGATCGATCCACGACGTCGTGTCCGACTACACTCCGCTGCTCGGCCTCGCCGCCGCCGTGATCGCCTACCTGCCCTTCGCCGTCGCCGCCTATGCGGGCGGCGCGCTCATCGGCCGCGAGCTGGAGAGCGGCACCGCCGCCCTCGCCTGGACCCAGTCCGTCACGCCGGCCCGATGGCTCGCCGCCAAGCTGGCTGTCCCCGCGCTGCTGTTCACCACCGGCACGGCGCTGCTGTCGCTGCTCTTGAGGTGGGTGTGGTCGTCGGGCGACAAGGCCCTGGTCAATCAGTGGTACGAGAACGACTTCTTCCACGCAACCGGCACGGCCGGCGTCGCTTACGTCCTCCTCGGCCTGGCTATCGGTGCCCTCGCCGGCCTTCTCATGCGCCGCGCACTGCCCGCACTGGGCCTGGCCTTCTTCGTCACTCTGCTCGTCTACTTCCTCGGCGACAGATACCGGTCCGAGCTGTGGCCGAAGGCCATATGGACCGGCGAGAAGGCGGTCTCCGTCCCTAACAGCGCCCAGCAGTTCGACCTGGCCATGGTCACCGCCTCCGGCAAGCGGGTCAACGACCTCGCCTGTTTCGGAACCGAGCACCCCAGCGACCTGAAGAAGTGCATGGCCCAGAACGGCGTCACGGACTTCTATGCCGAGGTCCATCCCGCCGCGCACTACTGGCCGATCCAGCTCGTCGAGACCGGCATCGTCCTCGCGCTCGCCGCACTCGCCACCGCAGCCGCCTTCTGGCTGCTGCGCCGCCGTACGCCCTGACGGGGGCGTACACCCCGACACGGCCATCGGAACTGAACCGCCGAGGCGGGATGCTCCACCCGTGCAGCGGCACGGCACGGCTCCATTCCCGTGCGCACCCGTGGGCTTGGGTGGAATGACGGCATCGGCGGCGCCGCACCGTCGTTGTCCGCCTGCGACTTCCCGGTCACCACGATGCCGTGCACGGTCTCCGGGTCACCGCAGATCGCCTTCCCGGCGAACACGCAGGCGGGTCGGAGTCTGCAGGCAGAACCGAAACACGGAGGCTGGAAGCGCTGAACTCATCGTCGGCGGGTGGAGGTGCCGCGTAATGACGACAGCACCAGGCGTCCGTAACGCGTGGTGAGTGCGGCGGCGGTGGCGGCGAGAGCGGCGCCGACGGCCAGGAGCAGATGAGCCGGGGACTGGTCACCGAGGACCTGGAGGATGCCAGCGGGGCGGCAGCAGAGTAGCGATGGTGCTCAGCCGTCCCGAGGGCAAGCCCTTCGAAATGACCGTTCATCTGCCAGACGCCAGCCGCTACACGACCGTCTACGAACGCAACTTCGGCTGTCCCTCAGCCGGAGAGTGGATCATCGCGACTGGCGAGGAGTACGCCCGCGCTGCGCGAGGACTCCGGGGCACTCTGTCCGCGCCGCCATGATTGACCACGGCTGACCCGATGAGCCGGCCTGCCGGCTGCCTCTGACGAGCAAGAAGATGTAGCGGGCCGAGGGCGTAGGCTTCGGGTTCAGCCGTTGTAAGACGCCTGCTTGGCCGCCCGCCACTCCGGCGCCAGCACCGACCAGACCTCCATGTCGTGCCGCGTCCCCCGGTATAGGTAGCTCTCCCGCAGCACGCCGTCCTTCGCCATCCCCAGTCGACGGGCCACCGCGATGCTGGCCTCATTCGCCGCCGAGACCTGCCACTCCACGCGGTGGATGCCCCGCTCCTCAACGGCCCAATCGATGATCACACGCGCCGCCCTGGTCACCAGACCCTGGCCCACCGCTGATGGCTCCAGCCAGCAGCCCGCCTCGGCGGTGCCCTGCTCGACGTCCATCGTCCGGAAGAGGACTCCGCCGACCAACTTGCCGCCCGTCCAGATGCCGTAGATCCGCCCGGCGTCGGCCGCGACCTTTTCCGCGTACGAGTGGAGGAACGAGCGGCATGACTCCAGATCCGTGACGAAGTCCGGCAACACGATGTACTGCCCGACGAACTCCCGTCCTCGGTCCATGTGGGCCAGGAACTCCTCGGCCCGCCACGGCTCGAGCGGGCGCATCTCCGCGCCGTCCTCGCCCAGGGATATCGCGAACATCATGACCTCCGCGGTCGGAACCAGCGCACACAGCGAAGGGATCTTCTCACGGTGAGCTTCCCAAGGGCCCGTACGTCTTCGCCCGCCCCGCGTACGAGGCAGCGCTGGCAGACCCGGTCCGCCTCGCCGAGGACCCGCTGGGAGAGTCGTGTGGGGGGCGGGGACAGAGCGGTGACCCTCGACCACGCACCAGATTCGCCGGGCGGCGACAGCACACGCGGGGTGGCACACTGTCTGCATGCGCGGACGAGCCAGCCACGACCAGGGCACTCCCCGGATGTCGAGACATGACTGGTGGGGGGTCGTACTGGAGGCTCCCGATCCCCACGCGCTCGCGCGGTTCTACTCGAACCTGCTGGGGTGGGAGATCGCCAAGGAAGACGCTGAGGGGGCGGCCATCGCACCGCCGGAGGGCGTGGCGTACCTCGGTTTCCAGATCTCGGACGGGTACGTACGTCCTGTCTGGCCCGCCCAAGAGGGCGCCCAGCGGATCACGATGCACCTCGACTTCGAAGTCGTCGACCTGCACGCCGCCGTCGCGCACGCGCTCGAACTCGGTGCTGAGGAAGCCGACCACCAGCCTCAGGAGAACGTCAGGGTGATGCTCGATCCGGCAGGGCACCCCTTCTGCCTGTACGTGGATAGCTAGACGAGTAGTTCCGTTGTCCGAGCTGTTGCGCGGGTTTGATGTCGCATGCGCGCGTGGTCGGGCCAGCGTCGTGCCCTGGGGTGCTGCTGGAGGCCGACGTAGGGTGACTGATCCATGTCGAGTGCTGGCCTCCAGGCGTGCGTCAGCAAATGGAGGAGCTGTACATCCCGCCAAGCTGGCGGATCTCCTCCAGCGGGTATGGAGTCTGCCTGCTCTGGCGCTGGAGCTTGCGGTTGAAGTCGGACATCACCGCGGCGATCGGCGCGTGCCGGGCGAGGATCGCCGCGGCCTCCTCTGGGATTCCTGTGGGGCGCTTGCCCTCTGCGTAGGCGCGCACCAGCGCGTAGCGGCTCTCCCGGTCCTCCCTCTGGTATCCGTACAGAGCGGTGACCAGCCAGTTCACCAGATATGTGGCGGTGTAACAGCGGTCGTAGGTCTGGTGCCGGTCGAAGAAGTCGGCCTCGTCCTGCGACAGCTCGAACTGGGAGGAAAAGGCGAGGCCGTAGTCCGCGAAGTAGAGGCGCCGGCCGTCGGTCAGGATGTTCTCGAAGTGCGCGTCGAAGTGAAGGAGCCCGCGGCTGTTCATGAACGAGGTGCCGGCTGCCAGTTCCCTCTCCACCATGGCGCAGGCTCGGTTGGCGGTTTGGTCTCCTGCTTCGACCTGAGTGCCCAGCCACTGGTGCAGGTTCTGCGGGATGTACTCCAGGAACAGCGCGACGCTCGCCGAGGACTGCTGGAGAGCCTCGATCCGGCGGCGCACTTGCGATCCGCCTCCCCAGTAGGCAACAGCCCGTTCGACGTCGGCCAGTTCCTCGGGCAGGGGCGTCGAGTCCGGCAGCACCCGCCAGTGGTACATCAGGGGGAAGCCCTCGTGTTCCGCCGCGAGCACCCAGTTCGTCGTCATGGTGTGCACGGCGAGCTCTCTCCAGGCCCCGAAGCCCGGCCCGCCGATGGTGCCGACGCCGTACTGGCAGAAGACGGGCAGCTCGAACAGATTCGCCGTGGACCGGACGTGCTCAGGTTGCATCTCCAAGTCCGTGAGGGGCACCCGCTTCACGAAGACCGGGGTTCCGGCGACCTCCATCAGGGCCGACTTCCCGCCGATGCCTGATCCGATCGGCACGGCCGTGTCCACGAGCTCGCGCAGGGCGCGATCACTGCACAAGGCCAGGGATGTGGAGACGGCACTATGGGCGGTCAGACGCGCACCGCGCGACATGTCAGGGCACTTCACTGCGGCCTCCACCTGGGGTGCCGACCTCGATTCTGCAATGGCTACGCAGTCCCGCCGAGCGCAACGACCCGTGGCTCTGCGGTTTGGCCTCCGGAGCGGGCAGAGGGCGTCCAAGATCCGTGTGTGACGACAGACCTGAGCACCCTCCTGACCGCACGCTACGTGAAGATCGACGACGAAATTGGAGGAACCCGGTGCCTCGGTCGACCGCCGCTGCTCAGTGACTCCGAACTCGTCTGTCTTGCTGTGGCCCAGGCCCTGCTCGGGTACCACTCGGAGGCCCGGTCGCTGTGCTACGCGAACAAGCAGCGTGTGCTCGCGATGGCCGTCGGCATCTGGCACAACAATCTGACCGGCGCGGCAGTCCCCCGGCTCACTGATCGCCTATGACCACTGATCACATCGGAACTACTCGTCTAGGCGTGATCAACGTGCCGACCGGGACACGTCGCAGCATGATCTGCAGTGCCCTCCGGGCGTCCATTCTGTCAGCGGTGCGCCTTACCGTGGCGTCATGACTCTCTTGAGCCACGCCCGCTACTGTGCCGAGATCGTCGCGCAGACCGACCTGCTCAGGTCCCGCATCGAGGGCGCGGACCTGACGGCCCCCGTGCCCTCCTGCCCCGGCTGGAACGTCGGTCAACTATTGCGGCATCTCGGCTGCGGCCACCGCTGGGCCGAGACGATCGTACGGACCCGGGCGACGCGGCCCCTTCCCGACGACCATTTCCGCGACCTCTCCGGCTACGTCGACGAGGACCCCGCCGTGCTCGGCCCCTGGCTCGCCGAGGGCGCCGCGCAACTGGGGGACACGCTGCGCGCCGCCGGGCCCGGTGCGGAGGTGTGGACCCCGATCCCCGGACGGACCGCGGAGTTCTTCGCCCGCCGTTTTGCGCACGAGACGGTCATCCATCGGACCGACGCAACCTTGGCCGTCGGCGCGGAGTTCACCGTCGACGAGGAGGTTGCCCTCGACGCCGTTGACGAGTGGATGGAGCTCGGTTCGCTGCCGATGCATTTCGAGATCCACCCTTGGATGCGCGACCTGCTCGGTCCGGGCCGCACGCTGCACTTCCACGCCACCGACACCGCACCGGACGCGGCAGCGGAGTGGGTGATCGACCTCACCGGCGACGCCATCGTCTGGCGTCGCGCACATGAGAAGGCTGCCGTCGCCGTGCGCGGTCCACTGATCGACCTGCTTCTGATCATCTACCGGCGGCGCCCCGCCCGCGGCGAGGGCATTGAGATCCTTGGCGACGTGCAGCTGCTCGACTTCTGGCTGGAGCGGGTCGGCTTCGGATGATCAGCGCGGGCTTCTGCATGGGGATCGAACGACGTGTTCAGGCCTGCCTGTTGGTCGTGTGAGGCGTGACATGACTCGGGGTGCGTGTCGCGCGTTGCGGTGGGGAATCGTGGGCTGGGATCGTGCTGGCATGGCGGCTGACCGGGACGAGGACGGGGAAATAGCAAGCGCTCGGCGTGAGTTCGCGGTGTTGCTGGGGGAGTTTCGGCGTACGGCGGTGTTGGTGCCGCTGGTTGACGGGGATGGTTTGTGGTCGGCGGAGTCGGCGGGCTTGCGCTGGATTTACGCGTTCACCGATGAGGGGGCGTTGGCCCGGTGGGCTGCGGCGCGGGGTGAGGGCGGCCGGGAGTGGGCGTACCGCCGGATTCTGGGTGCGCGGTTGTTGGATGCGGTGATCCCGGCGGTGGGTGTGCCGTGTGGGGTGGCGGTGGATGTCGCGGACGGGGTGGATGCGGTGTTGTTTCCGCCGGTTGCGGGGATCGTGCCGGACGCGGTCGCGGTGGACGCGCCGGGTATGGGGGGTGTGGTGGCGTGAGCGGGGGTTTCGAGGCGGATCCGGATGCTCTGGCGCAGGTGGCGAAGGGCATCGACGCGGCGTTGGCGGAGTTGAAGGAGCTGGGCATGGTGGGCTCGGCCAGTATGGGCCGGGGCTTTTCCGAGATCGCGTTGTCGGGCCTTGAGGTGGGGCATCAGGGGCTCACGTCGGTGCTGGGCGAGTTCTGTGACCGCTGGGAGTGGGGGGTGCGCGGCCTGATGGCCGAGGGCAACCAGTTCGCCAAGGAGTTGGGCCTGGCGGCGGGGGTGTACCACGAGAACGAGGAGTACGTGTCGGGCACGGTGAAGGTCGCGGGTAATGCGATGTTCGGCAATCCGCACGCGACGGAGGAAGAGACCACCGCGCGCTCCTGGGGCGAGATCTGGGATTCCGGGCACGGGTCGGACGCTGACTACAGCGCCGAGTCCTTCCAGCGGTCCGCAGCGAACACCCAGGCTGGGTGGGATGCGGCGCTGGCCGACGACGACGAGGACGGGGTTCAGGGCTGATGGTGTTCGGCGCGCTCGGGGACGCGTGGGACGGGGCGAAGCAGGGTCTGGGCGAGGCGGTCGACGCCACCACTGATGTGGTCGGGGACGGCCTGGACCTGGTCGGCGCGGAGGGCGCGGCCGATGCTGTTCAGGACTTCGGCGATGGTGTCGCCTCCGACCTGGGTGCCTCGGTCGGCGAGCAGCAGCTCGGCGAGACGAATCAGCCCGAGGAGCTGGTCCACGGCAAGCTGTCGGCACTGGCCGAGAGCATCCGGCATCTGCGTGATTTCCAGCGGGCATTCGAGCGGGTCGGACAGGGTCTGCGCAAGCTGGATGCGGGTCACTGGCAGGGCAAGGCCGCAGACGCCTTCCGCGAGAAGTTCGGGGTGCACCCGAAGAAGTGGCTGCACGCGGCGGATGCCTGCGAGGACGCCGCCAGGGCGCTGGATGCGTACGCGGACACGGTCAAGTGGGCGCAGGGGCAGGCGCGGGAAGCCATCGAGTTGTACGCGTCCGGGACGAAGGCCTCGAAGCAGGCGGTGGACGCGTACAACGCCAAGGTCGACGCGTACAACGCGACGCTGGAGGCCGGGGATGACCCGGGGCCAAGGCCGGGTGCGTTCACCGATCCGGGCAAGGCTGACATCGAGGAGGCGGCCCGGATCCTCGCGGAGGCCCGCAGGCAGCGCAACGACGCGGGCGCCGACGCCGCGCGGAAGGTTCGAGCTGCGCTGGAGCACGCCCCGGCCGAGCCGTCGGGCTGGGACCGGGCCGAGATAGAGCTGTTGGACCTTACCGGCGCGCAGATCGTGGAGGGCACGCACCTGCTGGGCGGGGTGGTCAAGGGCGGGGCGGGCATCGTTTCCTTCGCCCGTTCGACCAACCCGATGTCCCTGTACAACCTCACCCACCCGGCCGAGTACGCGCAGAACGTGAACCTGATGGCGGCTGGCCTGGTCACCACTGCCCGCCACCCGGAGAAGATCCCGGGCCAGATCGCCGATGCGATCAAGAAGGATCCCTCGGAGTTCGCCGGCCGTTTGATCCCCGAACTGCTCGGCACCAAGGGCGCAGGCGCTGTGCGCGGCGGCCTGCGCGGCGCGATGAAGGGCGGGAAGGAACTCGCCGAATCCGCGCCGGGCAGACAGGCGCGAGACGCAGTGGGGAACAAGCCGGAGGCGGAGGCGCAGGAGAGGGGCGTCAAGAGGTGTGAGGGGGATCCGGTCGATGTAGCCACGGGGCGGATGCTGCTGGAGCAGCGGGATGTGGCGCTACCTGGTGTGCTGCCGTTGGTCTTCTCCCGCACCTTTGAATCGTCGTTCCGCTCGGGCGGCTGGTTCGGTCCGTGCTGGGCGTCCACCATCGACCAGCGGCTGTTGATCGACGCCCAGGGCGTGATCTTCGTACGGGAGGACCGCTCGCTGCTGGCCTACCCGCACCCCGCGCCCGGTGTTCCCGTCCTGCCGGTGGAGGGGCAGCGCTGGCCGTTGGACCGCGACCCGGCAGGCGGCTACACCGTCACCGACCCCGACGCGGGCCGGACCTGGCACTTCACTGACCACAGCGACGAGTTGGCGCTGCTCGAGCAGATCGACGACCGCAACGGCAACTGGATCGCCTTCGACCACGATCTCGACGGCACCCCCACCGCCATCACCCACAGCAGCGGCCAGCAGCTCAACCTCACCACCGAGGACGGCCGGATCACCGCCCTGTACCTGGGCGAGCAGCTGCTGGTGCGCTACGGCTACACCGACGGCCACCTCACGTCCGTCACCAACTCCTCCGGCCGACCCCTGCGTTTCGGCTGCGACGAACAAGGCCGCATCACGTCCTGGACGGACACCAACAACAGCCGCTTCGAGTACGTCTACGACGAGCAGGACCGCTGTGTCTTCCAGTCCGGTACGGAAGGCCATCTGCGCTCAGCCTTCTCCTACGACGCCACCGATCCCGAGACCGGCCACCGCGTCACCACCATCACGGATTCGCTTGGCCGCACCTCCCGTTACCTGATCAACGAGCGTTCCCAAGTGGTCGCCGAGATCGACCCGCTGGGCGCGGTCACCCGCTTCGAGCGTGACCGCTACAACCGGCTGCTCTCCCGCACCGACCCCCTCGGCGCAACGACCCACTTCACCTACGACGAGCATGGCAACCTCACTGCCGTAACCCGTCCCGACGGGCGGCAGACCACCGCCGAGTACAACGAACTCGGCCTGCCCATACGCCTGGTGGGCTACGACGGCAACATCACCGAGCAGGCCTTCGACGCCCACGGCAACCGCACCTCGCTTACCACCCCGGACGGCAACACCACACACTTCACCTACAGCCCGCGCGGCCACCTGATCGCGGTCACCGACCCGCTGGGCAACACCACGCGTATCGACTGCAACGAGGCCGGTCTGCCGGTCTCCGTCACTGACCCGCTCGGCGCGGTGACCTGGTACCGCCGCGACGCCTTCGGCCGCGTCACCTCCGTCACCGACCCACTCGGCGAGACCACCCACCTGGTGTGGACGGCCGAGGGCAAGCTCGCCGCCCGGATCGCCCCCGACGGGACGGGAGAGACATGGACCTATGACGGCGAAGGCAACTGCACCACCCACACCGACCAGCTCGGCCAGGTCACACGCTTCGAGTACACCCACTTCGACCAACTCGCCGCCCGCACCGGCCCCGACGGGGCGCGCTACGAGTTCACCCACGACACCGAACTCCGCCTCACCCACGTCACCAACCCTCAGGGCCTGACCTGGGACTACCAGTACGACCCGGCCGGCCACCTCATATCCGAGACCGACTTCGACAACCGCACCCTCACCTACACCCACGACCCCGCCGGCCGCCTCACCACCCGCACCAACGCCCTCGGTCAGCAGATCAGCTACGAACGCAATGCACTCGGCCAGCTAACCCGCAAGGACAGCGCCGGAGCCATCACCACCTACGCGTACGACTACTCCGACGCCCTGACCGAAGCGATCGGCCCGGACGCCACCCTCACCCAACTCCGGGACCGCTACGGCCGCCTTCGCTCCGAAACCGTCAACGGCCGCACCATCACCTACGACTACGATCAGCTGGGCCGCCGCACCAGCCGGACCACTCCCACCGGCGCGATCAGCACCTGGCGCTACGACGAACTAGGCCGCCGGATCGCGATCAACGCCGGTGGGCACGAGCTGGCCTTCGCCTTCGATGCGGTAGGCCATGAACTGACCCGCCACTTCGGCCAAATCAGCATCACCAGCGCCTTTGACGCACTGGGTCGCCTCACCGACCAGCAGGTGATGGGCTCCGACGGCCGCCGCATCCAGGGCCGCAGCTACTCCTACCGCGCCGACGGCCACCTCACCGACATCCACGACCAGCTCGGCGGCACCCAGCGCTTCGACCTCGACCGCTCAGGCCGCGTCACCGCCGTCCACGCCCACGGCTGGACCGAGCGCTACGCCTACGACGAGGCAGGCAACCAAACCGATGCCACCTTGTCCGCCCCCTGGCCACAGGAATCAGTGGGCCCGCGCACCTATACCGGCACCCGCATCCAAACAGCCGGACACGTCCGTTACGAATACGACGCTGCCGGCCGTACCACCCTGCGCCAAAAGTCCCGCCTCTCGCGCAAGCCGGACACCTGGCGCTACACCTGGGACGCCGAAGACCGTCTGACCACCTGCACCACCCCCGACGGGCAGCACTGGCGCTACCTCTACGACCCCCTCGGCCGCCGGATCGCCAAACAGCAACTCGCCGAAGACGGCGAAACCGTCCTCTCCCAAACCGACTTCACCTGGGACGGCACCACCCTCTGCGAACAGACCACCGGCACCACCACACTCACCTGGGACCACAACGGCCTGCAGCCGCTAGCCCAGCGCGAGAGTAAACAGCTCACCGACACCGAAGTCGACGAACGATTCTTCGCCATAGTCACCGACCTCATCGGCACCCCACGTGAACTCCTCACCGAAAACGGCGACATAGCCTGGCGCACCCACACCACCCTCTGGGGCACCACCACCTGGCACCCCACCAGCATCGCCCACACCCCCCTCCGCTTCCCCGGCCAATACGCCGACCCCGAAACCGGCCTCCATTACAATTTCCACCGCCACTACGACCCCGAAACCGCCCGCTACACCACCCCCGACCCCCTGGGATTGGCTCCCGATCCCAACCCCGCAACCTACGTCCACAACCCCCACACCTGGTCCGACCCTCTCGGTCTCTCACCATGTCCGAAGGGTGAGCAAGGAAATCCCTTCGACGCACGGGGAGACGCGGAGCGGGCAGCCTTCGAAGCGGCCGGAGTGCCTTACGGAGCGACGCCGGACGCCGAATGGGTCGTTATGGGGGACAAGACCCTCAAGAACATGCCGGGGCATGTCTACGCCCCAGACCCAACACATTGGGGTAACTTCCGTCAGTTCGAAACACCGAACGGGTCGCGCGTAATCGTCGAGCATACGCACGATCCAGCGGGCCTTCACTTCCATGCCGGGTCTCCAAAGGGAAGCACGTTGGAAGACCAGACGCGCAGCCTCGTAAACTTTGGCTGGGACAACTCCAGCGATGGATACAAGTCCATGGAACGCTACCGAGCCATCAACAAACCTGGCGGCGATCACCACTTCTTCTACAAGGATGAATAATGGGGATCCCAGCGGAAATTCTGATCAGAAAGCTCCAATCAAGCCGACTCGAAGTCCTTGAAATCCAGGGGAACCAGCCGGGCCCCACCGTCGACGATGCATGGACAGTGGTGGCCAACATTAATATTTCACCCAAAGCGAAAGCACCCAGAGATCACGTTGGCCGCGAGTCCGTAAACACCGTCTGGCAATCACAGGCTGAATCAGCCGGCGTATTCTCGACTAATGGCGAATTCCTCATCACAGCGGTAACGACAGGATGTTCGCAAGTCGGCTGGGTCAGGGTGCGGCGTACGCCAGAAATCGATGTTTCCGCGCTGACCGACGACCAGGGGGGGATCGAGTTCATCGCACTGTCGCCAGACAGGCAGACACTCTGCGCTGTAACAACGGAGGAGTACGAGTACTGGATCGTCAGCGAAAGCATGTCCGACTGGTAGTGGAGGCATCAAGCGTCACCCTGGGCAAGCTCGATCCCGAGATAGCAGCTGCGAGCGAAGCCCATTGGCTGGCTCGCCGCGATGCTTCATGGTGGGACGGCTGGGTGCAGTGGCAGTCATAAACGTCCGTCCTGTTGCCGTGTCGTGCGGGTGGTGATGCGGTGCGACCCTTGACCCGAATCGGTCGCCATGGGTGGTGTTACGAGGTGGCGCTTGGGCCCGCTCCCCTGCCGAGGGTGGCGCATGGTCGGGGGCCCCGGGCCAGGTCCGGCAGGGGAGCGGGCGTTATCGGGGGTGGGTGATGGGGCACGGGCTCACCGGCCCCATTTCCCTTGGCTGTTGCGGTTGGCGATGGCAACCTTGACGCTCAGCGCTTCGGCATCCGTCGCTGGGCGGACATCGCTCGCTCTGGCCTCCCAGGAGATGCCGCTGGGCCGCACCAGATGCAGGAAGTCGCCGTTGGCCGCGCGTACAGCCACCGCGCACTTGGCGGTGTCCATCACGATCGCACCGGCCTCGATCGCCGTCACGGCTCGCAACCCCGCAGAGCCGCGGCCAGAGCGACGGCCGTTTCGACGTTGCAGCGCCCGAGGTCGACGAGCGGCCGGGGACGGTCACCCGTGCACGACGGCAGATCGATACGCAGCGACGGCAGTTTCACGCCGACCCCGGCGAGCGCTGAGCGCAACTCGTCGCGAGCCTCTTCCGCCGCTCTGATCCTCTCGGCTGCCGCGATGCGCTGGCCAGTCGTCGTCATGGGCGTGTGCGCCTTTCCCTGGTGCATGCCACGCGCCACTTGCACGTGGTCAATTACGTTCCGTGTCAACAGCGTTGCGCAGCGGCGCTACCCTCAACAGGGGTGCAGCTGTGACGGAGCGGCTGTCAAGACCGGAGGCCCAACGGTGGCTGCTGAGAACGAACTTGATCCCATGTTCGATCCGACCACGTCCACGCTCGCCTTCTTCGGCGCGGAGCTGCGGTTGCGGCGTGAGTTGGCTGGGCTGTCGCAGACGGAGCTGGCGAAGGAGGTGCACTGCGCGCCATCCCTGTTGAGCAAGATCGAATCGGCGAAGCGTGTCCCCAAGGACGACCTAGCAGTCGCCTTCGATGCGGCACTCGGCACTGATGGCTTCTTCGCACGCCTGTGGCCAGTGGTGATCAAGAATGCCTACCCGGCGTGGTTCCGGCCGTACATCGAGCTCGAGGAACAGGCCACCGGCCTGCAGTGGTTCGAGAACCAACTCGTGCCAGGGCTGCTCCAGACGGAGGACTATGCACGCGCTGTCCTCAAGAGCGGACGACCGGATTGTCTTGAGCAGTTGCTCTTCGCGCGTATGCATCGCCAACGAATCCTGACCCGGGACGACCCGCCCCAGCTGTGGACGATCCTGGATGAGACATTGCTGCGCCGGAGCATCGGGGGACCGGGTGTCATGCGCGCGCAGCTCGGCCGCCTGCTTGAGGCTGCCGAGATTCCCCGAATCATTGTCCAGGTCGTCCCCTTCAACGTAGAAGAGCATCCCTCGCTGAGGGCGTCCTTCAACACGCTGTCGTTCGCTGAGGGTCCGGACGTGCTCCTTGAACATGGCCTCTACGAGGACTACTTGCTGGGCGAACCGGAGGCTGTCGCGGAGGCAAATCGAACCTATGATCTGTTGAGGGCTGTCGCTCTGCCGCCCCGTGAGTCGACCGATCTGATCGCGTCCGTCATGAAGGAACTGAATCCGTGATCGACATACACAACATCTCTGGTGTCGTCTGGCACAAGAGCACGTACAGCGGCGAGAACGGCGGTGCCTGCATCGAGATCGCCGTCGGCCTTCCAGGCGCAGTCCCCGTCCGGGACTCGAAGGACCCGCAGGGCGCCGCACTCGTCTTCTCTACGGAGGCGTGGTCCTCGTTCGTGGCGCAGGTGAAGGCCGACGGCTTCCGTCCAGTCTGATGTCCGGGGAACGGCCCTGGAAGGAAAGTGCAAGGGGCTGGTAACCACTGGGGCTCGCTAGTTCCCCGTTGTCACTCAGTGGAGGGGCTACACAGTCCGTCTCCGGAGGCGCACCACCATATGAGGGCCCTTACCTACCCGTGACTTTCGGATAAGGGTCTCGAGAATGAGGAGGGCCGAGCCTACTCCGCAGTGAGCACTGACCAAGTCTGGGCGTCCGGAATTTGGTTGATGACGACCACCGTCACCCGAGAACACTCGCGATGGCGAGCGCTATGCGCTCGATCCAGTCGATCGCGTCAGTCACATCCGCATCGGTGATCGGGCGGCGGCGCTTGAGGTCGCCGTCCAGCAGGTCCGCGTCATGGGCGATCTTGTTGCGGCGCTCCATGATCGCCACGTACTGCTTCTTCAGTGACTGCGCTGTAAGCGAAGTCCGATCGTGGTTCCAGGCGTTGAGCTGCACGGCGGCCTTGGCCCAGATGTCCTCCTCCGTCACCAGCTTCAGCGCCTCGCTGATCTTGCGCGGGTTCTGCAGCGAGGCGTTGGCCCATTTCGCCTTGACGTGCTCGGACACGGCGTCGGCGAGCGTGGTGGTGCCCCGCCGCAGGTCCTCGACCTTGGCCAGTGGCAGCTCGAACTTCGTCAGCTGGTACGGCATGCCGGGACTGTCCTGGGCGGCCAGGTCCGCGACTCTGCGATACAGCTCCTCGTGGAACCAGTGGTCGATCGCGGAGACCGCTTGTACCCAGGCGGCGCGGTAGAAGTCGCCGATGTCGAAGACGGGGGACTGGAAGGCGGCCAGACTTTGGCCGGCGAGGATCATCTTCCGGGCGTACTCGAGGTTGGTCCTGAACGCCTGGAACTCACGTGTCTGCGGATGCGGAATCGCCAACGAATGCCCCGTCTCGCCGTGCTGTTGTACGTCGACACCAAGGTTTCCGGCGCGAGCGGGGGAGGGGCAACATTTTTGGGGATCAGTCGGTTGCGGTTGGCTGGATTGTGTTGGTGTCGGCCGGAACCTCGCCGCCGAGCGCCTCGGCGATCGCGGCGAACTCGCTTAGCGCGGCCTGGAGATCCTCGACGATCTCTTGGGCGATCACCTCGGGCGACAGCAGGCTGTCGGCGTCGTCGAGCGCCGGATCCTTCATCCAGGTGATGTCGAGGTTGACCTTGTCCCGGGCGATCAGCTCGTCGTAGTCGAAGCACTTGAAGCGCTCCCACTCCACTCGCTCCGTACGCGGCTTGCCCGGGAGATACGCCTCGACGAACTCCTCCAGATCCGCGCGGCGGAGCGGGTGGTGCTTGAGGGTGAAGTGCTTGCCGGTGCGGAAGTCGTAGACCCAGAGCTTCGAGGTGTTGGGCGCACCGCCGGAGCGCGGCGGCTTCTTCTCGAAGAACAGAACATTCGCCTTGACTCCGCCCGCATAGAAGATGCCGGTAGGAAGCCGGAGGATCGTGTGCAGGTCGAATTCTTCGAGTAGACGGCGGCGGACCTTCTCGCCCGCGCCGCCCTCGAACAGGACGTTGTCGGGGAGAACGACGGCGGCACGGCCGTTCATCTCCATCAGCGACATAATGTGCTGAAGGAAGTTGAGCTGCTTGTTGGTGGTGGTGGCGCGGAAGTCGTCACGCTCGTAGGAGATATCTTCCTTCTCGGCCTTGCCGTCCGTGCCGATGACGGTGATCGCGGACTTCTTGCCGAAGGGCGGGTTGGCGAGGACCAGAGAGGCATGCCGGTCGGGCCTCTCGGCAAGAGCGTCGCCCACGGTGATGAGACTGGGGCCGTCCGCGTCACCGATGCCGTGCAGCAGCATGTTCATCGCGGCGAGGCGGGCGGTGCCGGTTACCAACTCGTTGCCCCAGATCTTGCCCGAGCCGAGCGCGAGACGCTGCTCGCGGGAAAGGTCCCGCATGCGGTGCTTGCGAATGTAGCTATGCGCGGCGATCAGGAAGCCCCCGGTGCCGCAGGCGGGGTCGGTGATGGTGTCGGTCGGCTGCGGCTGCATCACGTCAACCATGGCGTCGATGAGTGCGCGGGGCGTGAAGTACTGGCCGGCGCCGGTCTTGGTGTCCTCCGCCCCCTTGGCGAGCAAACCCTCGTAGGCGTCGCCCTTGAGGTCGGTTCCCTGGATGGTCCAGTCCTCCTTGCCGATCAGATCGACGACCAGTTTTTCGAGGAGGGCGGGCTCAGTGATGCGGTTCTGGGATTTGGCGAAGATCCTGCCGAGGGTGGTGCCGGGGTTCTTGGCGAGCTTGGTGAGAATCTCGCGGTAGTGGACTTCGAGTTCGATGCCCTTCTTGGACGCCAGGGACTGCCAGTCGTACGCGGCTGGTACGACGGTGCGGGCCTCGGCCTCGGTGAACGGGTCGCTCGCGATCTCATCGGCCATCTTGAGGAAGAGCAGATACGAGAGCTGCTCGACGTACTCGATGGTGGACAGGCCATTGTCGCGGAGGACGTTGCAGTAGTTCCAGAGCTTGGCGACCAGCGTGTTGGTCTGCGCGTTCGCCTGGGCGGGGGTTGCGGGGGTCATAGCTCGAACTCCTGCTGAACGGCGGTAGTCGGGATTGGGGCTGAGGCAGAGGGCGGCGGTAGCGCGGACTCTGCCTTGCGGGGACGGCGCGCGCGCTTGTGGGCGCTGTCCTGCGCTTCACGCTTGGCGCGGATGCGGTCGAGGAGGACGGAAGCGGGTTCGTCGAGCGGGTCCTGGGGAACGAGCTTGCCAGCGAAAGCGCGGTGGAGGAGGGCTTGCCTCAAGTGAACGGAGCGGTGGAGAGCGCGACCGGTGACTTTCGTGGTGCGATCCACGGTCTCGTCCCAATCGCGCAACTCAGTGAGAATCCTGAGCTGCTCACCATGTGGTGGTAGCGGAATTGGGAAGGCAGCCAACTTGGCGCCGTTCACGTTCGCCTGTCCGACCTGCTGAGCGGCGACCGATGCAACATAGCGACGCCCTTCGGGACTGTTAATGCATAGGTTCACCCACTCTGGCTCGACGCCATGTGCGAGCTGGCAGCGGATGAGATAAGAGGCGAAGGTAGCAGGTCCCATGACGGATCGGTAGACGGCTGATTTCCCGACAAGCTCGGCGCTGTTGGTGCGATTAAAAAGCAGATCTCCGTCCTGGAGGAGTAGCTTCGCGGCTTCTGAGTGCTCGCCTGGTAGATACTTCAGATTCCGCAAATCCAGG
Organism: Streptomyces sp. KR80; assembly: GCF_052245555.1. Lineage (NCBI taxonomy): Bacteria > Bacillati > Actinomycetota > Actinomycetes > Kitasatosporales > Streptomycetaceae > Streptomyces > Streptomyces sp. KR80. The sequence continues at coordinate 168,174 of NZ_JBQQCD010000005.1, forward strand.
CGGCTGTCTTGAATGTTGCCCATGCGTAGGACGGGTACGTCACCATCGACGGGATCGGTGTGCGCCTTGGCTGACGTTCCGTACTCGATATTGTGACAGAGCGCGCCGAGCGGCTGCACAGACCAGTGCGATGGTGGATTCGCATACACGCTCAGTGTGGCGGGAGCTACGACTTTGCGGCGCTTTCTATCGGCGGCAAGCAGGATGTCGGACTCTACCCGCTCGAGTAGGTCGTAGACCGACTCATCCTCATCGCTTTGCAGGGCCAGATCGCCCCGCATGGCCTTCTCTACAACGGACTTCTTCAGGAAGCTAGACCGGTTCTGTGCGATTCTCAGGATGTGTACGGCCGCGTCAAGACGGGAGAGGTGGTCTTCGAGGGCCTCGACGATGCGGTGCTGCTCAGGCAATGGAGGAATAGCCACCACGAGCGCATCGAATTTGGACCGCGTGACATGCACCATCCCAGATCCGTGACTAGCCGCCACAAGCTCCTGAATCTTGTAGTCGATCAGGTAGCGAAGGAAGTCACGGTCGATGAATGGCTCGACCTTGAAAATGTGCTGGTTCAAGGCGGCCTCTGGCCCTCGCCAGATGTATACGCCAAGAGTGGCTGCCCATGAGACGAGAAGATCACCAGAAAAGACAGTGTGCCGCTTGTCGAGCTCGCCTGCATAGTGGTTAAAAGTAGCGCCAGAACCGGTGAGATTCTGGATGCGAATGATCGGGCGACCAGTATCCGACCACTCGGCCTTCTTGAACCCCCGTCCATTGATGTACTCGCCGAGGTCGCCCAGGCGAGACCACGCCCACCCCACTGGAAGTTCCACGTTACTCAAGCCAGTTCTCGATTCAGCTCACTCAACAGGGACCGTACATCGCGCCTCGGAAACGCATGCGCGAAGCCGCGTCCGCCACCCTTGCCCTTGAAGGGCTCTGCGTTGAACTCGGCCGTGCTGATGCCGACGTCGCTCGCGACCACGTCACGTATGGCCCGCAGCCACCACAGCTGCTCGTCCGTGAAGTCCGCGCCCGCCTGCCGTTGCTTCAGCAGCCACGCTTCAAAACGTTCCTCCACTGTCTCGCGGTACGGCTTCAGCTCATCGTCCGCGCCCAGCTCGTACCGGATCAGGGAGATGAGGTCCGGGACGCCCACTTCCTGGCCCGGGTAGTGAACCGCCGTGCCCAGGTCCTCGTAGAACGTCCAGAGGGAATGCGGCGTCCACGCGTACTGCGGGCGCCGGATCTCCAGCGCCAGCTCCTGCAACGCCGTGTACGCCTCCGCAGGGGACACCGAACGCGGGCTGGTCAGCGCGATATTGACCGCGGCGATGCGGTCACGCTCCTCCTTGAGGAGCTTGTTCCAGCGGCCGACCTCCTCCCGCGCACGCTCCTCCCGGGGGACCTCGTCTACATCCGTCACCCGCACGGCCGTGAACTCGTCTATAACGTAGTCTTTGTCACGGCGTATCTCGATGATGTGCCGCCGCAGCTCCGGGTTCTCCGTCAACGGTGCAATCGCGTTCTCCACCAGCTGTCGGGCCGCCGCCGGGCCGCCGTCTTCCAGAGCCCGTTCCTGCCGATCGGGGTCGACGGCCTTGACGATCGCACTCGCGATCTCGGAGAGAGTTTTCCCACCGGCCGCCCGCGTCAGCTGGTCCCGTTCCTCCTCTGTCAGCTGCTGATTGAGACGGGCGAGTCGTCCCGCCAGGATCTCGGCCTCATTGGCATTGATGGACTTTGTACCGGCCTTGTCCAACAGCTTCGACAGCGCGACCTGCCGTTCGCCCGCCGGCACCAGCGGCTTGGCGTCGACCAGGGACGAGTCCGTGACGCCCACCGCGTCCACCAGCACGAAGCGGTCCTTGCGTACCGATCCATCGGCGTCCGGGGTGACCCCTTGCAGTTCGGTCTGGCCGATGGTCCGCGCCCCGCGCCCCTTCATCTGCTCGAAGAGCACCGCGCTGCGCACTTCGCGCAGGAAGATCACGCACTCCAGGGCCTTCACATCCGTCCCCGTGGCGATCATATCGACGGTGACAGCGACCCGAAGTCGGGGCGAGGTCCGCAGGGCGCGGATCAGCTCGTCCGGGTCCTCACCCGCCTGCCGGCTCTTGTACGTGATCTTCTTGGCGAATTCGTCCCCGCGCCCGAAGACCTCCTTGACTTGGGCGAGGACATCCTCTGCGTGATCTTCGCCAACTGTGAAGATGAGGGTCTTGGGTAGTTCACTCCGGCCGGGGAACCAGCGTCGCCAGTTGTCCCGGTACGCGGTGAGCACACCCCGGATCTCGTCCACCGTGACCACCGACCGGCCGATCTGGCGCGTCGAGTATGTGAAGTCGTCGTCGAGCTCCTGGTAGCGCTGCCGCCGCGTCTTGCGGTCCTTGACTCGCACCGTCGTTCCCGACTCGATTGTCGCGGCGCCCCTCTCCCGCAGGTCGGTCCGCATGCGTACGACATCGAAGTCGACGTTGACGCCGTCTGCGACAGCCTGCGGATAGGTGTACTCGGAGACTAGGTTGCGGCCGAAGAACCCGAGCGTCTGGAGCGTGGGGGTGGCGGTGAGGCCGACCAGATGGGCGTCAAAGTACTCCAGCACGCCCCGCCACAGGCCGTAGATCGAGCGATGGCACTCGTCCACGATGATCAGGTCGAAGGACTCGATCGGAACGGATGGGTTGTAGGAGACCTCGATGGGCTGGTCCGTGGCGTAGGTGTCCTCGTAGGCCAGGCTGTCCGCGGCCTCGTCCGCCGGATCGTCGTCGACGAGGGCTTCGCCGCGCAGCAGCGAGTACATTTTCTGGATCGTACAGATGACGACCGACGAGGTGTCCTGAAGCCCGGCGGCACCGAGCCGGTCGACGTTGTAGATGTCAGAGAGCCTGCGGCCGTCGTCGGGCGTTGTGAACTTCCGGAACTCGTCGAAGGCCTGCTTGCCCAGATTGTTGCGGTCGACGAGGAAGAGGATGCGGCGGGCCTTGGCGTGCTTGAGCAGCCGGTACGTCTGTGCCACAGCCGTGAAGGTCTTGCCCGCGCCGGTCGCCATCTGGATCAGTGCCCGCGCCCGGTCGTGTGCCAGGGAGTCCTCGAGGCCGGTGATCGCGTCGACCTGGGCGAGGCGCAGCCCGTTCGGCTCCAGCGTCGGCAGCCGGCGCAGGGCCGCCCGAAAGGTCGGGGCGTCGGGCGTCTCCTCAGTGCGGCGCATCCACGCCGCGACCGTTTCGGGACGGTGGAAGGAGAAGACCTCGCGAGAGCGGGCGTCCGGGTCGAGGCGGTTGATGAAATAGGTCTCGGTGCCGGTCGTGGCGTAGCGGAAGGCGAAGGGTTCGGCCTCGTGCCAGACGGCGAGGCGGTGCTCCTTGAGTACACCGGCCGCGTAGCGGTCGTTCTGCTCGACGGCACTGGAGAGATGGTCGCCCTCGCGCTTGGCCTCGACCACGCCGACGATTTTCCCGTCCACGTACAGGACGTAGTCGGCGCGGCCGGTGGCGAGCGTGAACTCCCGTACTGCCACGCCCCTCCCCGCAAGTGGATGGACCTTGTCCCGGTCCTGGACCAGCCACCCCGCGGCACGGAGCATGGCGTCGATGGCCTCGCGCGCTTGTACCTCATTGAGCGGGGCGGGCCGCTGCGCCCGGTGGATGATCGCGTCGCGGGCGGCGGCATCCACGCTGCGGGGCGTACGGCGTGCGACCTCGTATGCGGCCTGCTGCGCTCCGCGCAGGTCATCGACCTGAGCCGTCAACTGGTCGATGCGCGCCAGCAGTTCATGCTTGTTCGCGTCTGCGCTGGCGATGAGGTGCTCGGCCTCGGCGCGCGCCCTGCGCTCGGCTTCGAGCTCACCGATCGAATCTGTGAGGCGGGTGCGTGCCTGGGTGAGGGCCTGGCGGTGTCCGTCCAGAGCCTCGCGCAGCTCGGCGAGCTCGGCCGGGTCCGTAATCTGCGTGGCGTCGCGAGGGTCGACCGGCGGAACGAACTCCGCGACCGTGCGACGGCCGGTCAGGGCGTCGTGGAACCAGAGCCCCAGCTTGTAGCAGACTCGCACGGCAGTGAGGGCACGGGCCGTGTCGAAGAGGTGACTGTGCGCAGCCCGGTTCCGGTCGCGGCGCAGCGTGTCGAAGTCGGCGCGGATCTCGGCGACGAGCACGCCAGCCCGCGTGAGGGCGTTCAGACGATCGACCTGGCGGGTCCCCTCAACCCGCATGCCCGTGCGGCTGGCCAGCTCCTCGGCCAGCACTTCACCGAACTGGCCAGCCTGGACCAGGGAGGAGTTCGGATTGGTGAAGACGGTGGCCTCGGCCAAGGCGCCGTACAGGGACAGCAGTGACTGGTGCTGATACAGCACCCCGAAGTTTGGTGACGCCTTCGCAAGATCACGAAGTCGGTCGTCCACGACGCCAGCTCCCCGTCCCCATTCGGAAATCTCAGAGACCAGTTTACGCAAGGCAGACCAGGTGGAAGGCCCATCGCGTCATGTTCATGCGGCGCTCTGGCGGCTATCGAGGCGCTCGTCCTCAAGGTGACGCGTCCAAGAGGTCGGGAGAAGCGCAGCGATGGTCTGAAGGGCGGGGACGAGGATAAAGCGCGCAGTGTGGTACTTCGTCGCGGACTTGCCACCGCGCGTGCGGCGCGGACTCCGGGCCAGGCTTCGCACCTGGGGGCAGTCGTGGTGTTCCATCGCACTCGTGGACTGATACGGGGGCGTCAGCTCCAGGCCGGAAGTCCCTCAGAAGCGTCTCGCAGATGACCCGGTTTTTGCGAGGTTTTCTGCAAGTGGCTATCGGGGCAAACCGGAGGCGTTCCGGGCTGCTCGTAGAACTCTCGTAACTGGTCACTTTCGAGAATCACGGAGCGCACAGTTGTCACGCCGTGTTGTCGCCTTATGCCGCGGGGTCGTCGTCGGGCACGAGTTCGTTCACCCACGCCTGCGCCGCGGCGAGGTCCAGGGCGGTGCCAATCACCTGATAGGCGAAGTCGTCCCACTCCTCCAGGACACGCGGCTCGTCTGGCCGGAGGTGGTCGGCGCCGCCGTGCACGGGCCCGTGGCGCCGGTACTGGTCCATCGGAGGGCGGCGTCGCTTGTTGTACGGCGCGAGCGGGTCGTCGGGGTCGACGCGCGGGGTGGCGCGTGACGGCTGATTCGGCGGTCCGGGTCGGCGGTGCTTGCCCATGGCCTTGATGGTCTCAGGCGGCGATCGTGGTTGGCCGGGCGGCGGCGAGATCCTTCGCCCTCGTACGCACCTCGTTCACCGCGGCGGTGCGGTACGGATGGGCCGCGTCCAGCAGTGTGTTGAGCCGGGAGGTCACGAGCGTGGAGTCAACGCGGGCCGCGTCGTCGAGCGCCTGTTGGGCTGCCTCAGCCCCCTGCTCGACCTCGCCTTGGTCGAACAGCGCGGCGGCGAGCCCGAAGCGGTCCATGACGCGGACACGTTCGAACCCGGGCTTGCGCAGCTTCAGCGCGTCCTCGAAGTGGACGCTCGCTGGCCTGCTGGGACGGCCGAGCCCGGCGAGATCGCGGGCGGAGACCGCACGGGCACCGGCGTGCTCGGCACCGTCGAAGTACACCACCCACTCCGGCAGGTCGTCGCCGAGCCCCTCGGCCAGGAGCTCGTCGGCGTCGCCGAGGTGCTTGTCGGCCTGGCGCTCGTCGCCGAGGGCCGCGTGCACCCGGCCGGTCTGCGAGGCGACCAGTGCCTTGACCGCGGGCATCGTGGCCTTGCGGGCCGCCACGCCGAGCAGGCCGAGGGCGTCATCGGGACGGCCGAGGTAGATCATCTGGTGCGACATGCGGGTGACGATCTCCACCCCGCGGTCGCGCTGCCCGGCCTCCCCAGCCGCGTAGATGCCATAGCTCCAGTACCTCTGAGCGGTCGCGTAGCTCCCGGAGTCGTGGCTGACCCATCCGGCCAGCGCTGCCAGGTCGGCGGTCGCGGCGAAGACCCGTGCCCGTAGGCCGGCGGGGATGCCGTCTTGGATGCGGCGGGCGACCTCGGCGAGTTGGGCGACGATCGCCGCCCGGTACAGGCCGCCGCCCTTGGAGGCGTCTGCCCGGGTGAAGAACGCGGTCACCTCTTCGAGCGCGGTGACGGTATCGGCGTCGAACCCCTTGCTGCCACGATTCAGTGGGCGGGCAGTGCCGCCCAGCATCCGTTCGGCAGCCAAGATCAGCGGGGCACCGACGGCGAGCTTGAGGGTGTCGCGACGGCTTATGAACAGGTCCATCTGCGTCCATCCGGCCAGTGCCTGGGCGGCTGCTTCGGTCAGCAACGGTAGCTGGATCGTATCCAGCACTGGACCCGCGGCCGTTAACCCGAGATCACCGGGCGTGAGCGGTTGGCTGACCGCCTCGGAGAGCACTCCCGCGAGCAGGGCGGGGACCGGCGGGCGGGGTCGCTCACCGTCGATCCAGCGGCGCACCCGGGTGGCGTCCGGGGCGACCTGCCGGTGACCCTGCGCTTTGGCGGCCGCGCTGATCCGGCGGGCGATCTCCCCGTGGGACAGGCCGGTCGCCGCGATCCACAGTGCCAGGTGCGGGTTACCGGTTCCGCTCGCCACGTGCGCCTCACCATCCCCAACCCATGTCACGGAGTGTGGCATGTTCGCCACCGTTCGCGACCCCTACGGTACTGGTCAGGGCGGGCGAAGGGAGCCGATTCTGCTTGTCCGGGAGTCGATCGGCTTCCGTCTGATCCCTAGAGGGGAAGGTCAACGCATGGCGACTCTTGCAACGCATGCACCGTGGGCGATGCGACTGGTCACCGACCGGCTGCCGGTGGGTTCGCCGTCGTACGCGATGGTGACGCTGGACAAGTCCACGCAGACTGCCCGCTACTTCGACGGTGCCGGCCAGCGGGTTGAGATGGGCAAGCACGGCACCAGCAAGACCAAGGGCACCGCATCAATGTCCGGCGGGGGTGACGGGCAGAACCCGCAGCCGCAGTCGCAGGACGACAACACCACCGACTACGAGTCGGACTGACCACGATGGCTCCCCTCGTTCTGGTCGTCACGTCCCTGGAGGACGTCACCGCCGACATGGTCATCGCCGCGCTGAATGAGCGCAGCGTCCGCGTAACCCGCGTCGACCCGGCCGACGTCGGGCCCGAGCTGCTGTTCGGCGCCCGCTTCGACGCCAGGGTGCCGGGGTGGAGCGGGCAGCTGCGGACGGCCAGCCGCGAGGTGGAGCTGGGGGAGGTGGCGGCGGTGTACTACCGCCGCCCCACCCCGTACTCCGCCCGGTTCGTCCAACTACCCGCCCAGCAGCGCGCCTTCGCCACCACCGAGGCCCGGCACGGGCTCGGCGGCATCCTGAACAACCTGCACGGCGCCCTGTACGTGAACCACCCGGCTGCGGTCACACGTGCCGACTTCAAGCCCGCCCAGCTCCAGATGGCCGCCCAAGTGGGGCTCATCATCCCACCGACCTTGGTCACCAACGACGTCAAGGCCGCGCGGAAGTTCGCCTCCGAGCACGGCCCGGTCGTCTACAAGACCTTCCGCGGCTTACCCCGAGGCGAGGACGGGCACACCGGGGCGATCTGGACCCAGCGCGTCGACCCCGAAACCTTCGACAACTCCCTCACGGTGACCGCGCACCTGTTCCAGGCCGAGGTGCCCAAAACCGGCGATGTGCGGGTGACCGTGGTCGGCCCCCGCGTCTTCGCCCAGCAGATCGCCGCCCCGGACGGCGCACTGGACTGGCGCCGCGGGGACTGGAACGCCCTCATCCACGCCCCCATCACCGTACCGCCGTCCATCGAGGCAGCGCTCCACAGCTACCTGGCCGCCTTCGGACTAGTCTTCGGCTGCTTCGACTTCGCCCTCACCAGCGACGGAGACGACCCGGAGCACTGGACCTGGATCGAGTGCAATCCAAACGGTCAGTGGGGCTGGCTGCCCGACGCGGACCGGATCACCGAGGCGTTCGCGGACATCCTGAGCAGGAAGGAGGCGGTGCCCCATGACCATGCCCGCCGACTGTGAGATCGACGCGGCCCGCCTGCGCGAGGCCCTAGCGAAGGCTCTCGCCGAGAACGGCGCCCTCACCGATCCCGCCTGGCGGGCGGCGGTGGAGACGGTGCCCCGGCACCGGTTCGTGCCCGGCTTCTACCTGCCCGACGACGAGCGCGACGGGCAGGGGCTGACGGTGTGGCAGCCAGTCACCGCCACACTGAACTACGGCCGGTGGCTGGCCGCCGCGTACTCCGACGCCACGCTGATCACGCAATTCGACGGCGAAGAGCCCAACTGGGAGGCACCGGCCGCCCGGCACGGCGGCGCCCCGACGTCCTCCTCCACCCTGCCGTCGCTTGTCGTGCGGATGTGGGCGGACGCGGACGTGCAGGAGGGGCAAACGGTACTGGAGATCGGTACCGGGACCGGCTACTCCACCGCGCTGGCCTGCGAACGCCTCGACTCCGCCTCCGTTACCTCCATCGAGGTGGACCCACACCGGCTGGACCAGGCCGGGAGCGCGCTGTACGGCTTGGGCTACACACCCACCCTGGCGGTAGCGGACGGGGTGTACGGCTATTGGCCTGAGGCGCACTTCGACCGGATCGTGGCCGCCTGCTCGTTCCGTGCCGTCCCCTCAGCCCTGCTCGCCCAGAGCCGGCCGGGCGGGAAGATCCTGCTCACCCTTAGCGGGTGGCTCTACGGATACGCCCGGGTGCTGCTAACCGTCGCCGAGGACGGCACCGCCGAGGGGCCGCTGCTGGGCGGCACCGTCTCCTTCATGTCGGCCCGCACGCACGCTGCCCCGGCATTCGGGAACCCCACCCACTGGGCCGCCGGCCTGCCGGAGAAGGCACGGATGGCCCGGCACAGCCCCGAGCGGATCACCGCCGCCACCGAGGAAGCTTTCCACCTGCGGTTCCTCGCTCAAAGCGCGGTGCCGGACGCGCAGATGACCACGGTCGGCGAGGTGGTGCACCTGGTCGACGTCGTCACCGGCTCGGCCGCCACCCTCACCCCCGACGGGGACGGCTGGCAGGTGCGTGAGGGCGGCCCGGTCCGGCTGTGGGAGCGGATCGAGAACGTCCTCGACACCTACGACGCGACCGACCGACCGGGGCCCGAGACATTCAGGCTGCACGTCTACGACGGCGGACAGCACCTGCGGCACCCGCAGATGCCCGGCCTGCCACTGCTGCGGCCCTGAACACCGCTTGAAGCTCACAGTTGTTCCGCCCAGCAGGACAGTGTCGTGAAGTCGGGGTCGCGCAGGCCGTGGCAGGGGTTGATGCGGAGGAGCAGGGCTGGGGTGTCGAGTTGCTTGGGCCGATGTCGTCCTTTGTTGTGAGGGGGCTCAGATCACTAGACAGCCTCATCAGCTTGAGGGCGACGGTATGGCTATGGCCAACCGACGCGCGAGACGGCCCCCAGCGGAGAGGTCGCGGAGGACCAGGGGCGGACGGGTATTGGTGGTGGTCTTCGGGGCTCCGGTGGCGGGCGGTTGTACCGGTGCTCGGGTAGGTGTGAGTCTGGGAGCGAAGCCGAAAGGCCATTGTGGTTCGACACCAGGGTGGCCAGCGAGGTGTCCCCGTGGAGGGCACGCGATTCATTGACGGGTCATAGGCGTGAGGTCGTGCTGCGTGGAGTTCAACGTGTCCGGTGAGGCCAAGTCGGAGTAGAACGACGGACTGCCCTTCGCCAGTGTCGCCGATACCCGCAAGTCCGCCGGCGCGCTCCGGATTCTGGCCGGTGGGAACGCCGTGCGGTTTCTGTTGTCCTGTGCACATGCGGAGCCAGTCCGGATGAGTCGATCACGGCTTATTGGCCAAGTACCGAGCAGTAGGCGTTCCTTGATGCCGGTCTGTGGGTATTCCTCGACCTTCACCAGCACCTCCTCTCTAGCCATCTGTTCAACAAGGACAGTTGGTACAGCGGCGATAGCGCGCCCAAGTCGGTGGTGGACGCGGGAGGCCAGCGTTTCCGGCACACTCCCAGTGCATGCCCATTGAGTACGTCGGACCGCACGTCTGGCCGTGCCGTTACCGTCTGCCCTGTCTCTTCGTCCGTTCAGCTGTCTTTCACCATCGTGCGGATCTGCTGCACGGCCTCGTCGAGGTCTGCCACTTGGCGTTCAACCGCGCCGTCGGGGGACAGGAAGATGAGGACACAGCGAGCCACGTGCTCGCCGGTAGCGGCCTGGAGGGCCGCCGCGTAGGCGGCCATCTGGGGACGGTAGAAGGCGACCCGTCGGTCGAGCGCATTCGCGGGTACGGCGTCGGTCTTGTAGTCGACGACAACGAGGCCGTCGTCGTCGCGATACATCAGGTCGACGACGCCTTCGAGCACTCGGTCGCCGAGGACCGTACCGACGTAGGTCTCGCGCCAGTGCGGGCGGGTCGCGGCGCGCTGGACGGTGTTCGACTGCAGAGCTGTGCGTGCCAGTTGCGACACAACGTCGGCATGGTCGGTCACGGCTTCGGCGAGAATTTGCTCGGCGACAGCTCCGGCGAGTCCCTCGCCGGTGCGGAGGTCCACAGTTTGGAGCACCGCGTGGACCGCGCGACCGATGGCCGTGCCGTATCGACCCTTGACCCAAGGTGGCAGTTCTAGGTCGCGTGCGTCTTTGGCCAAACCTGGAGTGGTGGACTCACCAAGCTGGTCGGTCGTAGCCGCGTGTGGTGTCGCAGTTTCCAGTGATCCTTCAAGATGGGAGGCGCTTATTGCGGCTGGCCGAGCTGCTCGCTCGCGGATGGTGGAGATGGCCCCATGCCACTGGTCGTACGGTGGTGGCGGATCGATACGGCGGGGGTGACTGACGGGAGCGACGTCGACGGTCTCCGGAGCGGCAGTCAAGGGCACCTGCTCAGGTGCATCGGCGCAGGCGTCGGCCAGGAGTTCCGCGTCGGTGCGGTTCCTTTCCTCGGGTGACGTGCTCGACGCATTGCGGTGCAGTGACACGACAAGGTGGTCGCGTGCGCGAGTACAGGCGACGTAGAGCAGGCGAAGCCGTTCGTGATGGTCCATCTGCTCGTCCATCGGCTTGGCGATGTCGAATTCAGTAGTTCGCAGGTCCTCGCGCACCTTGAACTCGCAGCCGCCGTCGCGCGGCCAGAGCACCTGGATGCCGCGGCGTTTGCGGCTGGGCTTTCTGGTTATCCCGGATACGATCACGACGGGGAATTCCAGCCCCTTCGCTGCGTGGATGGTCATGATCCGCAACGTGTCGGTATCAGTCTCCGGCAGCACCGCTTCCGCGACGCCGCCGGTGTCGCTGCCTTGCCGCTCCGCCCATGCGAGGTAGTTGCGCAATGCTCCGTGTTCGGCCTCGGACCAGGCGCGGGCGTGGTCGATGACGAAGCGCAGACGCCGCCAGATGTCGCGGGCGCGAGGGCTGTCGGCGGCAACTTCGAACATCCGCCGTTCCTCGACGAGTCGTCCGAGTATCTCGCTGGGCGTATGCCACATCCGATCGCCGTGGAGGCGCTGAAGGTACGTCACCGCCTCTCGGACCGGGTGGGTCGCGGGGATGGTGTCTGGTGGCGGCGCGAGGATGTTCCAGCGGCCTCCCGCTTGGTGCCATGTCCACAGGTCGTCGTCGCCGCATCCGAACAGTGGCGAGCGCAGTGCAGTCACCAGCGCGAGCGAGTCGCTCGGGTCGTCGACAGCGCGGGCTGCCATGTGCAGGTCGCGGACCTCACGGGTGCCGTAGATAAGCGAGCTGGCCTCTGCGTGATAGGGGATGCCGGCGTGGTCGAGGGCACGCTCGAGGTCGGGGAGAGAGGTACGCGTAGGTATGAGCACCGCGATGTCGGACAACGTCGCGGGGCGCCACGCATTCCTGGTTTCGCCCTCGGGTCCTTGGTGCTTGTCAAGCACCTGCCACCGCTCGTCGATGATGGTCCGGACGGCGGAGGCCACATCGGTTGCCTCGAGGGTGCGTAGTTCGTTGGCAGAGCATTTGGGTTCGTGTGGCTGCATTCCGAGGAGAAGCACAGGCGGGCCGGTTGGATTCTCGAGGCGGTCTGCGCGCAGGAGGTGGTATTCCGGTTGCGAACCGTCTCGGGGCTGAATGAGGCGGCCGAACACGTGGTTGATCCAGTTGAGCACGCGTGCACTCGTGCGGAAGTTCGTCTCCAGAATGACGTGATCGCCGATCCGCTGCTGGGCGTCGAGGTATGTCGTGATGTCGGCGCGGCGGAACCGGTAGATCGACTGCTTGGGGTCGCCGACGGCGAAGAGGCTGCCGTCGGGCACGTCGATATCGGTCCAGTCGGTCCCTGCGGCATCTGCGCCGCCCGCGATCCGCGCGGCCAGCTCGATTTGGATGGGATCGGCGTCCTGGAGCTCATCCAGCAGCAGCCGCCGATACTGCTCCTGGAGCCTCGCACGAACCGTCGCGCCGTGTTCGCGGCTACGAAGCAGGTCGCGGGCCAGGACGAGCAGGTCGTGGAACTCCAGCCGCCCTTCGTCACGGCGGGTCTGCGCAGCCTGCAGTGTCGCCTGGGCGATGCGGCTTGCGAGTATGCGCAGCGAGAGGTTGACCACGCGATCGCGTAGCGCCACGACTTGACGTACGAGCTCGCGGCACTCGTTCTTGAGTCCGGCGAGGTCGTATCCCGTCCAGTTCGCCGAACGGCCGTAACTCCACTTGAGGTTGGTCGCCTCGCTGAGTATTGCCAATCGGGCCGGGTCATCTCGGGCGGAGGACAAGCGCTCGGCCCAGGCCGCCAGGTCATCCAGATGGGGAAGGAACTTGTCCTGGTCGTTCGTGCAGTGGTTTCGCAGGGCAGCAATGCGGTAGGCGTCCTTGGCCAGTTCCGTGACGTCCAGCGGAGTTATTTCGTCGGCGGGTGTGGCAAGAAGGCGGGCTTCGAGCAAGTCCCACTTCGCATTGAACTTCTGTGCTATGGACCGCAGATGGTCGAGCTGTACCCCTGCGGCCAATGCGGCAATAAGCGCCGCGGAGATCTTGGAGTCGTCCAGGAGTTCGGCGCGCAGCGCAGTCCACCGATCGTCGAAGGCGACTCCGGATGCCACCTCGTCCAGGACCTCGATCACCGGCGGGAGTCCGGCTTCGACCGGGTGCTCGGTGAGGATGCGCCGTGCGAAGGAGTGCAGGGTGCCGATGGCAGCCGAGTCCAGGTCCTTGAGTGCCTCGGCCGCGCGCGTGGCGGCTGCGGAGCCGGTCCGGGCCTCGGCGAGCTTGTCCTGGAAGGCGATGCGCAGCCGGTCGCGGAGTTCTGCCGCGGCCTTCTCGGTGAAGGTGACGGCGGCGATGTGGCGCAGCGGGACGGCATCTTCCGGAGCCAGAACGGTGGCCACGATCCGATCGACCAGCGAGCGTGTCTTCCCCGAGCCGGCGCCGGCTTCGACGAACAGTGTGCGGTCGAGCTGCTGGGTGATCTGCCGCCGGGCGGTGGCGTCAGGAAGCTCGCTCATGGCGCGTCCCAGGTGTGTTGGCGGCGGCCTTGGGCTCCACCAGCGCGAGGTAGGCGGCAAGCCGCGGGTCGTGGCGTTTGCGCTGCCAGCGGGCGCGGTGCTCTGTCACACCGAGGCCGTCCGGGTCGCAGTAGCGGCACTCGATGAAGCCACTGAAGGTGTCCTCGGCCGGCGGTCGGTGTGGGAACAGCCCGCCGGCGATGCCGTCTACGATGACGGCGAGCGTCGCTCTGTAGGTGTCCTGCACGTCGGGGGTCAGCGGCAGAGGGATGCGCTTGCCGCGCTCCTTTCGTAGGAACCAGTACTCGGCGGACGCCGCCGAGCCCGGCATGCCCAACGCCAACTGGGCGGCATAGGCATAGACCGGAAGTTGCAGCTTCGTGCCACCGGCCGTTGGATTCGCCGCGGAGACCTTGAACTCTTCCGGGCTGCCGGTCTTGTAGTCGACCACGACAATCGAGTCGTCGGCACGGTCAACCCGGTCGGCACTCCCGCAGAGGTGGATACACCGGCCGTCCGGCAGGGACACCAGGACTGGATCGAAGCCCCGCATTCCGAAGACCAATTCGGAGCGCACCTGCCGACGCCCGGTTTCCCGGCGCAGGTGTTCGTCGTCGGTGAGCAGGAACTCCAAGTCGGCCAGAATGCGGGCCCGCTCCTGTTCCCACAGCAGCCGGTGTCCGGTGACGCCACGCGTCTCGAATTCCGCGGCTACCTCGGTTGCGATTCGGCGCAGCTCGGCCCGCTGCTGCGCCATCCACGGCTCCGCGCCGCCGGGGACGGCGCCTGCGCGTGCCTGTTCTTGGAAGAAGCGGTCAAGCACGTCGTGGATGAGTTTGCCGAGCTCCAGTGGGCTGATCTGGACCAGTTCCTCGGGAGACTCGACCGGTTCGATCCCTAGCCGCCGTTCGCAGAAGTACGCGTGCGGACAGGTGGCCCACGCCTCCAGCTCCGTGGGGGAGACCACCATGCCAGCAGCGCTGGGATCGCCCACGTGGTGAGCTGAAACGTCACCATCGAACCGGGTGAGCGAGCTGCTTGCCCTGGCACGCACCAGGGCCATCGCACGCCGTACGACCTCGTCTTCGGGCAGGGCATCGTCAACGCTCGTCCCAGGGTTCCGGGCGATGGCGGCGCGGATGCGCCACTCCTGGTCGGTGGTGAACTCGTCCGTGAGCTCGAGGCTGGTTGCGTACGACGGGGAGGCCACCATCCACGGACCGTTCACCGACTCCCACTGGGTGGCCTGAAGCTTCTCGTCGCTGGACAGTTTGCGCAGTGACGGCAGCAGCCACCGGGAGGGCAGGTGAGACCGGCTGCGGCGTAGGTCGCCGCGGGGGAAGGACACGGTGCACTTGGGTGCGGCAGCGAGCGCAGCCAGCACCTGGCGGTGATGCCGCTCCAGGCGATCACGCTGCGTCGCCAGCTGCCCGTCCGTGAGAGCACGTACGCGCTCGTGGAGTAGTGCGTCCTCGCCGAGCTGCCCCGGTACGAGCTCCTCAGCCATTCCCACGACGAAGACGGCATCGGCCTCCAGACCGACGCTGGAGGATATCGGAGCGACAAGCACCCCCTCGCCGAAACGGCCGTGCCTCGGCAGATCGTCGGAGAGCTCCACCTCGAGAGTTGCGCGCACTTCACCGAGATCCGGAGCGATCTCCATGCTCCCGAGGTCGGCAAGGCCAGAGAGGATCCGCTGAATCTTCTGCGCCGCGCGGGCCTCGTCCTCGGGCACCGAAGGGTCGCCTTCCACATCGCCGACGAGTTCGCGGAACACATCGCCGGCCCACCCAGCGAGCTCGGGCCACGTGTGCAGGTCCGCACCTTGATCGAGTAGGACTCGCAAGCCTGCTACGAAAGCGCGGAGCGCGTCGGCGGCTTCCGCATCGCGCTCTCTCCGAGAGATGAGCGCCTCGCGCGGAGCCTCGGTTGCCCTCTCTTCTTCTGCGGCGGTGCGCTCCCGCGCGGCGTAGGCCTCGAGCCGCTCGGCCCACTCATCGCCGGCGACGACACCGGCAGCCCGGGAGATGCGATCCCAGCGTGCTGCAGGGACCCGGGTGCCTTCGGCGCCACGGATCGGAGCCGAGGCGAGCACAGCAAGGATCTCGTCCCGTCGCCAGTGATGATCGGGCAGAGCGAGTGCGTCGATCAGCGTACGAGCCAGGGTCCGCTCGATCGTCGGTCGCACACCGGCTCCATTGCTCACGATCTTCGCCGCCGCTAGGTGCTCGGACAGCAATCGTGCATACGGATCGGGCCGTCCGTAAAGCACCGCAATGCGGTGGGCTGGGACACGCCGCAACTCCGAGGTCAGCATCCGAACCACACACCGGACCTCATCGTCAGCATCAGAGGCGTGGAAGACCCGGGTGGCAGTAGGGCAATCGACAGGGGTGGCGTCACTGAGGACCACGTGCAGCCGCTGCAGAGACCGCAAGATGCCACTGTCAGCGCGCGTGTCTCCGGTCGTTCCGGCGACTACCTGCATGGGCCCGCAAGCGCCGAACGCGTCCAACAGCGCAACAGCGCCGCGCGGGACTTCTTGCGGCAGGAACAGGACCATCGCGCCCAGCTCCTGAGCCCGCTCAGGTTCTGATCGCAGAATGTCGGCAGCGACACGCCGCAGATCAGCGACGTCGTACCAGTGGGGGCTGAGTAGTGCGACCACTTGCCGGTGCAGGCGGACAAGGTCGGCAGGAATCGGTTCGCAGCTGCCGATGATCAGTGACAGCCCAGTCTCATCAACCTCACGCAGCTCCCGGTACACCTCGACGAGCGCCCGGACCGTTGCTGGATGTTCCGCTACAGGAGCGAAGGGGCCGGCCTCCTGGTCCAGCGCATGACGCCACGCCGCTGTCAGAACTGGTCCTGTCGCGGGCCGCCGCCCGCTGCGGGCCAGCGCGCGTCCGCCGAGACGCTCGGCGAGACGATCAACCGTAAGGACGGAGAGTCCCGCTACGCCGGGAAGATCGCCGACGCCGCGCGCGAGCGCACGTCGGGCAACGACGCCGGACAGTTCCGTGGGCACAAGGACTGTGACCGGCGCCAGCGGGTCCCCACGCTTCACTTCAGAGACTGCCCTACGCAGCGCGTCAAACGCGGGCGCACCGTAGCGCGTCCAGAGCACCGACATCACGTGATCACTAGCTCGTTACCGAAGACGGCTCAGTGGAGAAACCCTGAGCCAAAATCCTCATAAAAGGAGCGTATCGCTCTAAGGGTGTCGCCATGCTTACTGGCTTTGATCAACCTATGTTGTGGGTGGTCGATCCGATATCTGTCTGGGAATGATTCTGTGAGCGGTGGAATGACCTTCGATATCGAGATCGAAGCGTTGGCGTCGTCCTGGCCCCTGTTGCTGGGAGGCAACCTCCGGCGAGCCGGTTAGCGGCCAAGATCAATGGTCCCTGGTCGATGGCGGGTGCCGACGCATACTGGGCTATAG
Organism: Streptomyces sp. KR80; assembly: GCF_052245555.1. Lineage (NCBI taxonomy): Bacteria > Bacillati > Actinomycetota > Actinomycetes > Kitasatosporales > Streptomycetaceae > Streptomyces > Streptomyces sp. KR80. The sequence continues at coordinate 185,014 of NZ_JBQQCD010000005.1, forward strand.
GACCAGAACAGACGCCCACGCCTCGTGAGCATCGACGGAGGCAGTTCCCGTGGGGCAGCAGGAGACGATCAATGGCGCACACGGTTCCGCGGACGCTCCCGCATCCCGGCGGCTCCGTGCGGTGCTCGCAGACTGGCGCTCCTCGCTGATCGACCTCGGCGGACGTAACCGGCTGCTTCACTTCCGGCACACGAAGACCGCCACCCTGGAGATCACCGCTCCGGACGCGGTGACATTGCTCGCCGGGCTGGGGCGGGGCTGGGAATTCGCTCCGGTGACGGAATCGGCCGAGGAGGAGGTGCTCGAGAGTGTCGGAGTAGATCTCGACAAGGCATCCCGGCGTCAGGTGATTACTACGCAGAAGACCACTCAGGCCCGCCTCGACACGGCACTGCGCACCCTTTACCGGACCTCAACCCAGGCATACAACGACTTCGGGCTGTGGGTGCTCTGGCTTGGTGTCGGCATCCTCGAGTGGAGAGAAAGCCAAGACGCACGGGAGACCAGCGAGGCCCCGCTGGCTCTGATTCCGGTCGCTCTCGAACGCACTGCATATGGTGGTTTTCACCTGCTCCGAGCAGAGGGCCAGGACCCTGTCCACAACCCGGCTCTTGCCGTGAAGCTGGACCAGCTTGGCGTTGACTGGGAGCTCGTCTCCCAGGTCGATCCTGCCGACTCGGCCGCCGTGCGACGGGCCGCTCGAGCCGCTGTCGCCCGTCTCGAGGGCTGGCAGGTCGCTGACCGCACCGTGCTGTCCCCGTTCGCCTCCCACAAGGAGGCGATGCACCGCGACCTCCTCGACAACGAGGAGCAGATCCTCGCCAGTACTCTGATCCAGGCCGTCGGGTTGGGCGCTGACGCTGCCCTCCCTGGTGACGGCCTGTGGTTCGAGCCGTACGACGAGCAGCGCATCGACGAACTTCAGGTGCCCGAGACTACCCCCCTCGTACTGGACGCCGATGCCTCCCAGCGCAAGGCTGTCGCCGCCGCTCTCGAAGGGCGGTCCTTTGTCATGGACGGCCCACCTGGGACTGGCAAGAGCCAGACCATCACCAACATAATCGCGGCCCTGATGCAGGCCGGCCGCAGCATCCTCTTCGTCAGCGAGAAGGCCGCGGCGCTCGACGTCGTACGCAACCGGCTTCGTGACGTCGGGCTGGACTCCTTCGTCCTCGCTCTCCACAGCCACGACACCAGCAGGAAAGCAGTGGCTGCCGAACTCGGCAGATCCCTTGAGTATCGTGCCCGGGCGCCGAAGTCGGCCCGCCAGGACCCGCAGCAAGTCCGCCGCCTGCGTGAGGAACTCTCCGCGTACGCCGCCGCGATGAACGAGCCTCGTGCGCCGCTGGGATACTCGCTGCACCACGTCGTTGGCATGATCTCGCTGCTAGACCGTCGGCTCGCCCCTGCCGGTTTGCCCACTCTCGTCGGCCCATCAGCCGACTCGGAGTGGGTGGGCCGGTTCGACGCCGCAGCTCTCGACGAATTGCGCCAGGCAGCCGGGCAAGTGGCGCGTGCATGGCGTCCGGTCCTTGAAGAAGAGCTATTCCCCTGGCACGGGCTGCATGAGACGGGTGGCATCGCCGATCCGCGAAGGCTGGCCGACACTGCGCTCGCCGCCCTCAACGATCTGCGCCGCACCGCCACCAGGCACTCGGCGCTCACAGTTGCCGACGGCCTCGACATGAAGACGTTCAGTGGCATCCGGCGGGCCGTACGGAAGCTGGACCGTCTCGAACTCGATGACGATGACGCAGCGGCGTATCGCTCAGCGTCGCCTGTATCGGCCGACGTGTCTGAGCTACTGCACCGTGTAGCGGATGGACACGGTCTCGCCGAGCCGCAGGACGTTGCTGAGGCCGTGGATACCTGTTTGCTGGCCGACCTAGCACAGGCGGTGCACCGTCCGCTTGCGAACTGGCTTGACCCAGCTGTTCTTCGTCAGGCCCATGCCGCCGCCGAGGAACTCCGGGCAGCGGTCACCGCGCTCCGCGACGCCAGGGCTGCTGCCGAAGACCTCTTCGACCCCCGAGTACTCGATCATGAAGACCTTGCAGAACTGGACCGGCGGTTCCGCGAGGAGCATCGCGGCGTGCTCGGACGCCTCTCTGGCCGCTACCGCGCCGACCGCGCCGCGGTGACCGCACTCACCACAAGGGGTGCACGGGGTGGATGGGACAAGGCGTACGCCGAGCGATTGCCCCAAGCCCTGGCGTGGCAATCCGCGCACCAGTCCTTGGCACGTGTCATGGCAGATCACGCGTCGCTGCTGGGCTCTTACGCGCGTGGTGAACAAACCAATTTTGCTGTGCTGCACGCTGCGCTCACCACCGCTGACCGGGTCGCTGAACTGGCTCCCCACGCCATAGCCGACCCAGTCCGGCGCAAGCGCCTGGAGTACTGCCTCGCAAAGGGGGGAGCTCCTGACATGGTGCTGCGTGCGGATGTTGCTCAACTGCGCGTCGCACTGATCCGCTGGCGCACCGACCTGGCCACCCGCCTGGACGACTGGCAGCGCACCACCGATGACCTCCTCTCGCTCTTCCACGCCGGCCGCAGAGCCAGCCTTGGCGCCGAACTGATCGGTGAGGGACACAGGGACAGCCTCGACCGCGCACGACGCACCCTGGAGCGGCTGTGTGACGACAGCTCCGGCCCCGATGACTGGTACGCCCACCAGGCCGGCCTCTCCATGCTGCGGTCCCATCGCGCCGACGGCATAGTGGCCCGGTTCGCTGAACACGGTTGGGATGCGAAGCTCCTACCCCCGGCTGTGGAGCGTGCCGTGCTCCGGGCCTGGGCCGACGCCCAGATCGCCGCTGATGCCCGTCTTCGCACGACTGTCAGGGCTGAGGACCGCGACGCGCTTGTTGATCGGTTCCGCGAGGCTGACAGGCGCCTGGTCGAGTCCGCACGCTGGGCCGTGCTCGAGGCTTGCGATGCCCGCCGTCCGGTCGGTGCTACGGGGCAGGCCGCCATCATCCGTAGGGAGGCGGAGAAGAAGAGGCGCCACATGCCGGTGCGTGAACTGCTCTCCCGTACACGGGACGTGGTTCACAAGCTCAAGCCGTGCTTCATGATGAGCCCGCTCACCGTCAGCTCCCACCTACCGCCCGATTTCCGCTTCGACGTCGTCATCTTCGACGAGGCCTCACAGGTACGGCCGGGTGACGCAGTCAGCTGCATCTACCGGGCGGACTCCCTGATCGTCGCCGGTGACGCCAAGCAATTGCCGCCCACCGAGTTCTTCGCCGCCGGCAGTGGCGACGACGAGGAAGAGGAGTGGACGGAGGATGCACTGGACTCGTTTCCTTCGCTGCTGGAGATGTGCAAGGGCAGCGGCATTGTCCGGAGTCTCCCGTTGCGCTGGCATTACCGCAGCCACCATGAGGACCTCATCGCCTTCAGTAACCACCGCTTCTACGACGGCAGCATGGTCACATTTCCCGGCGCCAGTGAGCATGGCGAGGACACTGGCGTTGCCTTCTTCAAGGTCGATGGGGTGTACGCCCGGGGCGGTCACGGTCGCCACGACAACCGCGCCGAGGCGGAGTTCGTCGCTCGCCGGGTGCTTCACCACTTCGACACTCGGCCGGGGATGAGCCTCGGTGTCGTCGCCCTGTCCATGGACCAGGCGGACACCATCGCCGAGACGGTCGAGCAGGCCCGGCTGGCCCGCCCTGATCTGGATTCCCACTTCACCGAGGACCGTCTCGACGGCTTCTTCGTCAAGAACCTCGAAGCGGTCCAGGGCGACGAGCGCGATGTCATGATCCTTTCCGTCGGGTACGGCCCGGATGCACATGGCAAGCTGACCTCGCAGTTCGGCCCGGTCATCAAGGAGGGGGGCTGGCGGCGTCTCAATGTCGCCGTCACCCGGGCTCGCACCCGGATGGAGGTTGTCGCTTCCTTCCGCGGCGGAGAGCTGCAGGACAGCCACAACAGGGGAGTCCAGGAACTAAAGCGCTATCTCGAGTACGCCGAGCGCGGCCCTGCTGCGCTATCGGTGGAGGCTGCTGTATCCGCTGCCGAGCCCGAAAGCCCCTTCGAGGAGTCCGTGCTGCGGACTCTGCAGGATTGGGGCTACGACGTACAACCTCAGGTTGGTGTCGCCGGATACCGGGTCGACTTCGGCCTGCGTCATCCCAAGGCCGTCGGCACCTACGTCCTGGGGATCGAGTGTGACGGAGCGATGTACCACTCTTCACGGGTGGCTCGGGACCGTGACCGGCTGCGTCAGCAGGTGCTGGAAGGCCAGGGATGGACTCTGTACCGGATTTGGGGAACCGACTGGTACCGCAACCGGCCGCAGGCGGAGCGCAGGCTGAAGGAGGTGGTTGAACGCGCAGTCTCTACTGACCCATTCCCCACGCGGACGCCGACTCCGGCAGCGGAATCACCTGCCCCGCGTAGCCGTGCCGATGTAGTGGAGGTGGGTGCGGACGATGAGGCGGCTCTTGGGGAAGAAGTACGCACAATCGAGGCGCGGGAGCAGCTCGAGGCTCTGCACCACCCGGCGCCGCGCACTGACGGCCGACAGCCCGTGACCTTCACCCCTGTTGAGTTCGGAGCCGAGCGGGACTGGAGTACGCCCTATCAGATTGCCGACGTCAACCACTTGGCTGATCTCGGAGTCGAACTGCACACCGCTGAGGCCTGCCCCGCACTGCAGCGAGCAGTCCTTGCCGTGGTCCAGGTGGAAGGCCCAGTGCACGTGGATCTGGTGCTGCAGAGAGTGCGTGAGGCCTGGGGGGTGGGTCGGTCGGGTACCCGGATCAAGGCCAACTTTGACCGCGTCGTGGCCACATTGGCGTCCTCGGGTCGAATTCAGCGCAGCGGCGATGGAGCATTCCTGGACGTCATCGGACGCTCCGAGTTGAAACCGCGGGTGCCCGCCCCCGGCGTGCCAGCCCGAAAGGTCGTTCAAGTACCTGCCGCTGAGCGCTGCATCGCAATCGTGGAACTGGCAGGTGAATCACCCGGCATGACGGAAGATGAACTGATCGTGCACGTCGCCCGCTTCTTCGGCTGGAGCCGAGTGGGTGGGGATATTCGACGCGCGCTGGTCAGTGACATCGCTGATCTTGGCGAGCAGGGGAGTCTCACCGGCGTCCCTAACAGCATCCTCGACGCCCGAAGTGGCTCGATGGGGGTGGGCTAGTGCCGGAATGGTCTGTCTCTAGGTCAGTTGAACTGCTGGCCGTGCTCAGAAAGTTGGCGAGGGTTGGTATAGGCCGTGTCGTCGGTGACCAGCTCAAAACCTGAAAGGACCGCCACCGTGACCCCCCACCCCCGCTGGAGCGCCAGCGGCCACAAGCGCACCCAGGCCGCAGTGAACATGGCTGAAACTACGCCGCTGCCTGGTACCCATGCCCCGAACCCGTACAACGAGGACCTGGCCGTCGGCTGGATAACCAAGTACTTCGAAGACGCCCGCGACCAGGCGGAAAAGTTCGCCCGCGAGGCGGCTCAGGAGCTCGACACGGCGCACAATCGCCTCAGCAGTTGGAACGAGGCAACCAGCGGCGAACGCCCCGAGAACCGGCCAGATCTCGAGACCATGGCCGAGGTCCTTCGGGAAGTCGTTCACCGCATGCTCATCGACGAGGAAGAGGCCAAGGACGAAGGGCACACGGTCACCCTCCATGAGACGACACACATCCAGCTCGAACAGTCCCGCGCCCGAGCCGCCGCCGTGGCCGCCTACCTCCACGCCCGCGGCCTGTACCGAGATTTCTATCTCGACCGCTGGGATCGCGACCACTACGAGCTCGGCCTGCGACCGTCCCGCACCATCACCGAAACCCTCACCGCCCGCGGCCTGGCACCCCCAGGCGTACCTGCCATAGCCCCGGCTCCGAGAGCTCCTGACTAATGGGTGCTGGTCGTGACTGGAGCCGTACCAGTGTCGTCGAGCTTTCGATTCCGGTCGTCCACAAGCCGCTGGACGAACGCGGCTGGCTGGTTATCAACTCGCCGTCTTGTGCTGTACGACAGAGAGGGCGCCGCCCCTGCCGGGTCGCCGAACGAGGCCACGCACGGTCGCGTCCCCGGCCGGGGTTTCCGGCTCTGCCTTGCCCTTGGGCCCGTATCCGGCCAGGGCGACTCTTTCACCTTCGTATCGAGGTGATCGACATTCGGCGGAGCGCTGCTCGCTCCCCGACCCACCTCTCGCGTGGAGCGCTTAGAGCTGTTGTGCCCAGCGAGCCAGTGTCGCGAAGTCGTGGTCGCGCAGGCCGTGGCGGGGGTTGATGCGGAGGAGCAGGGCCGGGGCGTCGTTGTGGGTGGCGACGTTGGCCGTTTCGGCGCTGATGAAGTCGTCGACCCAGGCGAAGGGGCGGCCCGCTGTCCACTTCAGGACGTGGGGGGGAAGCCCCCATGAAGGCGTCGTGGAGTTCGGTGCGGCGGCGCCGGGCACTTTCCGTGGCTCGACGATCCCGTGCGGTTCACGCGGACACTGGCGGCCTTTCTCGTCGGATCGCATCGAGCAGTAGCTTCGCGGCCACCGTCGCACCGTCGGTGCGGATCGTGCCGGCCACGGCCCTCGCTCGTGCGCGGGTCTCGGGGGGCAGGGCTGTCTTGAGCGCGGCTGACAGGGACTCGGTGGTCGGCGTCGGGCCGTCGTGTGCCGTGCCGATGCCCAGGTCGGCCACCCGGCCGGCCCGGTACGGCTGGTCCACGATCTGGGGTACCACCACCTGAGGCGTGCCGGCCCCGGGTGGCCGTTGTCGTGGTGCCCGCGCCGCCGTGGTGCACGACGGCGGCGACCCGGCCGAACAGTGCCTGGTGGTTGACCTCGCCGATGGCGAAGCAGTCGTCCCGGTCGTCGATCAGGGCCAGGTCGGCCCAGCCGCGGGCGACGAGTGCGCGGCGGCCCTGCGCGCGGATCGCCTCGATGGCCACACGCGCGACGTCCGTCGAGGCGCGCATGGGCAGGCTGCCGAAGCCCACGTACACCGGTGGTGTGCCAGCGTCCAGGAAGGTCTCCAACTCGGCCGGGAGTGGGCGTTCGTCCGGCCGACGTCAGGAGCTCGTGAGGATGACGAGTTGCTGGGTCGCTCGGGTCATCGCGACATAGCGGTCGACCGCTCCTTCGATGCCCTTGCCGAACTCCTCCGGGTCGATGAGGACGACCAGGTCGAACTCGAGCCCCTTCGACAGCTCCGGGGTCAGCGACCGGACGCGGGACGTCGTCCGGAACGTGGGATCGCCGATGACGCAGGCGATCCCGTCGGCATGGGCGGCTAGCCAGGTGTCGAGGATCGAGCTCAGATCCGAAGCAGATCCGTGTACGACGGGGGAGCCGCCACTGCGGATGGAGGTCGGCACGTTGGCGTCCGGGAGCACGGCCCGGATGACCGGCTCGGCTTCCGCCATGACCTCCTCCGGCGTCCGGTAGTTGATGCTCAGGGAGGCCAGGTTGATCCGGTCGAGCCCGATCCGCTCGAGCCGTTCTTGCCACGACTCCGTGAACCCGTGCCTGGCCTGGGCGCGGTCTCCGACGATGGTGAAGCTCCGGGACGGGCACCGGAGTAGCAGCATCTGCCACTCTGCGTCGGTCAGTTCCTGAGCCTCGTCCACGACGATGTGCGCGAACTGGCTGGCGAGCAGGTCCGGTTCGGTGCTGGGCAGTGCGGTCTCGTCGATCAGGCTGTCCTGCAGGTCCTGTCCGCGCAGCATCGTCACCGCTCCTTCACCGTCGTCATCGGCCGCGAGCACGTTGTCGATGACGTCGGCCATGCGCTCGCGTTCGGCGGCGACAGAGGCGTCGTGCCGACGCTTACGCAGTGACGCCTCCGGGTCGCCGAGCCGCTGCCGTGCCGCGTCCAGGAGCGGCAGGTCGGACACCGTCCAGGCCTGGGCGTCCTTGCGCTGCAGCTTACGAACGTCATCGGAGCTGAGCCAGGGAGCGCACTTGCGCAGGTAGGCAGGTACCGACCACAAGTCTCCGACGAGGTCAGCCGCTTCGAGCAGCGGCCACGCGCGGTTGAGGGTCTCGACCAGCTCTCTGTCCTGCAGCAGCGACCTCCGGAACAGGTCGGGCGAGACGTCGTCGCCGTCGTGCTTGTCCATCAGGATCGTGACCAGTTCCTCCCAGATCTGGTCGCGCGCCTCGTTGTGCGGAGTGCCTGGTTCCACTGCTTCGAATGCCTCGGCCCAATCGTCGGCGCTCAGCCAGATGTCGGACCAGTGGGTCGAGACCGTCATCCCCTTGGTGGGCGGCTCCTCGTAGATACCGACGGCCGGCTCGATCGCCTGCACCATGTTCGCGGACGACTTCAGAAAGGCCACGTCCGGGTCGGCCTCGATCGCTGCTCCGGCTCCCTCGGCGACGAGGTCCCGCAGGGTGCAGATCTGCACGCCCTCCTCTCCGAGGCTGGGGAGGACGTCGGCGACGTAGGCCAGGTAGGGCCGGTGCGGACCGACGAACAACACGCCGCCCCGCCGGTGACCGAGGCGAGGGTCGGAGTAGAGGAGGTAGGCGGAGCGGTGCAGAGCGACGATGGTCTTCCCCGTACCCGGACCGCCGTCGACGACGAGAGCGCCGCGGGATCCCGCGCGGATGATGGCGTCCTGGTCGGCCTGGATGGTGCCGAGCACGTCTCGCATCCGTGGCGACCGGTTGCTGCCCAGGCTGGCGATGAAGGCGGACTGGTCGTCGAGCGCGGCGTGCCCTTCAAACCCGTCGGCGGTGAACACCTCGTCCCAGTAGTCGCTGATCCGGCCGCGGGTCCAGCGATACCTGCGGCGGCTTGCCAGACCCATCGGGTTGGCGTGGGTGGCTCCGAAGAACGGCTCAGCCGCGGGGGAGCGCCAGTCGAGCAGCAGCCGACGACCCGCGCTGTCTGTAAGGCCAAGGCGTCCGACGTACACGGGCTCGGGGTTGTCCGCGCTGACGATGTGTCCGAGGCACAGGTCCAAACCGAAGCGACGCAGTGCGCGCAGGCGAGCGGTCAGCCGGTGGATCTCCATGTCCCGGTCCATCGCCTGCCGGCCTTTGCCGCCAGGCGCCTTGAGCTCGGCATCGAGGCGGTCGGACAGATCGGCGATCGACTGCTCGAGGCACTCCGCGATGGCCGCGAAGTGCTGCTCATCGCCGGCGATCAGCGTCGGGTCGGCCTTGGGGGAGAGGTGGTCGGGAAGGTCGAACGCGCTGATAGTCAGGGGGTTCACGTCATCAGCTCCGATCTGAGGTCGCTTGCGACCATTGCGCGCAGCAAGGCGTCTGGACCGGCGTGACGAACCTGGTGGCCATGACGAGCAACGCTCCGCCTGACGTCGACCCCGTCGCCGTTGTCGGTTCAGGTCACCAGGGTTTGTACGTTCTCGTGTTCTGGGTCCTGGCTCGACGATCCCGCGTGGTTCACGCGGGCATGGGCGGCCTTTCTCGGCTGATCGCGTCGAGCAGCAGCTTCGCGGCCACCGTTGTCCCGTCCGTGCGGATCGCGCTGGCAACGGCGGTCGCTCGTGCGCGGGTCTCGGGGGTCAGGGTCGTCTTGAGCGCGGCGGACAGGGGCTCGGTGGTCGGAGTCGGACCGTCGTGTGCCGCGCCGATGCCCAGGTCGGCCACCCGGCCGGCCCAGTACGGCTGGTCCCCCGCCTGGGGTACCACCACCTGAGGCGCGCCGGCCCGGGCAGCCGTCGTCGTGGTACCCGCGCCGCCGTGGTGCACGACGGCGGCCACCCGGCCGAACAGCGCCTGCTGGTTGACCTCGCCGACGGCGAAGCAGTCGTCCTGGTCGTCGATCAGGGCCAGGTCGGCCCAGCCGCGGGCCACGACCGCGCGGCGGCCTTGCGCGCGGATCGCCTCGATGGCCACCTGGGCGACGTCCGTCGATGTGCGCATGGGCATGCTGCCGAAGCCCACGTACACCGGTGGTGTGCCGGCGTCCAGGAACGCCTCCAACTCGGCCGGCAGCGGGCGTTCGTCCGGCAGGAACCACGCGCCGGTCTGCACGACGTCGAGGTCCGCCGGCTCCTGCCACGGGTCCAGGGTCGGGTCCGTCGCCAGCCACGGCTGGTCGCCGATGACGTAGTCGCGGACGTTGTCCACCGGTGGCAGGCCGATCGACGCCCGGTTGGTGTTGAGCGCCTCACCGAACAGCGCGTTGATGCTTTGGGCGTCCAGGTCCCACAGCACCCGGTTGTCGGTCACCTCCGGCGGGAACGGCCGGCCTGGATACGCCAGCGGCGGGTGGTGCGGCGACGGCAGGGTGAGCTGCTGGAAGGTCGCGTACACGGAGCGGATGCCCAGTTTCTGGGCCACCGACCGCGCGGCGGCCGCGGCCGGCATCAAGCCGGTCGCCACCAGCGCGTCACATCCCTCGGCCGCCGCGGCGACCGCGTCGAGCTGCGCGACGGTCAACTCGGCCGCGCGCCGGGGCAGGTCGGCCGCCGACGGCGGCGTCGCCGCGGTCACCAGTGCGCGCACCGACTGGCCGACCGGCACCAGCGGCACGCCGACACCGGCCAGCCGCTCCGCGAACTCCTCGTCCGGCGGGGCGCACACCCGCACCTCCGCGCCGAGTTCCCGCAACCGCACCGCGAGTCCCACCAGCGGTTCGACGCCCCCGCGCGAGTCATACCCCGACAACAACACACGCATTTCGTGACTCTCATTTCCGCAGGTTCTGGCTTCGGTCGGCGATTCTGCGGCACGACCCGGGTCTTGCCGCAAGCCCCCCGGTGCGCTATAAGTTAAGAGTGGCAAGGAGTGGGTACTCTCCTTGCCCTTTATCGTCCGCTGTGGACGGACAACTCCTCGGGAAGCGGCGCCGCGCCGCGTAGGGCGGTACCGTCGGCTCAGGAGGATCTCCCATGGGCCTACGGATGCAGCTGCGGAACGAGACGTTCTTCACCCTCTTCACGAGCCACTAGCGGTCGGCCATCAGTCCGAGGTTGTCCGCCCGTCCGGTGGATGCCCCTACGAAACCGTATCCGGGCCTGCTGCCCTCGAATTCCGGCCGGCGATCTGCGTGAAGTCGGCATTCCGAGGTCCACGTTTGTCGCCCGATGACTGATCGTCTTGTCGAGTTGGGCAATTGTGTCTTCAGCGGCTGAAAGGCTTACGCGCAACCCCTCGACTTCTCCGAGCCAACCTTCTCGTTCCGCCTCGGCGATCCGATTGATGAGGTTGTCCCGGATGTCGAGCAGACGCTGCCGCTGGTCCGGGTCAGGGCCGTAACCCAGAGGGCGGCCAGGCGCGGTCCGTGGCTGGGGTTGAGGCGGACGCGTAGTCCGCGGCGGTGGCGGCGGGAGCCGGGGGTCTGGTGGGCGAGCCAGTTGGCGGGGTGGAAGCGGTGGGTGGTGTAGCCGCGGGGGCGGCGTACGGGTTGAGCGGGCCGTCGGGTCGAGCAGGAACAGGGGGCGATCCGTTATGCGGAGGTTCTACCCGTACGGCAACGGGCAGCCCAGGCACGTTTGGGAGGGGTGCAGGGTGATTCCATGCTGGTTCTCCCCATCACAGCACGGGATTCCACCTCCGAGAGAACTTGACGAATGTTCAAGTTTTACGCGACCGTGAGTCCCATGATGACCGGTGTGGCAGGAGAGTCCAGGGGCGACAGGTCGCGAGCCTGGCGCGGCCCGGTGTTCGGGGTGGTGGTCGCGCTGCTGGCGGCGACCGGGTTGTACGGGGCTGCGTCGGGGGCTGAGACCGGGAGCGCCGGCACGAGCCCGCTGTGGTTCGACAACCGGGCAGCGGCCGAGGTGTCAGTGCAGGGCACGCGGTTCGTTGACGGGCACGGGCGCGAGGTCGTCCTGCGCGGGTTCAACGTGTCCGGCGAGGTCAAGTTGGAGGAGAACCACGGACTGCCCTTCGCCAGTACGGCCGATGCCCGCAAGTCCGCCCGGGCGCTGCGCGAGCTGGCCGGTGGGAACTCCGTGCGGTTCCTGCTGTCCTGGGCGCATGCGGAGCCCGAGCCCGGACGCGTCGATCAGGCCTACCTGGCCAAGGCGACCGAGCAGATGCAGGTCTTCCTGGACGCCGGGCTGCGTGTCTATCCCGATTTTCACCAGGACCTCTTCTCCCGCCATCTGTTCAACAAGGACAGCTGGTACAGCGGCGACGGCGCACCCAAGTGGGTGGTCGAAGCGGGCGGTTACGGCAAGGAGTTCTGCGGTATCTGCGTCCACTGGGGGCAGAACATCACGCAGAACAAGGCCGTCATGGACGCGAGTCGCGACTTCTGGCACAACCGCGTGGTGAGCACGGCTGCCGGCCGCCTCGGGATCCAGGATGCGTTCCTGGATTCTGCGCAGAAGACGATGAGCTATATCCGACAGCATCTCAGCGCGGATCAGTTCGCCCGCGTGGTCGGCTTCGACCCGTATAACGAGCCGTACGCCGGGACGTACGACAAGGACCAGAAGAGCCGCGCCTGGGAGCAGGACGTGTTGTGGCCGTTCTACGAGCGGTTCCGCTCCCGCATGGACGCCGCAGGCTGGCAGGACAAGCCGGCCTTTGTGGAGCCGAACATGTTCTGGAACTCCAACCTGGACTTCGCACGGCAGGAGGGTGGCCTGCTCGATGCCGGGAAGCTCGGTCCCCGGTATGTCTTCAACACCCACTTCTACGACCAGAAGGCGATATCCGGCATCTTCATGCCGGGCAAGGCGCAGGACGGCCAAAACTCCGGGGATTTCGCGAAGGTGCGGGACCGTGCCGCTGCCACGAACACGGCCGCGGTAGTCAGCGAATTCGGGCATCCGCTCAACGGCAGCGTCGCCGACAAGGCGCCGACCGTACTCAAAGCGATGTATCAGGGGCTCGACTCCCGCCTCTCCGGGCGGAATTGGTGGACGAAGACGGCCGACTCGGGCCCCGTACTGTCGTCCACGCAGTGGCAGTGGGACATCTACAGCGGCCGCCACCACGAGTTGATGAACGACAACCCGGACAAGGTGCTTACCGAGGGCGACGCGTGGAACGATGAAGATCTCTCCTCGGTCGGGCTCAATGAGTCCGGCGAGACCGTGCTGCGGCAGGACGCGCGGCTGATCGACCGCCTCTACCCGAGCGCGGTGCAGGGCCGGACCCTCGCGTTCACCTATGAGGACCGGTCCCGCGACGGCGACAAGACACTGACATGGGACCGTATCCCCGACAGCCTGCCGAACGTCGGCCGGCTCGTCGGTTCCGGGCAGTACGGCGTGCTCGTATGGCGTTCCGGCGCCACGACGGATGGGCGCACTGGTGCGGATGTGCCTACCGAGCTGCATCTGCCCCGCAGCTTCGACCCGGCCAGGACCGTCGTCATATCCGACCTCGGTACGGTCACCGGTCCGCCCGCGTACACCGCCCAGGGCCGTACCGCCGACCACCCCATCGCGACCGCGCCGGAAGCCGGCGACACCGGGGGTACGGGCGGTACGGCCGCCCGTCGCCTTCTGCTCTCCGTCCCGGCCGGCTCGGGCACCCTCCACTACGCGCTGGTCAGCGACGGTACGGCCGCTCCCTCGGCGGAACTGCGCGCCGCGGCGCAGAAGGAGCTCACCCAGTGGGCCGCCCGCTCCGGATTCCCGGCCGCGCCGGACGACCGCCGGTCAGGGTGACGGCCTCTGCGTGGTTTCCTCCGGTGCCGTCGGCTCGGTGGGGCTTGTCACAGCGTGTATGTCGGCGGCGACGATGACTCCGCTTCTGACCGTGTACGTGCCTGCGAAGGACCGCACGGTCCCATCCGTCTGCAGGGCGTCGAGCGTGACCGTGACGGTACTGCCTTGGACATCCAGGATGTTGACGGCGTCGTGGACGGTGTCTGCGAATCCTGCCTGGAAGGACGAGTAGGAGCCGCCGAGGTTCTTGCCTCCGAGATCCCACGCTCGTCGGTAGTCGCGCGCGTTGATGGCCGCGAAGTAGGCCTCGACGGTGGAGGCGGCGTCAAGAGTGGGAGTCGCAGTTTGCGGCTCCTTCGGCGGGGTGGGAGAAGGCGTCGGCTGGGCGGTGACGGTCCGGGTGCTGGTGACCGTCGGACTGGGTTCCTCCGCCTTCTCCCCGTCGCCGTTACCACAGCCCCCGACTCCTACCACCGCAACCGTGCCTGCCAGGAGAAACGCGGAGCCTGCTCTGAGGATGCGACCCATAGGCATCACCTCGCGGAGCGGAAATGTCCACTCACTTCAGTGTGCGCCGCCCGGCTCGGCGGCGCCTGTGGATCACGTCGGCACGCGGCTGACCTTCGCCTACCGCGCCCGGCCGGGCGAGTCGAGCGGGGGAGGGCGGCCGCCCGGCCGGGTGACGGCCTCCGCGCCCGCGCGGGAGCCGGACATGCCGGCGGTCACCGGGTCGGCGGAGGAAAGGCGGGCCGCGAGGAAAGCGCCCGTGAAGGCGTCGCCCGCGCCCGTGGTGTCCAGGGGCGTTGTGGGGTGGCCCGGGACGTGGGCGAGGAGTTCGCCGTGGGAGGCGAGGATGGCTCCCTCCGCGCCCAGTGTCACCGCTACGAGAGGGAAGGCCTGGCTCAACTTCCGTGCCGCTTCGGCCGGTTCCGTGAGGCCGGTCAGGAGTGCGGCCTCGTCGCGGTTGGGGAAGAGGAGGTCCGCGCCTGATGCCAGTTCAAGGAAGCGGTCGACTCCAAGGTGTTCGATGAACCCCGCGGACGCCGGGTCCACGCTGGTGGGGATGGAGCGCTCACGGGCCGCCGACAGGGCCGTACGGGCGAGGCGGCGGCTCGAGTCGGCGAAGAAGAGGTAGCCGGAGAGGTGGACGTGGGCGACTCCGCGGAGGAGGTCGTCGTACCAGTCGCCGGGGGAGAGGCGGAGGGCGGCGCCGCTGTCGGTGAGGAAGGTGCGTTCGGCGGTGGGATCCACGAGCGAGATGACCACGCCTGTGGCGGCACCCGGGTCGACGCGGAGCAGCGGGCGGACGCCGGAGCGCATGAGAGTCTCCTCGTGCCAGGCCGCGGAGTCGGCGCCCACGCACGCCAGGAGGCGTACGTCCGCGGCTCCTGTATGAGCCGCCCAGCAGGCCGCGTTCGCGCCCGCGCCGCCCGGGAGCAACGCGATCCGCGCCGCCGTGTCGGTCGCCGGGGCCAGGGGCGTGGCGTGGCGGGCGACGACGTCCGTCACCACGTCGCCGATCACCAGCAGGGCGCCGGGCATACCGGATGTGGTTCCGCGTGGGCCGCCAGAAAACTTCGAGCCGCCGGTCATGACGCGTTCGACCAGGCCGTGGCGATCTCGGTTGCCAGGTGGACGTTGCCGCGGACCGCCGCCAGGTTGGCCTCCAGGGAGGCGCCCCCCGTGTGGCGGACCAAGTAGTCGAGGAGAAAGGGGGTGACGGCCTGGCCCGTGATGCCTTCACGGCCGCAGGCCGCGAGGGCATCGGCCAGTACGCGGTCGTGCAGCACAGGGTCCAGCTGTTCCGACTCCCGCACCGGGTTCGCGACGATCAGGGCCGACTCGGGGCCGTCAAGGGCGTCCTGGGATCGCATGATCGCTGCTACGTCCGCCGGCTCGGTGACCGTCCAGTCGACCGGCTCGCCCGAGTCGCTGAGGTAGAAGCCGGGGAAGCGGTCCGTGCGGTAGCCGATCACGCCGACGCCCAGCGTCTCCAGGCGCTGCAGTGTGGCGGGCACATCGAGGATCGACTTCACGCCCGCGCAGACCACCGTGATACGGGTACGGCCCAGCAGGCGGAGGTCGGCCGACTCGTCCTGCGTCGTCGTCCACTCGCGGTGTACGCCGCCCAGACCGCCCGTCGCGAACACCCGGATACCCGCGCGGGCGGCGAGGAAGGCGGTACCGGAGACGGTCGTCGCCCCGCTCGCGCCCGTCGCCAGCGCCGGGGCCAGATCGCGGTGGCCCAGCTTGCGCAGGGTGGGGTCGTCGGCGACGCGCTCCAGCTGGCTCTTGTTCAGGCCGATGTGCGCGCGGCCGTCGAGGACCGCGACGGTGGCCGGTACGGCGCCGGCCGCCCGTACGAGCCCCTCCAGTTCCCCGGCCACCCGCAGATTGCGGGGGCGGGGGAGGCCGTGCGCGATGATCGTCGACTCCAGGGCGACGACCGGGTGTCGCCGCGCGAGCGCCTGCTCCACCTCGTCGGACAGGACCATCAGGGGTGTGGCCATCGCTGCGCCTTCCGTCTCCCAGCCACGGTCTTCGCCGTGCCATTCCCCACATCCTGGCGTACCCGCCACGGACGCAACCTGGCGCGCGATCCTTGACGCCAACTCCATACAGGTGGGAAAACTATGACACAAGCCGAAAAATCCATAGAGTCCGATGTGTCGTCAGGGTGCGTGACCCCAAGGGGTGTACCGACAGGGCGGCCGAGCAGCCGGACTCGGCCGACTTTCGTCGGGGAGGCACCATGTCCCGTCCTCGTACCCCGTTCCGCATCAGACGTCGGCTGCTCCGAGGCGCCGTCGCCGCGTTCACCGGTGGTGCTCTGGCGCTCGTCCTGGCGCCGCCCGCGGCCGCCGAGCCCGCTACCTCCATCGCCTATCCCTCGGGTGGGACCTCGACCCGCTACTCCGGGCTCGCCTTCGACACCTGCACCGCGCCCAGCCTCGCGGCCATGAAGGCCTGGGGTGCCTCCCCGTACCGCGCCGTCGGGATCTACTTCGGCGGCGTCAACCGCACCTGCGCCCAGCCCCAGCTGACGGCGAGCTGGGTCACCGAGGTGTCCAAGCTGAGGTGGCGGCTGCTGCCGATCTACAAGGGCCTCCAGCCGCCCTGCGGAGCACGGCCCCAGGACCAGAAGATCACCCCGGCGGGGGCGACCGCCGAAGGCAAGGCCGCGGCCACCGATGCCATCGCCAAGGCCAAGGCGCTCGGCCTGCTCCCGGGCAGCGCCTTCTACAACGACATCGAGCACTACTCGCGGACCGACGCCACCTGCCGGACGGCCGTTCTGAAGTACCTGTCGGCGTGGACCAAGGAACTGCACGCGCGCGGCTACCTCTCCGGCGTCTACATGAACCTCAACCTCGGCGCCAAGGACCTGGCCGACGTCTACGACTCGACGGCGTACGCCCGGCCCGACGCCCTCTGGATCGCCCGCTACGACGGCTCCAGCTCCCTCAAGGGATGGGCTGGCATCGCCGACTCCAAGTGGGCGGTGCACCAGCGCGCGAAGCAGTACACCAACAGCCACAACGAGACGTACGGCGGCGTGACCATCAACATCGACAACGACCGGCTCGACGCACCCGTCGCCACCGTCGCCCACACCTACAAGGTGACCAGTTCCTCCGGTCTCTCGGCCCGCAGCGGACCGTCCACCTCTTCCCCGGTCGTGCGGACCCTCGCGCCCGGATCGTCCGTCAAGGTGGTCTGCCAGGCACCGGGCTCCAAGGTCGGTACGACCTCCGTCTGGGACAAGCTCTCCGACGGCACGTACGCCTCCGACTACTACGTCAGCACCCCGTCCAACACCGGCTACAGCGCCCCCCTGCCCCGCTGCACCTACCCCTACCAGGTGACGGCCCCCGGCGGCGTCAACCAGCGCACCGGACCCGGCACCTCGTACGCCACGGCGGGCACGCTGCCCGGGGGCGCGCTCGCCTGGGTGGTCTGCCAGGCGCCCGGCTCGACCGTGAGCGGTACGAAGGTGTGGAACAAGCTCGACACGGGACGCTGGGTCTCCGACTACTACGTGGCCAACGCCAGCAATACGACGTACAGCAAGCCCGTCCCGCGGTGCTGAGCCGCGCTCGACGCCCGGTGCGGCGCCCCGTCACGTCGTCGCCTCGCCTCCGTCACTCGGCACCGGGGGTTGAGGTGGCGGAACGGGGAAGGAATCCTCCGAGGCCGGGTCCGGGTCCAGGTCCGGGTCCGAAGCCGGGTCCGAAGCCGAGGGCAGGTCCGCGGCCGGGGCCAGACGGGCCGAGCTCGAGGCCGGAGCGGGTGGCGGGGGCGGCGGCGCCGACTGGGCCCATGGGGACGGGATCTTTGCATCCAGCGGCGGAGCCACCGCCTCCAGGCCCACCTCCGCATGCGCCTCCGGGGTGCCGGCCAGGTCGCTGAGGAAGTCATCCGGCACCTGCGGACGGTCGGACGGGGAGCGCGCCGTGGCCTTCCGGAGCAGCTCACGCAGTTCGGGGGAGACGTCGAGCTCCTCCACCGAAACGTCCTGATTGACGATCTGGAAGAGCAGCTGGAACATCCCTGCTCGGGTGCCATTTGGAGTGCTCTCCTGGATGAGTCCGGGAGATTTCCGCCTACCTTGCGGTGGCGGGCTTGACGCGATGAGCGCGCCTGACGACTGCCCTCCCGGCAGCCGGGACGAGCGCGAGGCCCATCCGGTACAGGTGCAAGACGTTCCGGGCTGCGTTGTGGTCGGCGTTGCCGGACCAGCCGCAATCCGGGTTCTTGCATGCGAACGTGGCCTGGTCCTCCCGGCTGCCCGGCGTGGTGAAGCCGCACGCTGAGCAGCGCTGGGAGGTGCCGGAGGCGGGAACCCTGTGCAGGGAGCCGCCGCGCTGAGCGAGCTTGTATGTCAGCAGCTCGACCGTTCGGCCCCATGCCTCCTGGCTGATGGAGCGGTTCAGGCCGACTTTCTGGGCGACGTTCTTGCCTGGCTGCTCGATGGTTCCCTTGGCGGACTTGACCATGTTCGGGATGTTGAGCTGTTCCACCACGACGGTGCCGTACTTGGTAGCGATGTCGGTCGTGGTCTGGTGCTGCCAGTCCAGGTGCCTGCGCTTGGCTCTCGCACGAAGCTCCTGGATCTGGTCATAGGTTGCCCGCAGGCGGTTCGAGGTGCGCTCTCCTCGCTTACGGCAGGTCCTGCGGTGCGCGGCCCGCTGCTCCAAGCGGAGGAGCTTGCCCTTCTCCTTCTCGGTCAGCCACTCGTCGTGGTCGTACCTCTTTCCGTCCGAGAGGGCCAGGGGCACGGTCACGCCCACGTCGATCCCGACTTCCGGCCCGGCGTGGGGGTCGGGCTTGGGCTCCAGGGTCTGGACGCGGAAGGCGATCTGCCAGCCGAGCGCGTCCTTCACGAGCCGGGCTCCGGTGATCCGGTTGTTCTTGTTGGCTCGCTTGCCCACAGGCAGGTCCTTGGTCCAGCGGAACCGGACCCGTCCGACCTTGGGGATGTTGACCATGCCCCAGCGGCGGTGGACGCGGGTGATGTTCAGGTCGCGGCCCTGCGGAATGTCCACGGACATCACCGTGCGGAAGCGGGCCTTGAAGTTCGGCTCCTCGGCACGCCCGTCCCAGCAGTTCTTCCACGCCTGGAAGTACGTTTTCAGCACCGCCTGTGCGGCCTGGGCGGGGAGCACGCCGAGCCAGTCGATCTCCTTGCGGGCCTGGCGTATCGCGGTGTCCGCAGCGGTCAGTGAACGCTTGTCCTTCGGGAGCATCGTCCACCAGTCGTGCAGCAGATTCCACATCGCCCGCCCTGCATGCGCCTGGTCGTCGATCAGACGAATCTCGGGAGGAGACAGTGCCAGCCGGGCTCGATGCCCGAACTGCCGCTTCATCCCGACGAGTTCATCCTTCACGCCATGATCGTACCATTGGTTTATGTCGCCACGATGGAACCCCAACCCGGATGTACGCACTGGCCGCCTCGTCGTACACAACCTCCATGCCCACTTGGTTTTCGTCACCAAGTACCGGCGTGGCGTCTTCACCAACGAGATGCTGAGGCGCTGCGAAGAGATCATGGGCGAGGTCTGCCGCGACTTTGAGGCCGAGCTGAAGCAGTTCAACGGCGAACACGATCACGTCCACCTGCTCGTCCACTACCCGCCGAAGGTCCAGCTCTCCAAGCTGGTCAACTCCCTCAAGGGCGTCTCCGCCCGACTGCTGCGCAAGGAATACGACGCACACGTCCGCCATTACCTGTGGGGAGGGCGCCTCTGGTCCGGCTCCTACTTCGCCGGATCATGCGGTGGACCACCGTCGACCGTCGTACGCCAGTACATCGAGAACCAACAACGCCCCGTCTGAGCTTTCCCGCTTCACAGTGACGCCCCGGCGCTCCACGCCGGGAAGTCAAGCATGCGCTTCACCTCCCTCATAAACGAGGGAGCAGTGCGGAAGATCAGAGGTAGGTCAGCGTTCCGACCATGGTCCCAGTACGCGTCAGTGTTCTCGTACACGCCGTTGCCGCGGTCCGCGTCGTCCAGTGCTTGGTCGTGGAGATCGGGCCCGGCCACGAGGATGAAGTGGGCCCCGCGGGCGGTGAGAACGTTCTTGAGCCGGCCGAGCAGCAACTCCAGCTCCGCGATGGCCTCTTGCCGGTTGTCGGTCAGCTTGTCGACTTCGTCGAGGACCACCACCGGATGGACGTGCACCCTGCCCGGTCCCCGCCGCCGACGGAGCAGCCGACGCCTGCCGGGAAGCCGATCGGCCCTGCCCTTGTTCCCGTTGAGGAGATGGATGATCCGAATGAGATCGTGCTCGACATCGGTCTCCGAGTACGCGAGGAACGCGGCCTCCGTCGCCTACGGGCCCAACTGTCGGTGCACAGATCAGTCATCGGCCGACGGTGGCGCCGGTGCGGTGGGTGCCGTCGGGGGCGCCGGGCTGGGGGTACGCCCCCTGGCTTCGCCGGGGGGACCCCCACCCGGCGTTAGCTGGGGGAGGGTGAGGAGGAGCAGGGCCGCCACGGGGAGCAGCAGCGCGGCGCCCACCGCGTTCAGCCAGGCGTAGCTCGCGTGCGCCACCACCAGCCCCGCGGTCGCGCCGCCGATGCCGGCCGCGGTGTTCATCGTCAGGTCCGACAGGCCCTGGGCGGCCGCGCGGGCGGCCTGCGGAACGGAGTCCGTGAGCAGGGCCGAGCCCGCGACGAGACCTGCCGACCAGCCCAGGCCGAGGAGGAAGAGACCTGCGGCCGTACGGGTGTGGCTCGGGCCGGCCGTACCCGCGAGCAGCGCCGCGCACGACAGCAGGGCGATGGACAGCGAGATCACCGAGAAGCGGCCGACGCGGTCGCACAGCCAGCCCATCGCCGGTGAGAACGCGTACATCCCGGCGATGTGACCACTGATCACCAGGCCGATGAGTTCGATGTCCGCACCGTGGTGGCCCAGGTCCACGGGGGTCATCACC
Organism: Streptomyces sp. KR80; assembly: GCF_052245555.1. Classification (NCBI taxonomy): domain Bacteria; kingdom Bacillati; phylum Actinomycetota; class Actinomycetes; order Kitasatosporales; family Streptomycetaceae; genus Streptomyces; species Streptomyces sp. KR80. The sequence goes on from NZ_JBQQCD010000005.1 coordinate 206,011, forward strand.
ATGATCGCGACCATCGCCGTGTGCGCGCCGCTGATCGTGACCAGGGCCAGTCGCGCTCCCGGAGAGGCCGCGATCGCCGTCAGTCCCGCACGCAGGGAGCGCTTCTCCGATGCCTGCGCGTCGCCCGGCGCGAGTGCACGGGCCGTCAGCAGCGGATCGGGGCGCAGCAGCAGCGCGACGAACGCGCCCGCGAGCAGGAACACCGCCGCGGCCCACACGAACGGGCCGGCCGCGGCGGGGATCCCCAGGCCCGAGACGCTGCGGCCGGCCGGGGCCGCGATGTTCGGGCCGAGGACGGCACCGATCGTCGTGGCCCAGACGACCGCGGAGATGGCTCGGCCCCGTTTCTCGGCCGGTGCGAGGTCCGCCGCGGCGAAGCGCGCCTGGAGGTTGGCGGACGAGCCCGCGCCGAAGCCCGCCATGCCCAGCAGGAGCAGCGGGAAGCTCTTGGTCACCGCGCCGAGGACGACGAGACCCGCGCCGGCCGCGCCGATCACGTACGCCAGGGTCAGGCCGGGCCGCCTGCCGCGGCTGCTCATCAGGGCGGCGAGCGGCATGGACAGGACGGCGGTGCCCGCGACCGACGCTGTGGGGGCCAGGCCGGAGTACGCCTCGGAGCCGCTGACCTGCTGCGCCAGCACGGCGGCGAGTGCGATACCGGTGGCGACGCCCAGGCCACCGAGTATCTGACTGACGATCAGGACGGCCGCGATGCGGCGGCGCAGGGCGGGCAGGTCGAGTGCGGCCGGGGCCTGTGGCGCGGGGTCCGGGGATATGTGCGGGGGCGTGGATGCGGGCGAAGCGGAGGAGTCGGACACGGGCGCAGTCTGCCAGTCCCGTGCCCCGTGCAGCCACGGCATTACCGGGGACCGATGCGTACCGGTGCGGCCCGGGCGGCCTCCACGGCGGTGCGCAGGCTGTGGTCAGAACAGGGGCTGCCGTCAGAACAGGGGTTGCGGGAGTACGCCTTCCAGTGCCAGCAGAGCGCGTTTGGTCTCCAGGCCGCCGCCGAAGCCGCCGATGCCGCCGTCGCTTCCGACGACGCGGTGGCAGGGGACCAGCACCGGCAGCGGGTTCGATCCCATGGCCGCGCCCACGGCCCGTGCCGCACCGGGCTCGCCGACCCGGTCGGCCAGGTCCTGGTAGCCGACGACCGTGCCGTACGGGACGCCGGTCGCGAGCTCGTGCAGCACCCGCCGGTTGAAGCCGGCCGACAGGGACCAGTCCAGGGCGACGTCGAACGCGCGCAGGGTACCGGCGAAGTAGCCGCGCAACTCCCGGACCGCCTCGGCGAGCAGGGGGGCCTCCGACGCCTCCACGGGCTCGCTTCCGAACCGGTCGGCCAGCCGCGCCACCGCACGGCGGGCCGTCCGCTCGTCGGCGTGGAACACGACGTTGACCACGCCCTCGGCGGTCGCCGCGAGCAGCAGGGGGCCGATCGGGGTGCCGGTCACGGTCCAGGCAACGGTGCTCATGTAACGCAGGGTAGCTCCCCGACGGCGCCGGGAGCGCAGTCGCCGCCCGACGGCACCGGGAGCGGAGCCGTCGGGCGGACGCGGCCCGGAGCTACGGTGCCCCGGCTCCGGCGAGGGCCGCGGAGCCTCCGGCCCTGGAGCCCTCCCTCGTCGCGTCCCGGATGACATCGGGCTTGTTCGAGATGATCCCGTCCACGCCGTACTCCGCCAGCCGGGCCGCGGTCGGCCCGTCGTCGACCGTCCAGGTGAAGACCTCGAGCGGGCGACCGTGCGGGCCGCGGAAGCCGTGCACCGCTGCCACGTACTCGCGTGTCACCGTCTTGTGATTCGGGTTGATCTGATCCGTGAACGTCGCGTAGTTCGGCAGGTCGGCCACCGCCGGGGTGCCGAGGAAGCCGGTCTTCACGTCGGGCCGGAGCGAATGCACCGTCTTGATGGAGTCCGCGCTGAACGCCTGGATGATCAGCCGGTGCTTGACGTGGTACCGGTCGAGCCAGCCCCCCTGGCGCAGCTCCCGCAGCGTCTGCCGTTCGATGCCCGGGTAGAGCTCGGGAGCCTTGATCTCCAGCAGCAGTTTCTGGTGGTTGTCGCTCACCCTGTCCAGATACTGCTCCAGGGTGGGCACGCGCGCGCCCGCGTAGGAGGGCGAGAACCAGCTGCCCGCATCGAGCCGGCGGATCTCCTTCAGGGTGAAGTCGGAGACCTTCCACGGGGAGCGGTCGGGGAAGACCTCCTCGACGTCGGTGGTGCGCTTGAGGTTGGTGTCGTGGATCACCACTAACTCGCCGTCCTTGGTGCGCTGGACGTCGTTCTCCACCCATCTGATGCCGAGGTCGTCGGCCTTGTCGACGGCCGCGAGCGTGTTCTCCGGTGCGTACGCGGAGGCGCCGCGGTGCGCGATGACCGTCGGCCCGTGCCGGAGTTCGGCGGCGTGTGCCGTGGGGGCGGAGAGCCAGAGTGCGGAGAACCCGAGAATCGTGCCGAGGGCCGTTGTTGCGGCTGCGAGAGGGCGTATCTGCACGTGGACTCCTCGCGTCGTGTGTTCACGATGTGCCTGGAGCGTCCCAGCACGGGACCAATAGGGCACAGGCGCGGAATGGCCAGAAGTTGAACGGAGCACGTAAAGAGGTCCTGGATGAGTCATTTTCAGCCATGAAGACGCCCTATGCCCTGCGGGAGCCCGCTGTCAGTGGCGAGTCGTACGGTGGTTCCATGCGGCCCGTATCCCAGATCGAACGCACTGTGGCGCCCTTCGAGGTCGTCAGCAACTATCAGCCCAGCGGCGACCAGCCCACCGCCATCGCCGACCTGGAGCGGCGCATCCTGGCAGGCGAGAAGGACGTCGTGCTGCTGGGTGCCACCGGCACCGGCAAGTCGGCGACCACGGCCTGGATGATCGAGAAGCTTCAGCGGCCGACGCTGGTCATGGCGCCGAACAAGACCTTGGCGGCCCAGCTCGCCAATGAGTTCCGTGAACTGCTGCCGCACAATGCCGTCGAATACTTTGTGTCGTACTACGACTACTATCAGCCAGAGGCGTACGTCCCGCAGTCCGACACCTACATCGAGAAGGACTCCTCGATTAATGAGGAGGTCGAGCGGCTGCGCCACTCGGCGACAAACTCGCTGCTCACCCGGCGTGACGTGATCGTGGTGGCATCCGTCTCCTGCATCTACGGTCTGGGCACCCCTCAGGAGTACGTCGACCGGATGGTGCCCCTGAAGCTCGGTGAGGAGATCGACCGCGACCAGCTGCTGCGTCGCTTCGTCGACATCCAGTACACCCGCAACGACGTGGCCTTCACCCGGGGCACCTTCCGCGTCCGCGGCGACACCGTCGAGATCTTCCCGGTCTATGAGGAGCTGGCCGTCCGGATCGAGATGTTCGGTGACGAGATCGAGGCGCTGTACACCCTCCACCCGATCACCGGCGAGGTCATCAGCGAGGACCAGGAGCTGTACGTCTTCCCGGCCAGCCACTACGTCGCCGGTCCTGAGCGCATGGAGAAGGCGATCTCCGGCATCGAGGCCGAGCTGGAGGTGCGCCTCGCCGAGCTGGAGAAGCAGGGCAAGCTGCTGGAGGCCCAGCGGCTGCGGATGCGCACCACGTACGACATCGAGATGATGCGCCAGATCGGCAGCTGCTCGGGCATCGAGAACTACTCGCTGCACATCGACGGCCGTGAGTCGGGCTCCGCGCCGCACACCCTTCTCGACTACTTCCCGGATGACTTCGTCCTGGTCATCGACGAGTCCCATGTCACCGTGCCGCAGATCGGCGCGATGTACGAGGGCGACGCCTCCCGTAAGCGGACACTCGTCGAGCACGGCTTCCGGCTCCCGTCGGCCATGGACAACCGGCCGCTGAAGTGGGAGGAGTTCCTCCAGCGCATCGGCCAGACCGTCTATCTCTCCGCGACCCCCGGGCCGTATGAACTCTCCCGTTCCCAGGGCGTCGTCGAGCAGATCATCCGTCCCACGGGCCTGGTCGACCCCGAGGTCGTCGTCAAGCCCACCCATGGCCAGATCGACGATCTGGTGCACGAGATCCGGACCCGTGCGGAGAAGGACGAGCGCGTCCTGGTCACCACGCTCACCAAGAAGATGGCCGAGGACCTGACCGAGTACTTCCTCGAACTCGGCATCCAGGTCCGCTATCTGCACAGCGATGTCGACACCCTGCGCCGGGTGGAACTGCTGCGCGAGCTGCGCTCCGGTGAGTTCGACGTCCTGGTCGGCATCAACCTGCTGCGCGAGGGCCTCGACCTGCCCGAGGTGTCGCTGGTCGCGATCCTCGACGCCGACAAGGAGGGCTTCCTGCGCTCCGGGACGTCCCTGATCCAGACCATCGGCCGCGCGGCGCGCAATGTCTCCGGCCAGGTGCACATGTACGCCGACAAGATGACGCCGGCCATGGAGAAGGCGATCGAGGAGACCAACCGCCGGCGCGAGAAGCAGGTCGCGTACAACAAGGAGCGCGGCATCGATCCGCAGCCGCTGCGCAAGAAGATCAACGACATCGTGGCCACCATCGCCCGCGAGGAGGTCGACACCGAGGAGCTGCTCGGGACCGGCTATCGCCAGACCAGGGAGGCCAAGGCCCCCGTTCCCGCGCTGAGCGGCGCCGCGGGCAAGGGCGGCGCGAAGGCCGGGCCGGCGCCGACGGACCGGCCGGCCGCCGAGCTCGCCCAGCTGATCGACGACATGACGGAGCGGATGCGCGCCGCGGCGGCGGAGCTCCAGTTCGAGGTCGCGGCGCGACTGCGGGACGAGGTCGGGGAGTTGAAGAAGGAACTGCGCCAAATGAGGGAGGTGGGCCTGTCGTGACCGCGGTGATCCCCCGTGTGTTGCAAGAGCGCCACAAAGTGGGCTGACCTGTGCCGTGGCGTCGGCCACGCTGCGTAGGGTTTCAGTCCAGCCGCCCGGACAGGCGGTCGAGGGGAATGTGGAGAGGGGACAGCGCGTGAGCGTCAACTTGTCCAAGGGACAGGGGATCAGCCTGCAGAAGTCCGACGGGGGCGTCCTGACCGCGGTGCGGATGGGTCTGGGCTGGCAGGCGGCCCCGCGCCGCGGGCTGTTCGGATCACGGACGAAGGAGATCGACCTCGACGCCTCGGCCGTGCTGTTCGCCGACAAGCAGCCGGTGGACGTGGTGTTCTTCCGCCACCTCGTCAGCGACGACGGCTCCGTACGGCACACCGGCGACAACGTGGTGGGCGGCGCCGGCCAGGGGGGCGACGACGAGGCCATCCTCGTCGATCTGCAGCGAGTGCCGGTCCACATCGACCAGATCGTCTTCACGGTGAACTCCTTCACCGGGCAGACCTTCGCCGAGGTGCAGAACGCTTTCTGCCGGATCGTCGACGAGTCCAACGGCCAGGAGCTGGCGCGGTACACGCTCACCGGCGGCGGCCGGTACACCGCTCAGATCATGGCGAAGGTGCACCGCGTGGGCAATGGCTGGCAGATGACCGCCCTGGGCTCCGCCGCCGACGGCCGCACCTTCCAGGACCTGCTGCCGACGATCCTGCCGCTGCTGTAGCCGGCCGGGCTCCAGGCACCACCCGTACGGACGGCTCCCGGGGCACGGCTCCCGGGCCACGGAACTCCGCGGAGCGGGAGCTGTACGGCACAGCGCACGGACGACACGACGAGGGGGCGCAGGATGACGGCCGAGCTGGTGCGGGGGCAGAACCACCCGCTGCCCCGGACCCGCTTGGAGATCCGGGTCTCGGCGGGCACGCCCGTCGTGGCGGGTGCCACCCTGGGCGACGAGCAGGGGACCGTGCGCGGTGCCGAGTGGGTGGCCCACCCGGCCGCGCCGCACCTCCCCGGACTCGAGGTCTCGAAGCAGGCCGCGGCCGACCACCGGCTCGCCGTGGACCTCGGTGCGCTGCCCGAAGGGGTCCACCGGGTGAATGTGCTGCTCGCCCTGCCGGAGGGCGTGGGCGGGCCCGTGCGCTTCGGCGCGATCGCCGTGCCGTTCGTCGCCGTCACCGGCCTCGACGGCACCGAGGTGGCCAGCTACACGATCACGGGCCTGGACACCGAGTCCGCGGTCGTCGCCCTCGAGCTGTATCGCAGGGAGGGCGCCTGGAAGGTACGGGCCGTCGGCCAGGGCTACGCGGGCGGGCTGGCCGCCATGCTGGCGGACCAGGGCCTGCCGCAGGCCGCCGAACTCGCCACCACCATCAACGAAGCCGTCGTCCAGGGCATGGTGCGGTCGGTCTCCCCCGGCCCACGGTCCGGGGCGGCCCAGTCCCCGCCGCGCGCCGCCGAGGAAGGCGGCCGGGTCCGTACCGCCGCGACGGGCGGGAGCAGCGGAAGCGGCAACGGCGGGGGGAGCGGGAGCAACGGCGCGAGCGGAAGCGCAGAGACCGTGGGCGCCCCGTCGGCCCAGGCCTCCGAGCCCACCCAGCCGGTCTCCGCGGGCCCGATCGACTACCGGCATCCCGGCCGTACGCCCTCGGCGCCTCCCACCCCGGGGCCGGTCACCGCGCCTGCCCGGCCCGGACAGCCCGCGCAGCCGGTCGCGGGCGACGCCACCGGCTGGACGATGGACGAGCGGCTCTACAACCAGGTCTGGGGGATGTTCGAGGACCTGGCCAGGTCGGCCGCCGCCTACCGCAGCGCGGTCGCCTTCGCCGACTCCCGGATGGAGCAGGAGCTCGACCGCGTCCTCTCCGACCCGAGGTCCCGGATCGGCACCGAGGGCGACATAGCCCGCGACGCGGCCCGCGCCAAGCACACCGACCTGGTCGACCACGCCCGCGCGGCCTTCGACCGGGACCTGGCCCAGCTCACCGCCGAGGCCGAGGTCGTCGAGCCCGCCATGCCACCCGCCTTCGCGCGCTGGGACAGCCCGGTGTGGCAGGCCTACCAGGTCCCGATGGAGTTCCCGATGGCGCTGCGCCTCGGTGACCTGCATCTCCCGGAGTGCCCGGAGCTGCGCATCCCCATGCTGATCCGGCTGCCGCTGGAGCGCGGACTGTGGGTGGACAGCGGCCCCAATGTCTCGGCCGACGGCGAGCTGGCCGACCCCGTCGAACTGCGGCGACTCGCCATGGACACCGCCGTGGCCCAGGCTGCCCGGCTGCTGGCCGTCCACCCGCCGGGCGAGTTCCGCGTCCAGGTGATCGACCCCGCCGGGTCGGGCGCGTCCTCGCTGACCCCGCTCGTCGGGTCCGGCGCGCTCCAGGAGCCGCCCGCGGCAGGCGCCGGGGGAGTGGCCGCCGTACTGGGCGCGCTCACGCAACGGGTGGACCTGGTGCAGATGGCGATCCGGGGCGGCGCGTCCGACGCGCTTCCGCCGGATCTGGACACCGCCGGGCAGCTGTTGATCGTCAACGACTTCCCGCATGGATTCGACGACCGGGCGGTCACCCAACTGCGTTATCTGGCCGACGAGGGTCCGGACGTCGGCGTGCACCTGATGATGGTCGCCGACCGAGAGGACGCGCGGGCTTACGGGCCGCTGCTGGACCCTCTGTGGCGAGCCCTGCTCCGGATCACCCCCGTCCCCGACGACCACCTGGCCGACCCCTGGGTCGGGCACACCTGGACGTACGAGCCCCCACTGGTCCCGGCGGGCAGCCAGGTGCTGCATCAGGTCCTCGGGCAGGTCGCCGACGCGCAGCGGAAGTACGGCCGCTGAGCCGCGAGTTCATCCGGCGCTTTGCCTCGTTCTTGCCTTCCCCTTTACCGTTCCTTGGTGTTTCCGGTACTGTCCTTGGCGCGGAGGGGAGTACTCCTGCTGCGGCGTACCCGTCACTACGGATCTCTGAGATCCCGGGGCGCCGGCCCGTAGCGCGGTGCGCGATCGCGGGCGGAAGAGACCTCCGGCAACTACGACGCCGACGTTGCCGTACGCATGCCGGAGGAGCAGGACATGGATGTTTCCCTGACCGTGTGGGTGCTGACCATTGCGGGTCTGTGTGCCCTCATCGCCGTCGACTTCTTCATCGGCGGCCGTAAGCCGCACGAGGTCTCGATCAAAGAGGCCGGCACCTGGACGATCGTCTGGATCGTGCTCGCCGTGCTCTTCGGTCTTGGGCTGTACGCGTTCGGCGGCGGCGGGCCCACGGGCGAGTTCTTCGCCGGCTACATCACCGAGAAGTCGCTGAGCGTCGACAACCTCTTCGTCTTCGTCCTGATCATGGCGAAGTTCGCCGTCCCGTCGGTGTATCAGCAGCGCGTGCTGATGATCGGCGTCCTGGTCGCGCTCGTCCTGCGGGCGATCTTCATCGCCGCCGGCGCCGCGATCATCGCCAACTTCGCCTGGGTCTTCTATCTCTTCGGCGCCTTCCTCATCTGGACCGCCTGGAAGCTCATCCAGGAGGCGCGGGCCGAGGAGCACGACGCGGAGTACGAGGAGAACCGCCTACTCAAAGCGGCCGAGCAGCGCTTCGGTGTCGCCGACCGCTACCACGGCACCAAGCTGCTCATCCGGCAGCACGGCAAGCGCGTCATGACCCCGATGCTGGTGGTCATGCTGGCCATCGGCAGCACCGACGTCCTGTTCGCGCTGGACTCCATCCCCGCGATCTTCGGCCTCACCCAGGACCCGTACATCGTCTTCACGGCCAACGCCTTCGCGCTGATGGGCCTGCGTCAGCTGTACTTCCTCATCGGGGGGCTGCTGAGGAAGCTGATCCACCTGTCGTACGGGCTCTCGGTCATCCTCGGCTTCATCGGCGTGAAGCTGGTGCTGCACGCGCTGCACGAGTCCGGGGTGCACGTCCCCGAGATCAGCATCCCGTTCTCCCTCGGTGTGATTTGTGCGGTCCTCGTGGTCACCACGGTCACCAGCCTGTACGCGTCGAAGAGGCAGGCGCGGAAGCAGGCGGACGCCGAAGCGGGAGTCCGTGCCGGGGCGCAGCCCGAGCCCGAGTCCCGCCCCGAGCCCGAGCAGCAGCTCGACGCCTGACGCCGCCGAAGGGCCGCGGGGCGGCCCGGGCGTACCTCTCCGGCCGCCCCCCGGTCGTGCGGTGAGGCTCGCGCCGTCCCGGGGAGAGGTCTCCCATGCACGTCATCGACACCCTGGAGACGGCGGGGCTCGGCAACCGCAGCTACCTCGTCGAAGGGCATCTGCGCGGCTCGTACAACTTCGAGGGCGGCGGTCAACTCGCCACTTACCTGGCCTGGCTGATGCCCTGGGGCAAACGGGAGACTCTGCTGGCCGAGACGCCGGAGCGGATCGCCGCCGCCCAGCGCGAGCTGGCCCGCGTGGGCATCGACCGCCCCGCCGCCGCGGCCACCGGCGGACCGGCCCATTGGGTCACCCGGGGCGACCGCCCCGGCGGCTTCCGCCGCGCGGACTTCGCCGCGCTGGCGGCCGCGCTGCGCTGCGGGGAGCGGCCGGTGCGAGGCGGCGGCCAAGGCGGGGCTGACGGACCGATAGCCCCGGCTGCCGATGACCGGACTGTGGGCCCGCCGGGCCGAGTGGGTTGCCAAGCGGAATCCCGTGCCCGGCGGACTGCGTTGCCGGGCGGAATCCCGTGCCCGGCGGACTCCTGGGATCAGGCCGTGGCCGGTGCCGGGGCCTCGCCTGCCTCGCTGCCCGCGACCACCGGCCGCGTCTCGGGCAGCAGCGTGAAGCAGCCCAGGCTCAGCAGCGCGATCGCCGTGAGGTACGCGGCGACACCCCACGGCGGCCCCGGACCGCCCGCCACCGCCGTCGCGACGATGGGGGTGAGCGCGCCCCCGACGACGCCGGCCAGGTTGTACCCGACGGCCGCTCCCGTGCAGCGCACCCGCGGCTCGTACAGCTCCGGCAGATACGCCGCGATCACCGAGAACATCGTCATGAAGGCCAGCATCGCGACGAGGAATCCCAGGAACATCAGCAGCGGCTGCGCCGTACGCAGCAGCGCGATCATCGGGAACATCCACAAGGCCACGGCCGCGCAGCCCGTCAGGCACATCGGCCGTCGCCCGTACCGGTCGCCCAGCATGGCCAGGAAGGGCGTACCCGCTCCCTTGACCGCCACCGCCGCCATGATGCACGCGAGCATCACCGTCCGGCTCACCCCGAGCTCCTCGGTGGCGTACGCGAGCGACCAGGTCGTCACCGCGTAGAACACGGCGTACCCCACGGCCAGCGCCCCGGCCGTCAGCAGCACCAGCCGCCAGTGACCGCGCACCACTTCGACCAGGGGCACCCGGGCGCGTGCTCCGCGCTCGGCCAACTCCCGGAACTGCGGGCTCTCGGCCAGCGAAGCACGCAGCAGCAGACCCGCCAGGGCGAGGCCGCCGGCGGCCCAGAAGGGCACCCGCCAGCCCCAGGACCGGAATTGGGCCTCGGTGAGCGAGGCGGAGAGTGCGAGCATCACGCCGTTCGCCAGCAGGAACCCCACGGAGGGCCCGATCTGCGGGAAGCTCGCCCACAGCGCCCGCCGACGCTCGGGCGCGTGTTCGGCGGTCAGCAGCACCGCGCCACCCCACTCCCCGCCGAGCCCCAGCCCCTGGAGGAAGCGCAGGGCGAGCAGCAGCGCCGGAGCGGCGACGCCGATCGTCTCGTACGGGGGCACACAGCCGACGGCGACGGTCGCGATCCCGGTCAGCAGTAGCGAGGCGACGAGCACCGGCCGGCGTCCACAGCGATCGCCGACATGCCCGAAGACCACCGAGCCCAGCGGCCGGGACAGGAACCCGACGGCGAAGGTGCCGAAGGCGGCGAGGGTCCCCGCGAGGGGCGAGAAGGTCGGGAAGAAGAGCGGGCCGAGGACCAGCGCCGCGGCGGTGCCGTAGACGAAGAAGTCGTAGAACTCGATGGCCGTGCCCGCGAGCGACGCCGCGGCCAGGCGCGTCATCGAGGGGCGGCGGGCGGTGTCGCTGCGATCCGTCACGCCGCACTCAACGAGGTCCGCGGCGGGCGGGTCACCGGGCGCGCGGGAGCGCTTGGGGGCACTCCCCCAGCTACCGCCGGGGGTACCCCCACCCTGGGGGCACCTCCCAGCGTTAGCTGGGGGAGGTAGCTGGGGGAGTACCGGACGCAGCCGGTACGCCACCACCGCTTCAGTAGGTGACGGTGATCCGGCGCGCCGGGCCGTCGACCCGGATCGTGCCGCCGTACGGGATCACCTGCTGCGGGTCGGTGTGGCCCAGATCGACGTCGAAGACCACCATCGTCTCGGGGGCGTACGCCTCCAGTGCGCGCAGCACCGCCTCGCGCTGCTCACGGGCGTATCTCGCCTTCTCCTCCGGCTCCTTGGGCCGGTCGAAGCCCGCGGTCTTCGCCCGTCCCATAAGCAGCGCGGGGAAACGCCGCAACAGGCCGCGCTCGCCCATGTTCCGCAGGATCCGGAAGACCTCCCCGGGGCTCGGCATCTCCTCCGAGGTCTCCAGGAACAGCACACACCCCTCGTACGCGCTCTCGTCCGGCTGGATCTCGCGGTTCGCCATGAGCAGCCACGAGAGGATCTCCAGATTGCCGCCCCAGCTGATCCCCTCGACGACGCGGGCGGGGCCGTGCCAGAGCCAACCGTCGCACTGCTCCATGCGGGGCTCGGAGTCGAAGGTGGCGGGGTCGGCCCAGTCGCCGCTCCCGTTCCCGTACCGGTAGACGGGCGACAGGTCGTAGCGGCCGGACCGGAAGAGAGCGGCGCGCAGCGAGTCGGCGGTGAGCGGGTGAATCGCGCCGGGGCGGCCGAGCTCGGTCATCACGCTCGCGCCGTGGTAGCCGACGATCCCCTCGTTCCACAGGAACATGAGCAGGTTGGTGTTGTCGCTGTAGCCGAAGAACGGTTTGGGGTTGGCGCGGATCAGCTCGCGGTCGAGCAGGGGCAGGACGGTCAACTGGTCGTCACCGCCGATGGTGGCCATGACCGCTGTGACGGTCGGATCGGAGAAGGCCGCGTGGATGTCGTCGGCCCGCTGCCGTGGCGTCGAGTGCATGCGGCGGGTGCTCGGGTACTCCACCGGAACCACGCCGAACTCCCTCTCCAGCCGGCGAAGTCCGAGTTCGTACGGCAGCGGCAACAGCTCGGGCAGGCCGGAGGAGGGGGAGACGACTGCGATCCGGTCACCGGACCGGGGCTTCGGCGGGTACGCGGGAGTCGGCATCCACCGGAGGGTAGCCGCGCCGCGACGGGCGCGGCACTCGGATTACGTTCTCCCAGCCCGCGCGGTTCGTCCGCGCTACCAGCCGCGTTCGCGCCACTCCGGCAGATGCGGCCGCTCCGCGCCCAGCGTCGTGTCGTTGCCGTGTCCGGGGTAGACCCAGGTCTCGTCCGGGAGCTGGTCGAACAACTTGGCCTCGACGTCGGAGATCAGGCTGTCGAAGGCGTCCGCGTCGCCTCGGGTGTTGCCCACACCGCCCGGGAAGAGGCAGTCCCCGGTGAAGACGTGCGGGTGGCCGTGCGGGTCGTCGTAGATCAGCACGATGCTCCCCGGGGTGTGGCCGACGAGCCGGCGTGCGGTGAGCTCGACGCGGCCGACCCGGATCGTGTCTCCGTCGTCGACCAGGACGTCGGTCGGGACGGGAATGCCCGCGGCGTCGTGGCGGCCGGCGTAGGTCCGGGCGCCGGTCGTCTCGACGATGTCGGCGAGGGCCTGCCAGTGGTCGGCGTGCCGGTGGGTGGTGACCACCGAGGCGATGCCGCCCTCGCCGATGAGGTTGAGCAGCGTCCGGGGCTCGTTCGCCGCGTCGATCAGCAGTTGCACGTCGGTCGCGCGGCAGCGCAGCAGATAGGAGTTGTTCTCCATGGGGCCGACCGCGACCTTCGAGATGATGAGGTCCGGCAGCTCGTGCACATCCGCAGGTCCGCCGACCTGCACCGCTCCGCTGTAGGTCATGGTGTCAGCCTAGTGGCGGCAGCGCGGGCAGGACGGAGCCGCCGGTGTCGAGTCCGCTGCCGTCGGCACGGCCCGTCAGCCAGCCGAGCAGGGCGGCGGCGGAGCCCGAGACGGAGGTGGGCTCGGCGTCGGTGCGGCCGGTACGCCAGACGCGTCCGTCGGCGGCGCGGATCTCCAGGGCCGGGACGTCCGGGCGGCCCGCGAAGCGCTCTCCGGCCACGTAGTCCAGGTCGCGGTCGACGAAGGAGGTCGGCAGGGACTCGACTTCGCAGCCGGTGCCGAGGTCCACGTGGTGGAGCTCGACCTCGATGAGGCGGCGGAAGGGGATGCGGTCGGCGCGGTCGGTGATCTTGTTTCGGAGTTCGACCGTGCGCTGCCAGGCCTCGGGATGAAGCGCGGCGGCCGCGGCGTTGAAACGGTCGGCGCTCGCGGCGAGGTCCTCGAGTTGGGCCTCGAGCGGGCGTGCGGCGTCGCGCTCGATGTCCGCGTCCCGGCTCTCGGCGCTGGCGTACATGGGGATGTGGGTGCCTGTGCGGGCGGCGGTGAGGACGTTGACGAGCGCGTCGGCATTGCGCGCGACGTGGGCCAGCACGTGCCCCCGTGACCAGCCCGGGAGCCGGGACGGCTCGCGGAGGGCCGCGTCGTCGAGCTTGCCCGCCGTGGCGATCAGCCGGTCGGTGGCTTCGCGTACGGCGGCCATGTCCTGTGCGTGATCGGTCATGACCCGACGCTATCGCCGCCACACGTTCGGGTGAAGGAGGTGAAGAGGGGCCAGAAATCGAATGTGCGTGCTATAGGCTCAGCTCTGGCATCCGCACGACATCGTTGTGGCGCCTCCCCATACCCTGGACCGGGGGTGCGGCGCATCCCACCTCTCTCAAGAAAGGTGCCGACCGGCGTGGCCGACCGTCTCATCGTCCGTGGCGCTCGCGAGCACAACCTCAAGAACGTCTCGCTCGACCTGCCCCGGGACTCCCTCATCGTCTTCACCGGGCTGTCGGGATCGGGGAAGTCTTCGCTCGCGTTCGACACGATCTTCGCCGAGGGACAGCGCCGTTACGTCGAGTCGCTGTCCTCGTACGCCCGTCAGTTCCTGGGGCAGATGGACAAGCCCGATGTGGACTTCATCGAGGGCCTCTCCCCGGCGGTGTCCATCGACCAGAAGTCGACCTCGCGCAACCCCCGCTCGACGGTCGGCACGATCACCGAGGTCTACGACTACCTCCGGCTCCTCTTCGCCCGCATCGGCAAGCCGCACTGCCCCCAGTGCGGCCGCCCGATCTCCCGCCAGTCGCCGCAGGCGATCGTCGACAAGGTGCTCAGCCTGGAGCCGGGCAGCCGCTTCCAGGTCCTCTCGCCACTGGTGCGCGAGCGCAAGGGCGAGTTCGTGGACCTCTTCTCCGACCTCCAGAGCAAGGGCTACAGCCGGGCCCGGGTGGACGGCACGACGGTCCATCTGACGGAGCCGCCGAAGCTGAAGAAGCAGGAGAAGCACACCATCGAGGTGGTCGTCGACCGGCTCACTGTCAAGGAGGGCGCGAAGCGCCGGCTCACCGACTCCGTGGAGACCGCGCTCGGTCTCTCCGGAGGCATGGTGATCCTCGACTTCGTGGACCTGGACGAGGACGACCCGCAGCGCGAGCGGATGTTCTCCGAGCACCTCTACTGCCCGTACGACGACCTGTCCTTCGAGGAGCTGGAGCCGCGCTCCTTCTCCTTCAACTCGCCGTTCGGCGCATGCCCCGAGTGCACCGGCATCGGCACCCGCATGGAGGTCGATCCGGATCTGATCGTCCCGGACGAGGAGAAGTCCCTCGACGAGGGCGCCATCAACCCCTGGTCGCACGGGCACACCAAGGACTACTTCTCCCGGCTGGTGGGGGCACTGGCCGACGAGCTGGGCTTCCGTACGGACATCCCGTGGGCCGGGCTGCCGCAGCGTGCGAAGAAGGCCCTGCTGCACGGCCACCGGACGCAGATCGAGGTGCGGTACCGCAACCGCTACGGGCGCCAGCGCGCGTACACCACCTCCTTCGAGGGCGCGGTGCCGTTCGTCAAGCGGCGGCACGCGGAGGCGGAGAGCGACAGCAGCCGCGAGCGCTTCGAGGGCTATATGCGCGAGGTGCCCTGCCCGACCTGTGAGGGCACCCGGCTCAAGCCGGTCGTGCTCGCCGTCACCGTGCAGGGGAGGTCGATCGCGGAGGTCGCCGCGATGTCGATCAGCGACTGTGCCGACTTCCTCCGGGACATGAAGCTCACCGCGCGCGAGAAGACGATCGCCGAGCGGGTGCTGAAGGAGGTCAACGAACGGCTGCGCTTCCTGGTCGACGTGGGCCTGGACTATCTGTCGCTCAACCGGGCCGCGGGCACGCTCTCGGGGGGCGAGGCCCAGCGCATCCGGCTCGCCACGCAGATCGGCTCCGGACTCGTCGGCGTGCTCTACGTGCTGGACGAGCCGTCGATCGGCCTGCACCAGCGGGACAACCACCGGCTGATCGAGACGCTCGTACGGCTGAGGGACCTGGGCAACACGCTGATCGTGGTGGAGCACGACGAGGACACGATCAAGACTTCGGACTGGGTCGTCGACATCGGGCCCGGTGCGGGGGAGCACGGCGGCAAGGTGGTGCACAGCGGGCCCCTGAGCGAGCTGCTGACCAACAAGGACTCCGTGACCGGGCAGTATCTGGTCGGCAAGAAGGCCATTCCGACGCCGGAGATCCGCCGGCCGGTGAACGGCTCGAAGCGGCTCACAGTGCGCGGAGCCCGGGAGAACAACCTCCAGGACATCGATGTGTCCTTCCCGCTCGGGGTGTTCACCGCCGTCACCGGTGTCTCCGGGTCCGGCAAGTCGACGCTGGTCAACGACATCCTGTACACGCATCTGGCGCGCGAGCTGCAGGGCGCCCGCACGGTGCCGGGGCGGCACACGCGCGTGGACGGGGACGACCTCGTCGACAAGGTGGTGCACGTAGACCAGTCGCCCATCGGCCGTACGCCACGGTCGAACCCGGCGACGTACACCGGGGTCTTCGACCATGTGCGGAAGCTCTTCGCGGAGACCATGGAGGCGAAGGTGCGCGGCTATCTGCCGGGCCGCTTCTCCTTCAACGTCAAGGGCGGGCGCTGCGAGAACTGCTCCGGCGACGGGACCATCAAGATCGAGATGAACTTCCTGCCGGACGTCTATGTGCCGTGCGAGGTCTGCCACGGGGCGCGCTACAACCGGGAGACCCTGGAGGTCCACTACAAGGGCAAGTCCATCGCCGAGGTGCTGGAGATGCCGATCGAGGAGGCGCTGGACTTCTTCGAGGCCGTGCCCTCCATCTCCCGGCATCTGCGGACGCTGGACGAGGTCGGGCTGGGATACGTCCGCCTCGGGCAGCCGGCGCCCACCCTCTCCGGTGGCGAGGCCCAGCGCGTGAAGCTGGCGAGCGAGCTGCAGAAGCGCTCGACGGGCCGGACGGTCTACGTCCTGGACGAGCCGACCACGGGCCTGCACTTCGAGGACATCAGCAAGCTGCTCAACGTGCTCTCCGGTCTGGTCGACAAGGGCAACACGGTGATCGTCATCGAGCACAACCTCGATGTGATCAAGACCGCCGACTGGGTCGTGGACATGGGCCCGGAGGGCGGCAGCGGCGGCGGCCTGGTGATCGCGGAGGGCACACCGGAGGAAGTCGCGGCGGTCCCCGCGAGCCACACCGGCAAGTTCCTGCGCGACCTGCTGGGGGAGCGGGTCAGCGACGCGGTCCCGCGGCCCCGCTCGGGCATGCCGAACGCGGCGAAGAAGACCTCAGCCGCGAAGGGGAAGGCACCCAGAACGAAGGCGCGCCGCGGCTGACACCCCCCACAGCTGTGGGCAATCGTTCCGCGAGGCGGAACGGGTGGGCACAGCGGCCCGCAGACGGCAACGGTGCGCGCCACCCCGCACCATGGGTTTCCGCTTCGTACGAGGCTGCCGCCCGGTGGCCGGTTGTGCCCACCCTCCCCCAGCTAACGCTGGGGGTGCCCCCAGCCCTGCGGAACGAATGCCCACAACCGGTGGCCGATGGTCGGCGGCGCGGTCCCGTGTCGGCCCGCGACAGTAGGGTGAAGGCATGGCCGACCCCAGCAGCTACCGACCCAAGCCGGGACAGATCCCCGACTCGCCGGGGGTCTATCGGTTCCGCGACGAGCACCGCCGGGTGATCTACGTCGGGAAGGCGAAGAGCCTCCGCCAGCGGCTCTCCTCGTACTTCCAGGACCTCGCCGGGCTGCACCCGCGCACCCGGACCATGGTCACCACCGCGGCCTCCGTCGAGTGGACGGTCGTCTCCACCGAGGTCGAGGCGCTGCAGCTGGAGTACTCCTGGATCAAGGAGTTCGACCCCCGCTTCAACGTCAAGTACCGCGACGACAAGAGCTATCCGTCCCTCGCGGTCACCCTCAATGAAGAGTTCCCCCGGGTCCAGGTCATGCGCGGCCCCAAGAAGAAGGGGGTGCGGTACTTCGGCCCGTACGCCCATGCGTGGGCGATCCGCGAGACCGTCGATCTCCTGCTGCGGGTCTTCCCCGTCCGCACCTGCTCCGCCGGGGTCTTCAAGCGTTCCGCGCAGATCGGGCGCCCCTGTCTGCTCGGCTACATCGGCAAGTGCTCCGCGCCCTGCGTCGGCCGGGTCACCCCCGAGGAACACCGCGAACTCGCCGAGGAGTTCTGCGACTTCATGGCCGGCCGAACCGGAACGTATCTGCGCCGACTCGAGCGGCAGATGCAGGACGCCGCCGAGGCCATGGAGTACGAGAAGGCGGCCCGGCTGCGCGACGACATCGAGGCGCTGCGCCGCGCCATGGAGAAGAACGCCGTCGTCCTCGCCGATGCCACCGACGCCGACCTGATCGCCGTCGCCGAGGACGAGCTGGAGGCCGCCGTCCAGATCTTCCACGTCCGCGGCGGCCGGGTGCGCGGCCAGCGCGGCTGGGTCACCGACAAGGTCGAGGCGGTCGACACCGCGGGCCTCGTCGAGCACGCCCTTCAGCAGCTCTACGGCGAGGAGTCCGGTGAGGGGGTGCCCCGCGAGGTGCTGGTTCCCGCGCTGCCCGACCCGGTCGAGCCGATCGCGCAGTGGCTCTCCGAACACCGCGGCTCGAACGTCAACCTCCGTGTCCCGCAGCGCGGTGACAAGAAGGACCTCATGGCCACCGTGCAGCGCAACGCCCAGCAGGCGCTCGCACTGCACAAGACCAAGCGCGCCTCCGACCTGACCACCCGTTCCCGGGCCCTGGAGGAGATCGCCGAGGCGCTGGACCTGGACTCGGCGCCGCTGCGCATCGAGTGCTTCGACATCTCGCACCTCCAGGGGCAGGACGTGGTGGCTTCGATGGTGGTCTTCGAGGACGGGCTCGCGCGGAAGAGCGAGTACCGCCGCTTCCAGATCAAGGGCCGGGTCGGTGACACCCAGGTCTGGCACGGCGAAGGACAGGACGACGTACGGTCCATGCACGAGGTGATCAGCCGCCGCTTCCGGCGCTATCTTCTGGAGAAGCAGAAGACCGGGGAGTGGGACGAGGAGGCGGGCGACGCGGGCGAGGGCGAGCCGGGCGCCGTGGCCGGTGGGCCCGTCGACCCCGAGACCGGCCGGCCGCGCCGCTTCGCCTACCCGCCCCAGCTCGTGGTCGTCGACGGCGGACAGCCTCAGGTCGCGGCCGCCCAGCGGGCCTTGGACGAGCTGGGCATCGACGACGTGGCCGTCTGCGGCCTCGCCAAGCGGCTCGAAGAGGTCTGGCTGCCCGGTGAGCACGACCCCGTCGTGCTGCCGCGCACCAGTGAAGGGCTCTACCTCCTGCAGCGGATCCGCGACGAGGCCCACCGGTTCGCCATCACCTACCAGCGCAGCAAGCGCGGCAAGCGTATGAAGGCGGGGCCGCTCGACACGGTCCCCGGGCTCGGGGAGACCCGCCGCCAGATGCTGCTGAAGCACTTCGGGTCGGTCAGGCGGCTGCGGGCCGCCACGGTCGACCAGATCTGCGAGGTGCCCGGCATCGGCCGCAAGACGGCGGAGACCGTGGCGGCGGCCCTCGCCGGCGCCGCACCGGTCGCCCCGGCGGTGAACACCGCGACAGGAGAGATCATTGAAGAGGAAACCGCGGCGAGCGTGGCGTCCTCATCGGAACGGGGGCAGGACAGATGACCGAGATCGACGGAGACGGAGCACAGGTGAGTACGGGCACTGCGGCGGAAGGCGGCGCCGTCGACGCGGCGGCCATCCCCGAGCTGGTGATCATCTCTGGGATGTCGGGTGCGGGCCGCAGTACCGCGGCCAAGTGTCTGGAGGACCTCGGCTGGTTCGTGGTCGACAACCTGCCGCCCGCCCTGATCCCGACCATGGTGGACCTCGGCGCCCGGTCGCAGGGCAATGTGGCCCGGATCGCCGTGGTCGTGGACGTCCGTGGCCGGCGCTTCTTCGACAACCTCCGCGAATCCCTCGCCGATCTGAAGGCCAAGAACGTCAAGCGCCGGGTGATCTTCCTGGAGGCGTCCGACGAGGCCCTCGTCCGCCGCTTCGAGTCCGTACGCCGCCCGCACCCGCTCCAGGGCTCCGGCCGGATCGTCGACGGCATCGCCGCCGAGCGGGAGCTGCTGCGCGAACTGCGCGGCGACGCCGACCTGGTGATCGACACCTCCAGCCTCAACGTCCATGAGCTGCGCGCCAAGCTGGACGCCCAGTTCGCGGGCGAGGAGGAGCCGGAGCTGCGCGCCACCGTGATGTCGTTCGGCTACAAGTACGGCCTGCCGGTCGACGCCGATCTGGTGGTGGACTGCCGCTTCCTGCCGAACCCGCACTGGGTCCCGGAGCTGCGCCCCTTCACCGGTCTCAACGAGGAGGTGGCGGGCTATGTCTTCAACCAGCCCGGCGCCAAGGAGTTCCTGGACCGCTACGCCGAGTTGCTCCAGCTCATCGCCACGGGTTACCGCCGCGAGGGCAAGCGCTATGTGACCATCGCCGTCGGCTGCACCGGCGGCAAGCACCGCAGCGTCGCCATGTCCGAGAAGCTCGCCGCGCGGCTCGCCGCGGAAGGGGTCGAGACCGTCGTCGTCCACCGGGACATGGGGCGCGAGTGACCTCGGGAAAGTCCTCTCGGATGCGCCGCGTACGACAACTGGTCCCGGAGCGTACGGGCTTCGCCACCGGCCGCGGTGTCCGCACGTTCCGCCGGCGCGGCACGCAGCCCAAGGTGGTCGCGCTCGGCGGCGGGCGGGGTCTGTCGGCCTCGCTCGCGGCCCTGCGCCGGATCACCGGTGATCTGACCGCGGTCGTCACGGTCGCCGACGACGGCGGGTCCAGCGGCCGGCTCCGCGACGAGCTGGGCGTCCTGCCGCCCGGGGATCTCCGCAAGGCGCTCGCCGCGCTGTGCGGCGACGACGACTGGGGCCAGACCTGGGCCCGGGTCATTCAGCACCGCTTTGCGAGCGAGGGCGACCTGCACGGGCACGCCGTGGGGAACCTGCTGATCGTCGCCCTGTGGGAGCAGCTCGGCGACCACGTCAAGGCCTTGGAGTGGGTCGGCAGGCTGCTCGGCGCGCACGGCCGGGTGCTGCCCATGTCGGCTGTTCCGCTGGAGCTCCAGGCGCAGGTGCGCGGCCACGACCCCGCGCATCCCGACGAGATCTCCACCGTCCGTGGCCAGGCCACGGTCGCACTGACCCCCGGCGAGGTCCTGTCGGTGCACCTCGTACCGCACGACCCGCCGGCCGTCCCCGAGGCGCTCGAGGCGGTCCTCGACGCGGACTGGGTGGTGCTCGGCCCCGGATCCTGGTTCTCCTCCGTCATCCCGCACCTCCTGGTGCCCCAGCTGCTGGACGCACTCATGGAGACCAAGGCCCGCCGGGTGCTGTCGCTGAACCTCGCGCCGCAGCCCGGCGAAACCGAAGGCTTTTCCCCGCAGCGTCATTTGGAGGTTTTGGCCCGACACGCCCCTAAACTCGCCTTCGACGTGGTGCTGGCCGACGAGGCCGCCGTGCCTGACCGGGAAAGCCTGACCGATGCCGCCAAGCGGCTCGGCGGCGCGGTCGAGCTGGCACCGGTGGCCGCGCTCGGGGGCGCCACCCAGCCGCAGGCTGGGGGCGCCTCCACGCCGAAGCACGACCCGGAGCTGCTGGCCGCCGCGTACGACCGTATTTTTCGGATGCATGGAAGGATCGGCCCATGGCGATGACGGCAGCGGTGAAGGACGAAATCTCCCGGCTCCCCGTCACCCGGACCTGCTGCCGGAAGTCCGAGGTCTCGTCGATCCTGCGGTTCGCGGGCGGGCTGCACCTCGTCAGCGGCCGGATCGTGATCGAGGCGGAGCTGGACACCGGCATCGCCGCCCGGCGGCTGCGCAAGGACATCCTGGAGATCTTCGGGCACGCCTCCGACCTGGTGGTGATGGCCCCCGGCGGGTTGCGGCGCGGCAGCCGCTATGTCGTACGCGTCGTGGCGGGCGGTGACCAACTGGCGCGGCAGACCGGGCTGGTGGACGGACGTGGCCGCCCGATCCGGGGGCTGCCGCCGCAGGTGGTCTCCGGCGCGACCTGTGACGCCGAGGCCGCCTGGCGCGGTGCGTTCCTCGCGCACGGCTCGCTCACCGAACCTGGCCGGTCCTCCTCGCTCGAGGTGACCTGCCCGGGGCCCGAAGCGGCCCTCGCGCTGGTCGGAGCCGCCCGCCGGCTCGGCATCGCGGCCAAGGCGCGCGAGGTCCGGGGCGTCGACCGGGTCGTCGTACGGGACGGGGATGCGATCGGCGCGCTGCTGACCCGGCTCGGGGCGCACGAATCGGTGCTGGCCTGGGAGGAGCGGCGGATGCGGCGCGAGGTCCGGGCCACCGCGAACCGGCTCGCCAATTTCGACGACGCCAATCTGCGCCGCTCGGCGCGGGCCGCCGTCGCCGCGGGCGCGCGGGTCCAGCGTGCGCTGGAGATCCTGGGCGAGGAGGTGCCGGAGCACCTGGCGGCGGCCGGGCGGCTGCGGATGGAGCACAAGCAGGCGTCACTGGAGGAGCTGGGGGCGCTTGCGGATCCGCCGCTGACGAAGGACGCCGTCGCGGGCCGCATCCGCCGGCTGCTGGCCATGGCGGACAAGCGGGCCGCGGACCTGGGCATCCCCGGCACCGAGTCCAATCTCACCGAGGAGATGGCCGACGGCATGGTCGGCTGAGCCGCTGGGCCGAAGCCTTCCGCCCCCGGTGCCCGATGCGGGTGCCGGGGGCCAGTCGTTCCCCGGGCTGGGGGCTCCGGCGGGGCTATTGACATGATCATGCAGCATGGCAAGCCTGTCGTCAGCCACAGACGTGGCTGACCACAGCTAGGGGGGTCCATGAGACGCAAGGCGAGATCGATCCTCGCAGCGGCTTCACTGCTCCTGGGCGTGCTGGCGGCAGCACCTGTCGCCCAGGCCTGGCAGGGCGGCGCGACCGACGACGACGAACTGTCCGTATGGAACGCGAAGGTCACCAAGGAGCAGGTACCGCTGCTCCTGCAGGCGGGCGCCGACGGCCATGAGATGGAACACGTGCCGGAGAAGGGCACCACGCAGGTCGAGCTCTTCCTCACCGGCGAGCAGGCCGACCAGCTCGAGAGCAAGGGGGTCGAACTCACCGAGCGGACGATCTCCCGGAAGGCGGAGCAGCGCCTCAAGGCGGCGGGCGACGGCGTCTTCCGCCCGTACGGCGGCGAGAACGGCCTCAAGAAGGAGATCCTCGCCACCGCGCAGGCGCACCCCTCCCTCACCAAGGTCGTCAGCATCGGCAAGTCCCTGAACGGCGAGGACATTCTCGCCCTGAAGATCAGCAAGGGCGCCGACAGGCTGAAGGACGGGTCCAAGCCCTCCGCCCTCTACCTCTCCAACCAGCACGCCCGCGAGTGGATCACCCCCGAGATGACCCGCCGCCTGATGCACCACTACCTCGACGGCTACCGCGAGAACGACCGCATCACCAAGATCGTGGACTCCACCGAGCTGTGGTTCGTGATCTCCGCGAACCCCGACGGCTACGACTTCACCTTCACCCCCGGCAACCGCCTCTGGCGCAAGAACCTCCGCGACAACGACGGCGACGGAAAGATCGTCCCCGGCGACGGTGTCGACCTCAACCGCAACTTCGCCTACAAGTGGGGTTACGACAACGAGGGATCCTCGCCCGATCCCGCGAGTGAGACGTTCCGCGGCACCGGCCCCATGTCCGAGCC
Source organism: Streptomyces sp. KR80 (assembly GCF_052245555.1). Taxonomy (NCBI): domain Bacteria; kingdom Bacillati; phylum Actinomycetota; class Actinomycetes; order Kitasatosporales; family Streptomycetaceae; genus Streptomyces; species Streptomyces sp. KR80. The sequence goes on from NZ_JBQQCD010000005.1 coordinate 228,988, forward strand.
CGAGACCAAGGCGCTCGACCGCTTCCAGAAGCGCATCGGCTTCGAATACGGCATCAACTGGCACTCCGCCGCGGAACTGATTCTCTACGGGGTCGGCTGGCAGGTCGCCACCCCGACCCCCGACGACGTCCTCTACCGGGCCCTCGCCGGTACGCCGGAGAAGTCCGCGATACCCGGCTACCGTCCGCAGCTCTCCTCCGAGCTCTACACCACCAACGGCGAGTCCGACGGCCACGCGGCCAACGTCAACGGGATGCTGATGTTCACCCCCGAGATGACGACCTGCGCCACCGCATCCCGTATCGACCCGGACGACGCCTGGAACCCGGCCGACTGCCGGTCCGGCTTCCACTTCCCCGACGACGAGAAGCTGATCCAGCAGGAGTTCGCCAAGAACGTCCCGTTCGCGCTTGCCGTCGCCGAGACCGCCGCTCACCCCGACCAGCCCTCCTCCCCGGTCGGCCTCGACGCCCCGGACTTCACCCCCGACACCTTCACCACCTCCTACGCCCGCGGCGGCGACCAGGAGGTCTCCGTCACCGCCCGCAAGAGCGTGCGCGACAAGCGCCTCAACTACCGCATCGACGGCGGCGGCAGGCACACCGAGCGTCTGGAGGCCTGGGAAGGCGGCGAGCGGTACGGCGGAAAGGACAACCTCCGGTTCGACCAGTACCGCGCCGAGATCGAGGACGCCGAACCCGGCGACAAGGTCGAGGTCTGGTTCACCGGCCGGACGCGGGACGGGAAGCGGACCTCCAGCGAGCCGTTCACCTACACCGTCGCCGAACGGCCCCGCGCCGACACCCTCGTCATCGCCGAAGAAGGCGGCACCGGTCCGGCACAGCACACCATCGCGTACACCAAGGCCCTCGCCGACAACGGACGCAGAGCGGCCGTCTGGGACGTCGCCACCCAGGGCGTACCCCACCCCCTCGGCGTCCTGAGCCACTTCCGCACCGTGCTCTGGTACACCGGCGCCGGCCAGCCCGGCGGCGCCACGCTGCTCGCCGTGCGCGACTACCTCAACGAGGGCGGCAAACTCATCACCACCGGCGAGAAGGCCGGCGGCAGCTCCCGGGTCGGGCGGGCCTCGACCGACGACTTCAGCCAGTACTACCTGGGCGCGGGCGGCCGTATCTCGCTGAAGTCCCCACCCGTCTTCGCGGGCACCGGGAACCTCGACGGTGCCCAGGCATCGCTCGGTGACGCCGGCGGAAACCCGCTGGACGGCGCCGGTGCGTACAGCGTCATCTCCGACGAGCTGCCGCCGAAGGACTTCCCGCAGTTCCGCAGCGCCACCGCGGGGGACTACCCGGGTGTGCGGACTCCGTTCCAGCCGTACGAGGGCGACTGGTTCGCCGCGGCGAAGCATGCGGACAACTCCTGGATGCGGCTCTCCCGCACCGTCGACCTGACCGGGACGGACGTCGCGGCGAAGCCGACGCTGGAGTTCAAGCTCAGCTTCGACACCGAGCAGGACTACGACAATGTGGTCGTCGAGGCGCACACCGTCGGCCAGGACGACTGGACCACCCTGCCCGACGTGCACGGCGGCACCGGCACCGAGGTTCCCGCCGAGTGCTCCGCGGGCTTCTACGTCCGCGGGCACCCCTTCCTGACCCACTACCTCACCGTCGGTGAGGACAGTTGCCAGGCCAAGGGCAGCACCGGCAGCTGGAACCGCTTCACCGGCTCCTCCGACGGCTGGCAGTCCGTCGCCTTCGACCTCAGCGGCTACGCCGGCAAGAAGGTCGAGCTGTCCGTCTCGTACATCACGGACCCGGGTACCGGCGGGCGCGGCGTCTTCGTCGACAACACCCGGCTCGTCGTCGGCGGCACCGGCCAGGAGACCGAGGGCTTCGAGACGGCGCTCGGTCCGTGGACGGTCGCCGGGCCGCCGCCGGGCAGCCCGGCGACCGGTGCGGACTGGGCCCGCTCCCGCGAGCTGTTCCGCTCCTCGGCCGCCGTGGCCACCCGGGACACCGTGCTTCTCGGCTTCGGGCTGGAGCATGTGACCGGGGCGAAGGAACGGGCCCGGCTGGTGGGGGCGGCACTGCGCGCACTGCGCCGCTGACGCTGCGTGTCCCCGACCGCCTGATGTCACCCGACGCGCCCGGGCGGGGTAGGGTCGGGGGTGGTCGGGGACACATCCCATACAGCTCGCCGGCACCCTTCACCGGCGTACCAACGAGGAGATCGGTTCGTGACGATCCGCGTAGGCATCAACGGCTTCGGCCGCATCGGTCGTAACTACTTCCGCGCGCTCCTTGAGCAGGGTGCGGACATCGAGATCGTCGGTGTCAACGACCTGACCGACAACGCCACTCTGGTCCACCTGCTCAAGTACGACAGCATCCTCGGCCGGCTGAAGCATGAGGTCAGCCACACCGAGGACACCATCACGGTCGGCAACCAGACCTTCAAGACGATGGCCGAGCGCGACCCGGCTCAGCTCCCCTGGGGCGAGCTCGGCGCCGACATCGTCATCGAGTCCACCGGCATCTTCACCAAGCGTGCGGACGCCGCGAAGCACCTCGCAGCCGGAGCGAAGAAGGTCCTGATCTCCGCGCCCGCCAAGGACGAGGACATCACCATCGTGATGGGCGTCAACCACGACAAGTACGACGCCGCCCAGCACCACGTCATCTCCAACGCCTCCTGCACCACCAACTGTGTGGCGCCGATGGCGAAGGTCCTCGACGAGAGCTTCGGCATCGTCAAGGGCATGATGACGACGGTCCACGCGTACACCAACGACCAGCGCATCCTGGACTTCCCGCACAAGGACCTGCGGCGCGCCCGCGCCGCCGCGGAGAACATCATCCCGACCTCCACCGGTGCCGCCAAGGCCACCGCGCTGGTCCTCCCGCAGCTCAAGGGCAAGCTGGACGGTATCGCCATGCGCGTGCCCGTGCCGACCGGCTCGGTCACCGACCTCGTCCTCGAGCTCGACCGCGAGGTCACCAAGGACGAGATCAACTCCGCCTTCCAGAAGGCCGCCGAGGGTCAGCTGAAGGGCATCCTGGAGTACACCGAGGACCCGATCGTCTCCTCGGACATCGTGAACTGGCCCGCCTCCTGCACCTTCGACTCGCAGCTGACCATGGTTCAGGGCAAGCAGGTCAAGGTCGTCGGCTGGTACGACAACGAGTGGGGCTACTCCAACCGACTGGTGGACCTGACCACCTTCGTCGGCGGTCAGCTCTGACCATCCGCCAGCGATGTAAGGACGGGGCTCGTATCGACGCGATGGCGCGTCGATACGAGCTCCCCTCTTTGCGGCTAAACCGCCGCCGCTCTCGCGGACGTGGTTGCTCGCCGTAGGGGTTACGCAATTGATGGTTGCCGTGTTCCACGCAAGAGCTGGGTCGCTATCTTGGAGTCCACGTACATGAAGACAATTGACGATCTTATCCGGGCCGGGGTCTCGGGCAGGCGGGTGTTCGTCCGCGCCGACCTGAACGTGCCGCTCGAGGGCACCACGATCACCGACGACGGCCGGATCCGGGCCGTCCTGCCCACCATCGCCGCGCTCGCCGACGCCGGCGCCAAGGTGATCGTCGCCTCCCACCTCGGCCGTCCCAAGGGCGCGCCGGACCCGCAGTTCTCCCTCGCCCCGGCCGCCGCGCGGCTCGGTGAACTCCTCGGCAAAGACGTCGCCTTCGCGACCGACACGGTGGGGGAGTCCGCCCGCGCCACCGTCGCGGGGCTGGCCGACGGCCAGGTCGCGGTGCTGGAGAACCTGCGCTTCAACGCGGGCGAGACCAGCAAGGACGATGCCGAGCGTGGCGCGTTCGCCGACGAGTTGGCGTCCCTGGCCGATGTGTACGTGGGCGACGGCTTCGGCGCCGTGCACCGCAAGCACGCCTCCGTCTACGACCTCCCGGCCCGGCTCCCGCATGCCGCGGGTGGCTTGATCGCCGCCGAGGTCGCCGTCCTGAAGCGGCTCACCGAGGACGTGGGGCGCCCGTACGCGGTGGTGCTGGGCGGCGCCAAGGTCTCCGACAAGCTGGGGGTCATCGACCACCTGCTGGAGAAGGCCGACCGTATCCTGATCGGCGGCGGCATGGCGTACACCTTCCTCAAGGCCCAGGGCCACGAGATCGGCACCTCGCTGCTCCAGGAGGACCAGATCTCGGCCGTCGTGGACTACCTGGAGCGTGCGAAGGCCAAGGGCGTGGAGTTCGTGCTCCCCGTCGACGTGCTCGTCGCGCCGGAGTTCCCGGACCTGAAGACCAAGGCCCCGGCCCATCCGGCGGTCGTCGGTGCGGACGCCATCCCGGCCGATCAGCAGGGCCTGGACATCGGTCCGGAGACCCGCAAGCTGTACGCCGCGAAGCTCGCGGACGCGGCCACGGTCTTCTGGAACGGCCCGATGGGTGTCTTCGAGCACCCCGACTACGCCGAGGGCACCCGCGCGGTGGCTCAGGGCCTGATCGACAGCCCTGCCTTCACCGTCGTCGGCGGGGGCGACTCCGCCGCTGCCGTGCGCACCCTGGGCTTCGACGAGAACGCATTCGGCCACATTTCCACCGGCGGCGGGGCGAGCCTCGAATACCTCGAGGGCAAGACGCTCCCCGGCCTCGCAGCACTGGAGGACTGACCCCCTGATGAGCAGCCGCACTCCGCTGATGGCGGGCAACTGGAAGATGAACCTCAACCACCTCGAGGCCATCGCCCACGTCCAGAAGCTCGCCTTCGCCCTGAATGACAAGGACTACGAGGCCGTCGAGGTCGCGGTCCTGCCCCCTTACACCGACCTGCGCTCGGTGCAGACCTTGGTCGACGGCGACAAGCTGAAGATCGCCTACGGTGCCCAGGACCTGTCCGCGCACGACTCGGGCGCGTACACCGGTGAGATCTCCGGGCCGATGCTGGCCAAGCTGAAGTGCACCTATGTGGTGATCGGGCACTCCGAGCGCCGCCAGTACCACGGCGAGGCCGAGGAGATCGTCAACGCCAAGGTGAAGGCTGCGTTCCGTAACGGTCTGACTCCGATCCTCTGCGTCGGCGAGGGGCTGGACGTTCGCAAGGCGGGCAACCAGGTCGCGCACACCCTCGCCCAGGTCGACGGCGCCCTGAAGGACGTGCCGGCCGAGCACGCCGAGACGATCGTGATCGCCTACGAGCCGGTCTGGGCCATCGGCACCGGCGAGGTCGCCACACCGGAGGACGCCCAGGAGGTCTGTGGGGCGATCCGTGGCCGGCTGGCCGAGCTGTACAGCCAGGAGCTGGCCGATCAGGTCCGCATCCAGTACGGCGGCTCGGTGAAGTCCGGGAACGTCGCCGCGATCATGGCGCAGCCGGATGTGGACGGCGCTCTGATCGGTGGCGCATCGCTGGACGCCGACGAATTCGTCAAGATCGTCCGGTTCCGTGACCAGTGACGTGACCGGTAAGTAGGCCGAAGGCCGCACTCCGTCGTACTCTGTCGGGGCCGGACACAGTCCCCAGCTACCGCTGGGAGGATCCAAGCCCGGCCCCGACACCGATCCAAGCCCGAGAGAGTTGGTCCAGCCGTGATTACGGGATTCTCGATCGCCCTGATCGTCTTCAGCCTGCTGCTGATGCTGCTGGTGCTCATGCACAAGGGGAAGGGCGGCGGTCTGTCCGATATGTTCGGTGGCGGCATGCAGTCCTCCGTCGGTGGCTCCTCGGTGGCCGAGCGCAACTTGGACCGGATCACCGTCGTGGTCGGTCTGCTGTGGTTCGCGTGCATTGTCGCTCTTGGTCTGCTGATCAAGCTGGACAGCTGACCCGTTCGTCCGATACAGCGCGGCCAGCGCGGCCTATCATGAGCTCGGCGTCCACCCTGGGGCGGGGTGTAACTCCTGTCACTGGACGTGCGTTGGGCCTTACGTAGACTGGGCGCCCGCGGCGGAGCTGCATATCGACGCTTCGCGGCACCATCACGCAGGGAGTTACGACCGTGGCAAGTGGCAACGCGATCCGTGGTAGTCGGGTCGGCGCGGGGCCGATGGGTGAGGCCGAGCGGGGCGAGTCCGCGCCACGCCTCCGCATCTCCTTCTGGTGCTCGAACGGGCACGAGACGCAGCCGAGCTTCGCCAGCGACGCGCAGATTCCCGACACGTGGGACTGCCCCCGATGCGGCTTCCCGGCCGGTAAGGACCGGGACAACCCGCCGGACCCGCCGCGCACCGAGCCGTACAAGACCCATCTCGCGTACGTACGGGAGCGGCGCAGCGATGCCGACGGCGAGGCGATTCTCGCCGAGGCGCTCGCCAAGCTCCGCGGCGAGATCTAGCGATCTCGCTCGCAACGCGTCGGGCCCACGGTGGGCCCGCGCCGGCGGCCCCCCTGGCCTGGCCGTAGTTCCGCCCTACGGCCGGGCCAGAAGTGTTTCCCGGCCCCCGGGCCGGTCCGGCGCCTCCCCCAGCTACCGCTGGGTGGGGGTCTCCCGGCGGTAGTCCCCCTGGGCCTGACGGCCCGGGAGGTACCCCCGGGGGGAGTGCCCCAGTCCGCGCCGTCGGGCGTCTCCGCCGTCGCGGAGGGAGTCTTCACCGCCCGCCATGGTGGGCGGGCCGGGCTCGGCGTGGCCGCACTTGTGCCTGCTCTCATCAATTAGGTTGGGAGCCGCAGCGGGGAAGGCACGAGAAGAAGTGGGCTGATGTCCGAGATGAATGCGAGTAAGGGGTACGCGCGCAGCGCTCCTAACAAGGGCGGTGGCGGGCAGGGGGTACCTCCCGGCGGTAGCTGGGGGAGGGTGGGACGCAGGCTCGACCGGATGCCCGAGTGGGCCGCGCTCGCCCGGCACCGGGAACAGCTGGGCGAGGTGTCGTTGCGCGAGCTGTTCGCCGCCGACCCGGAGCGTGCCGGGCGCTACTGCCTCCAGGTGGGTGATCTGTACCTCGACTACTCCAAGCACCTGGTGACGGACGAGACTCTGCGGCTGCTGCGCGACCTCGCGGCGGCGTCCGGCGTCGCGGGGCTGCGGGACGCGATGTTCCGCGGCGAGAAGATCAACAACACCGAGGACCGCGCGGTGCTGCACACCGCCCTGCGCGCTCCGCGCGAGGCCGTCGTCACGGTCGACGGCGAGAACGTCGTGCCCAAGGTGCACGCCGTGCTCGACAGGATGACGGGCTTCGCCGAATCGGTCCGCTCCGGCAAGTGGGTCGGCTCCACGGGCGTGCGGATCCGCAATATCGTCAACATCGGTATCGGGGGCTCGGATCTGGGCCCGGCGATGGCGTACGAGGCACTGCGTCCGTACACCGACCGGTCGCTCACCTTCCGCTTCGTCTCCAATGTGGACGGTGCGGACCTGCACGAGGCCGTGCGGGACCTGGACCCCGCCGAGACGCTGTTCATCGTCGCCTCGAAGACGTTCACCACCATCGAGACGGTCACCAACGCGATCTCCGCACGCACCTGGTTGCTCAACGGTCTCGGCGCGGACGAGAGTGCGGTTCCCTTCCACTTCGTCGCTCTGTCCACGAACGCGGCGGAGGTGGAGAAGTTCGGCATCGACACCGGGAACATGTTCGAGTTCTGGGACTGGGTCGGTGGTCGCTACTCGTTCGACTCGGCCATCGGCCTCTCCCTGATGATCGCCATCGGCCCGGAGCGCTTCCGCGAGCTGCTGGACGGCTTCCGTCGCATCGACGACCACTTCCGTACCGCTCCGCCGGAGGCCAACGCCCCGCTGCTGCTGGGCCTGCTGGGCATCTGGTACGGCAACTTCCACGACGCGCAGGCACACGCGGTGCTGCCCTACAGCCACTACCTCTCGAAGTTCACGGCCTACCTCCAGCAGCTCGACATGGAGTCCAACGGCAAGTCCGTGGACCGCGAAGGCGGCCCGGTGCCGTGGCAGACCGGTCCGGTCGTATGGGGCACTCCGGGCACCAATGGCCAGCACGCCTACTTCCAGCTGCTCCACCAGGGCACCAAGCTCATCCCGGCCGATCTCATCGGCTTCGCCCGGCCGGTCGACGAGCTGCGGCCCGAACTCGCCGCACAGCACGACCTTTTGATGGCCAATCTGTTCGCTCAGGGCCAGGCGCTGGCGTTCGGCAAGACCGCCGAGGAAGTGGCGGCCGAGGGTGTGCCCGCCGAGCAGGTGCCGCACCGCACCTTCCGCGGCAACCGTCCCACCACCACGATCCTGGCCAAGGAGCTCAGCCCGTCCGTGCTCGGCCAACTGATCGCGCTGTACGAGCACAAGGTGTTCGTACAGGGCGCCGTGTGGAACGTCGACTCCTTCGACCAGTGGGGCGTCGAGCTCGGCAAGGTCCTGGCCAAGCGCATCGAGCCGGTCCTCACGGCGGGCAGCGGAGCCGAGAGCCTGGACGGCTCCACGGCTTCCCTGGTGGCGCGCTACCGCTCGCTGCGCGGCCGCTGAGGCTAGGCCCTGTCCGGCCGGTCATGCCGGGCTCGCGACGCCTGGCACCGCGCCTCGCTGCGTTGTCGTCGGTCGCCGATGGCCCCCAGCTACCGCTGGGAGGTGCCCCCACCGCATGGGCTCCCTCCTCCGCCTTGCGATGCTCCCCCAGCTATCGCTGGGAGGTGCCCCCTGCACCAGACCCCGCTCGCTGACCCGGCCTGACCGACCGGACAGGACCTAGGTGACCCGGGCGAGGAAGGCTCGGGTCCGTGGGTGGCCCGGGCGGACGAGCACGTCCTCCGGGCCGCCCTCCTCCACCACGTTGCCGTCGTCCATGAACACCACCCGGTCGGCGACCTCCCGGGCGAAGCCCATCTCGTGCGTCACGACCATCATCGTCATGCCCTCGTCCGCGAGCCTGCGCATCACGGCCAGCACGTCACCGACCAGCTCCGGGTCGAGCGCGCTCGTGGGCTCGTCGAACAGCATCAGCTCCGGCCCCATCGAGAGCGCTCTGGCGATCGCCACCCGCTGCTGCTGGCCGCCCGACAGCTGCGCGGGATAGCCGCTCTCCTTGTCGAGCAGGCCCACCTTCGCGAGGTTCTCGCGCGCCACCTCCACCGCGGCGTCCTGGTCGCGCCGCAGCACGCGCCGCTGGGCGATCGTCAGGTTCTCCATGACCGTCAGGTGCGGAAAAAGGTTGAAGGACTGGAAGACCATGCCGATCCGGCGGCGCACCCGGTCGATGTCGACGTCCGGGTCGGTGATGTCGACTCCGTGCACCAGCACGGTCCCCGCCGTCGGCCGCTCCAGCAGATTCGCACAGCGCAGCAGGGTCGACTTCCCGGACCCCGACGGCCCGATGACGCACACCACCTCCCTCTGTGCGATCCGGAAGTCGATGCCGCGCAGCACCTCCAAGTCGCCGAAGGACTTGTGCAGTCCCCGGATCTCGAGCGCCGACTCGGCCGTCGGCTCCGTCGCCGCCTTCATCGCCGGACTCACCGTGCTCACCGTGCCTTCGCGTGCCGGGCCTCGAGCCGCCGCACCAGCAGCCCGAGCGGGATCGTCACGAGGAGATAGCACAGCCCCGCGACGAAGATGGGCGTGGTGTTGGCCTCCTGGCTGGCCAGGTCGCGACCGAACTTGGTGAGTTCGCGCTGCTCAAGGGTGACCCCGAGGAACAGGACCAGCGAGGAGTCCTTGAAGAGCAGCACCAGCTCGTTCGTCAGCGGCGGCACGATGATCCGGAAGGCCTGGGGGATGACGATCGACCGCATGGCCGTCGCGTACGACATCCCCAGCGTCCGGGCCGCCTCCATCTGACCGCGTGGCACGGCCTGGATGCCGGCCCGGATGGTCTCCGCCATGTACGCGGCGGAGACCAGGCCCAGTGCGCAGGCGACCTGACCGTACGTGCCGCCGGGGAACACCAGCCCCGGGAAGGCCAGCGGTACGCCGACCCCGACGAAGATGAAGATCAGCAGAGCCGGGAGGCCGCGGAAGAACTCGATGTACGCCATCGCCAGCCAGCGGTACGGGCCGACCGACGACAGCCGCATCAGGGCCACGACCAGCCCGAGCACCAGCCCCACACCGAAGCCGGTGAGCGTGTAGATCACGGTGTTCAGCAGCGCGACCGTGATCAGATCGGGGAACAGCTGCTGCGCCACGCCCGGATCGAGGAACTGCTCCTGGAGCCGCTGCCAGTCGGCGAGCGTCGCCAGCAGCACCACCGCGACCACGAAGCCGGCGTACTGCACACCGCGGAGACGTCGCTGCCGCTGTCGTGGCGACGAACGCGTGCTCACTGGGCGGCGTCGCCCTTCGGCATCGGACCGACCCACTGCTCGTAGAGCTTCTTGTACGTGCCGTCCGCACGCGCCTTGTCGATCGCTGCGTTGATCTTCTTCAGCAGATTCGGGTTGCCGTCCTTCTTCACCGCGAAGCCGTACTGCTCACCGGTGTCGAGGTTGCCGACCAGTTCGAACTTCGCTGAGGTGGCGGGCGCCTTGAGCCAGGTCTGCACCACCGGGAAGTCCTGGATGATCACATCGACATCTCCGGTGCGCAGCCCGTTCAGCTCGGCGTCGGAGGACTCGAACGACTTCGGGTCGAGCCCCGCCTGGCGGGCGAAGTCCTCGCCGGTCGTCGAGGACTGGGAACCGATCTTCAGCTTCTGCGCCTTCACCTCGTCAAGCGAGGCGACATTCAGCCCCTTGCGAGCCAGCAGTGCCTGCGTGGCGTCGAAGTACGGCACCGAGAAGTCGAGGTACTTCTTGCGCTCGTCGGTGATGGTCATTCCGGCCGCGGCGACGTCGCAGGTGTTCGCATTGAGATCGGCGCCGGTCTTGATGGTCTCGAAGGCCTTGTCGACGATGACCTGCTTGACACCCAGTTCCTTGGCCACGAGGTCGATCATCGCCACGTCGAAGCCGACGATCTTCCCGTCCTTCTCGAACTGGAAGGGCGGATAGGGGAGATGGGTGCAGGTGGTGAGCTGTCCGGGCTTGACCAGCTGCACGCCCTTGACGGTTGCGGAAGCCGACTCCCCGGAGCCGCAACCCGCGACGGCGAGTGTGAGGGCGGCGGCGAGGGCCAGTGCGGAGGATCTGCGGAGTGCGAGGCGGGACGGCGAGGTCATCGGTACCCCCTGTGCGACGGCGACCTGAGATCGCACAGCCTGACGCACGTATACGACAGGTGTCCAGACCGGAGCGCTCGCCGCGGGGGCGCTGGTTCAGGGGGAAGCCGGGGGATACAGGGCGCGGGGGAGGTGCGAGGCGGCCGGGGCGTCGAGGAGCCACAGCGTACGGCCGCGGCCGTACGCCCCTGCCGCGGGGACCTGGATCTCCCCGGCCCCGGAGAGGGCGATCGCTGCCGCGTTCGCCTTGTCCTCGCCAGCCGCGAGCAGCCAGACCTCGCGTGCGGCGCGGATCGCCGGAAGCGTGAGCGAGATCCGGGTGGGCGGCGGCTTGGGCGCACCGCGCACGCCGACGACGGTGCGCTCGGTCTCCCGCACGGCCGGCAGCTCCGGGAACAGCGAGGCGATGTGGGTGTCCGGCCCGACACCCAGCAGCAGCACGTCGAACTGAGGGACCGAGGCGTGGTTCTCCGGCCGCGCGGCGGCCGCCAGTTCGGTGGCGTACGCCTCTGCCGCCGCCTCCACGTCGTTCCCGTAGGGCCCGTCCGAGGCAGGCATCGGGTGCACCCGATGCGGATCGAGCGGTACGGCGTCCAGCAGCGCCTCGCGCGCCTGGGTGACATTGCGCTCGGGATCCCCCTCGGGCAGGAAGCGCTCGTCGCCCCACCAGAGGTCCAGCCGTGCCCAGTCGACCGCGTCCCGGGCCGGGGATTCGGCGAGCGCCGCCAGCAGCCCGTTGCCGTTGCGGCCGCCGGTGAGCACCACTGACGCGGAGCCGCGGGCGGCCTGGGCGTCCACCACTTTCGTGATCAGCCGGGCCGCCGCAGCCCTGGCCATCAGCTCCTTGTCCCGGTGGACGACGACCTGCGGGGTGCTCACGTCGCCCTCTCCCTCCCCGCCCGGTCCGCCGCGTTCGCCTGCGCCGCCGGGCCCCCAGGTGCCGCCGGCTCCGAGGCTTCCGCGGCCTCGGCGCCATTCGGGGAGGCCGTGCCCCCGCCCGGCTCGATCACGGCCTTGCCCAGCTTGCTGACCCCGAACTTGACCGCGGACGCGTACGCCTCGTCCGGGTCGAGCCGCCGCAGCTCCTCGGCGATCAGCTCGGCGGTGTTCCGCCGGTGCAGGGCCACATGCCGGTCGGGCTGGCCGGGCATCGCCAGCTCCGCCAGCGAGCCGTCAGCCCGGTCCAGGCAGATCGTGCCGTCGGCGGTCTCCAGCCGTACGGCCGTCAGTCCCGGCCCCTCGGACACCGTCCGCTCGACGGGCACGCCCAGCCGGTCGGCCAGCCACAGCGCGAGCAGCTCGCTGCTCGGGTTGTACGCCTCCCCCTCCACCACGGCCGAGGTGATCTCGGAGTGCTTCTGGTCCAGGGCGGCCGCCAGCACGCTCCGCCACCCGGTGATGCGGGTCCAGGCCAGGTCCGTGTCGCCCGGGGTGTAGGTCCTGGCCCGCTGGGCCAAGGTCCCGACCGGGTCCTCGGTCGCCGCCGCGTCGGTGATCCGGCGCGCCGACAGCTGCCCGAGCAGGTCCTCGTGCGGGTCCTCGGGGGCGTCCTCCGGCCACCACACGACCACCGGAGCGTCCGGCAGCAGCAGTGGCAGCACGGCCGAGTGGGCGTGGTGGGCGAGTTCGCCGTGCAGGCGGAGCAGCACGGTCTCCCCGCTGCCGGTCTCGCCCCCGGCCCGTACCTCCGCGTCCAGCCGGGCCATGGCGCGGTCGCGGGGCGAGCGCCCCGGCCGCTTGATCACGACGAGGATGCGGGAGGGGTGTTCCTTGGACGCCTCTCGTGCGGCCCGCAGCGCGTCGTAGTGGCTGCCCTCGTCGGTGACGATGACGAAGGTGAGCACCATGCCGATGGCCGGCGTCCCGGTCGACCGGCGGGCCCTGACCAGCGCGGCGTTGATCTGGCTGGACGTGGTGTCCGTGAGATCGATGTTCATGGCCGGCGCCAGCTCCGTCCATCTCGTGCGAGCATCTCGTCCGCGGCCTTCGGCCCCCAGGTCCCCGCGGTGTACTGCTCGGGCTTGCCGTGCGTGTCCCAGTACTCCTCCACGGGATCGAGGATGCGCCAGGACTCCTCCACCTCCTGGTGGCGGGGGAAGAGGTTCGCGTCGCCCAGCAGCACGTCGAGCAGCAGCCGTTCGTACGCCTCGGGGCTGGTCTCGGTGAAGGACTCGCCGTACGCAAAGTCCATCGTCACGTCCCGGATCTCCATCTGGGTGCCCGGGACCTTGGAGCCGAACCGGATGGTGACGCCTTCGTCCGGCTGGACCCGGATGACCAGGGCGTTCTGTCCCAGCTCCTGAGTGTCGGTGGCGTCGAACGGCGAGTGGGGTGCGCGCTGGAAGATCACCGCGATCTCGGTCACCCGGCGGCCGAGCCGCTTCCCTGTCCGCAGGTAGAAGGGGATGCCCGCCCAGCGGCGGTTGTCGATCTCCAGCTTGATCGCGGCATAGGTGTCGGTGCGCGAGCCCGGGTCGATGCCGTCCTCCTCGAGGTAGCCGAGCACCTCCTCGCCGCCCTGCCAGCCGTGCGCATACTGGCCGCGCACGGTGTGCTCGCCCAACTCCCTCGGCAGTTTGACGGCCTTGAGGACCTTCAGCTTCTCGGTGACCAGCGCCTTGGCGTCGAAGGAGGACGGCTCCTCCATGGCGGTCAGCGCAAGCAGCTGGAGCAGGTGGTTCTGGATCACATCGCGGGCGGCGCCGATGCCGTCGTAGTAGCCGGCGCGGCCGCCGATGCCGATGTCCTCGGCCATCGTGATCTGTACGTGGTCGACGTACGACCGGTTCCACAGCGGCTCGAACATCGTGTTGGCGAAGCGCAGCGCCAGGATGTTCTGGACCGTCTCCTTGCCCAGATAGTGGTCGATCCGGAACACGTCGACCGGACGGAAGACCTGGTGGACGACCTGGTTGAGGCCCTGCGCGCTCTTCAGGTCGTGCCCGAACGGCTTCTCGATGACCGCGCGCCGCCAGGAGTCGGCCGGGGCGTCGGAGAGGCCGTGCCTCTTGAGCTGTGTCACCACCATGGGGAAGAACTTCGGCGGGACCGACAGATAGAAGGCGAAGTTGCCGCCCGTACCGCGCGACTTGTCCAGCTCTTCGATCGTCGACCGCAGCCTTTGGAACGCCTCGTCGTCGGAGAACTCGCCGGGTACGAAGCGGAAGCCCTGGGCAAGCTGCTGCCAGACCTCCTCGCGGAACGGCGTCCGCGCGTGTTCCTTGACCGCGTCGTGCACGACCTGTGCGAAGTCCTCGTGCTGCCAGTCGCGGCGGGCGAAGCCCACCAGGGAGAAGCCCGGCGGCAGCAGTCCGCGGTTGGCCAGGTCGTACACGGCAGGCATCAACTTCTTACGGGACAAATCGCCCGTGACGCCGAAAATGACCAGGCCGGACGGCCCCGCGATACGCGGGAGCCGCCGGTCCCGTACGTCACGCAGCGGGTTGTCGCCACGCGCGGACAGCAGGGTCAATTCACGCCTCCGAAGGAGCGCGGCGCTTCAGCTCCGCCTCGGTGGACTTGAGCAGCTCGTTCCAGGACACCTCGAACTTGTCGACGCCCTCGTCCTCGAGGAGCTGCACGACCTCGTCGTACGAGATGCCGAGTCGTTCGAGGGCGTCCAGGTCGGCCCGGGCCTGCTCATAGCTGCCGCGGACGGTGTCGCCCGCGATGTCCCCATGGCCGGCGACGGCCTCCAGGGTGGCCTCCGGCATGGTGTTCACGGTGCCGGGGGCGACCAGCTCGTCGACGTACAGCGTGTCCTTGTACGCCTTGTCCTTGACGCCGGTGGAGGCCCACAGCGGACGCTGCCGGTTGGCGCCGGCCTTCTCCAGCGCAGCCCAGCGGTCGCTCGGCGGGGTCGATCCGTCCACCGAGCCGAACACCTCCTCGTACGCCTGGTAGGCGAGCCGGGCGTTGGCGATGGCCGCCTTGCCCCGCAGCTTCTTCGCCTCCGGGGTGTCCAGGGCGTCGAGCCGCTTGTCGACCTCGGTGTCCACCCGGGACACGAAGAAGGACGCGACCGACTCGATCCGGGAGATGTCCAGGCCCGCGGCGTTGGCCTGCTCCAGCCCGGACAGGTAGGCGTCTATCACCGCGCGGTAGCGATCCAGCGAGAAGATCAGCGTGACATTGACGCTGATGCCCTTGGCGATGGTCTCGGTGATCGCCGGGAGGCCCGCCTGGGTGGCCGGGATCTTGATGAAGGTGTTCGGCCGGTCCACCAGCCAGGCCAGCTGCTTGGCTTCGGCGACCGTGGCCCGGGCGTTGTGCGCCAGGCGCGGATCGACCTCGATGGAGACCCGGCCGTCGCGGCCGCCGGTGGCCTCGAAGACCGGGCGCAGCACGTCCGCCGCGTCCCGGACGTCCGCGGTCGTGATCATCCGGAGGGCTTCCTCGACCGTGACCTGGCGGGCGGCGAGGTCGGAGAGCTGCTGCTGGTAGCCGTCACCGGCGGCGATCGCCTTCTGGAAGATCGTCGGGTTCGTGGTGACCCCGGCCACGTGCTGCTCGTCGATCAGCTCGGCGAGGCCGCCGGAGGTGATGCGCTGGCGCGACAGGTCGTCCAGCCAGATCGCCACGCCGCTGTCGCTGAGGCGCTGGAGTGCGTCTGCCATGAGAGTGGTGTCTCCTCTAGTCGTATACGAGCGTCAGCGACCGGCGGCCGCGAGAGATTCCCGTGCGGCGGCCTCGACGGCGTCGGCGGTCAGGCCGAACTCGCGGAACAGCACCTTGTAGTCGGCGGAGCCGCCGAAGTGCTCCAGCGAGACGATCCGGCCGGTGTCGCCGACGTAGCGGTGCCAGGTCAGGCCGACTCCGGCCTCGACCGCCACCCGGGCCTTCACCGATGGCGGCAGCACGCTGTCGCGGTACCCCTGGTCCTGCTCCTCGAACCACTCGACGGACGGCATCGAGACGACGCGGGCGGGGACACCGGTGGCCTGGAGGCGCTCCCGCGCCTGGACGGCGAGCTGTACCTCGGAGCCGGTGGCGATGAGGAGCACCTCGGGCGCGTCGCCCTCGGCCTCGAGCAGTACGTAACCGCCCCTGGCTGCATCCTCGTTGAACTCGTACGTCGGCACGTTCTGCCGGGTCAGGGCCAGGCCGTGCGGGGCGGGCGAGGCGCTGTGCCGGCGCATGATCTCGCGCCAGGCGACTGCGGTCTCATTGGCGTCGGCCGGGCGGACCATGGTCAGGCCCGGGATGGCGCGCAGGGCCGCCAGGTGCTCGACCGGCTGGTGGGTCGGGCCGTCCTCGCCGAGGCCGATGGAGTCGTGCGTCCAGACGTAGGTGACCGGCAGCCGCATCAGCGCGGCCAGCCGGACGGCCGGGCGCATGTAGTCGGAGAAGACGAGGAAGGTGCCGCCGTAGATGCGGGTGTTCCCGTGCAGCGCGACACCGTTCATCGTCGAGCCCATGGCGTGCTCGCGGATGCCGAAGTGGATGGTGCGGCCGTACGGGTTCGCCTCCGGCAGCGGGCTGTCCGCGGGCAGGAAGGACGACGAGGCGTCGATGGTGGTGTTGTTCGAGCCCGCGAGGTCGGCGGAGCCGCCCCACAGCTCGGGGATCACCCCGCCCAGCGCCTTGAGGACTTCGCCGGACGCCTTGCGGGTGGCGACGTCCTTGCCGGCCTCGAAGATCGGAAGCTTCTGCTCCCAACCCTCGGGCAGCTCGCCCGCCGCGATGCGGTCGAACTCCGCGGCCCGCTGCGGGTTGGCGTTCCGCCACTCCTGGAACTGCTTGTCCCACGCCGCACGTGCCTCGCGGCCGCGGTCCAGCGCCTTGCGGGCGTGCGCGATGACCTCGTCGTCGACCTGGAAGTACTGCGCGGGGTCGAAGCCGAGCACCTCCTTGGTCGCGGCGACCTCCGCCTCACCGAGGGCGGAGCCGTGAGCGGCCTCAGTGTTCTGCGCGTTCGGGGCGGGCCAGGCGATGATCGTGCGGGCGGCGATGATCGACGGCCGATCGGTCTCGGCCTGTGCCGCCTTGAACGCCGCGTACAGCGCGGCCACGTCGAAGTCGCCGTTCGGGGCCTGTTCGACGCGCTGGACGTGCCAGCCGTAGGCCTCGTACCGCTGCAGTACGTCTTCGGAGAGCGCGGTCGCGGTGTCGCCCTCGATCGAGATGTGGTTGTCGTCGTACAGGGCGACGATGTTCCCGAGCTTCTGGTGGCCCGCCAGCGAACTGGCCTCCGCTGAGATGCCCTCCTCCAGATCGCCGTCGGAGACGATCGCCCAGATGGTGTGGTCGAACGGGGAGGAGCCCTGCGGGGTGTCGGGGTCGAACAGGCCGCGCTCGTAGCGGGCGGCCATCGCCATGCCGACCGCGTTGGCCATGCCCTGGCCGAGCGGGCCGGTGGTGGTCTCCACGCCGGTGGTGTGGCCGTACTCCGGGTGGCCCGGGGTCTTGCTGCCCCAGGTGCGGAACGCCTTCAGGTCGTCCAGCTCCAGGCCGAAGCCGGCCAGGTAGAGCTGGATGTAGAGGGTCAGACTCGTGTGACCGCACGAGAGGACGAACCGGTCGCGGCCCGTCCAGCCCGCGTCCGCCGGGTCGTGCCGCATCAGCTTCTGGAAGAGCAGGTACGCGGCGGGAGCGAGGCTCATGGCCGTGCCCGGGTGGCCGTTGCCGACCTTCTGCACGGCGTCCATGGCCAGGACGCGGGCGGTGTCGACGGCGCGCCGGTCCAGTTCGGTCCACTCGAGGTCTGTGGTGGTCGGATGCGTGCTCACCCTGGGTCAGGGCTCCTCTCCACAATGTCGAATGCCGGTGACTTTGTGCACACCGGGCGCTGTTGAGCCTACCCTCGCCGGAACCGCACCCTTTTCGGCCGTCCACGGGTCGGGATCCGGCGCGACCGGATGGGCGGAAAAACGCAACCGGATGAGCGCCGGATCGGGCGTCCGACGCTACGGATATACGTGCTCCGGCCGCTCCCGTCTCAGGTGAGCGGCGACTTTCCGCGGACTTCCGGTAGGCGCCCCGCTCCGCCCGGCGGGCGTGTTCTTACGAGGCGCTGGCGGTACTACCCTCGGTGCCGCCCCCTCGCGCCCGTGCCCATGAGGGGCGGTGGACAACACGACCCACCCCGGCGGCGAGGGCGGTATCCGCTACGTCTAGAGTGGCGTGGTACGCGCAAGTCTTTACCGGCCCTTCATCTCCGGTGCTTGCTGGTCTGTGCCCGCGGCGCGAGCCGCTGAGGTCGCTATACAGGGGTGTGCGTGACGGCCGTCGATTCCCGTCCTGCGGGTGGGGGCACGCCCCCTGGCTGCGCCGGGGGGACCCCCACCCCTGCCCGAAGGGTTGTGGGGGAGCTCCCGGAAGGTCCCGGTCACCGGCCGTTCGGTGCGCGGGTCAAGGCGTTCGTGGCACTCACCAAGCCGCGGATCATCGAGCTGCTGCTGATCACCACCGTCCCTGTGATGTTCCTCGCCGAGCAGGGCGTGCCCGACCTCGGGCTGGTGCTCGCCACGTGCATCGGCGGCTACCTCTCCGCGGGCGGCGCTAACGCGCTCAACATGTACCTCGACCGCGACATCGACGCGCTGATGGACCGCACCGCGCAGCGACCGCTGGTGACCGGAATGGTCACGCCGCGCGAGGGGCTGGTCTTCGGCCTCGCCCTCGCCGTGATCTCCACCTTCTGGTTCGGCCTGCTCGTCAACTGGCTCTCGGCGGCCCTCTCCCTCGGGGCTCTGCTGTTCTACGTGGTCGTCTACACGATGATCCTCAAGCGGCGCACCGCCCAGAACATCGTCTGGGGCGGCATCGCCGGCTGCATGCCGGTCTTCATCGGCTGGTCCGCGGTGACGAACTCCCTCTCCTGGGCGGCGGTCGTCCTCTTCCTCGTCATCTTCTTCTGGACGCCGCCGCACTACTGGCCGCTGTCGATGAAGGTGAAGGCGGACTACGCGCGGGTGGGCGTGCCCATGCTCCCGGTCGTCGCCGCCAACACCGTGGTCGCCCGGCAGATCGTGCTCTACAGCTGGGTGATGGTCGGCGTCTCCCTGCTGCTGTGGCCGCTGGGGTACGTCGGCTGGTTCTACCCCTTGGTCGCGGTCGCGGCAGGCGGCTGGTGGCTCCGGGAGGCGCACGCCCTGCAGGCTCGCGCCAAGGCCGGGACCACGGGCGCGAAGCTCAAGGAGATGCGGCTGTTCCACTGGTCCATCACCTATGTCTCGCTGCTCTTCGTCGCCATCGCGGTGGACCCCTTCCTGCGCTGAACCCCCGGTCGGTCGGACACGTACCGACCACCCGGCGAACGCGAGCGCGGGCGTGGCCGAAGCCACTCCCTGGGGGCACCCCCAGCGTTAGCTGGGGGACCGTCGACGGTTGACCTACCTGCCGGTAGCATCGGGACCATGGCAGACACCACGCAGGCCGGCGAGAGCGCACTGGACTCCGGTGCCGAGCGCCGTGCGACCCGGCTCGCGAAGCAGATCACGCACTTCGCCAAGAGCCACGGCGGCAGCGCCGAGGGCCAGCTCGCCTACCTCGGCCAGATGGGCACCCGCATCGTGCTCGTCGGCGAGGACGGAACCTGGGGCGACCTGGTGGCCCCCAGCCATGCGATCGCCGAGCGCGCCGCCGGGCTGTCCGGGATCACGCTCCACGAGTCCTTCGACGGCGAGTTCGCGGCCAAGGTCCGCACCGGTCCGTACGAGTGGACGCGCATGGCAGGGATCCAGGTCGGAGGCCCCGGCAACACCTGAGGTACCGCCCGCCCGTTAGACCGTTACGACGGTTCCGACGACAGGGGCGGGCGCTGTGATCGAATTGCCACTGCTGGTGGATCAGCACTGCCACGGCGTGCTGCGCACCGAGCTCGGCCTCGGCACCTTCGAGGCCTATCTCACGCAGTCCACGGCTCCCGCCGCATCCGGCACCACCTTCTTCGACACCCAGACCGGCTTCGCCGTTCGCCGCTGGTGCCCGCCGCTGCTCGGGCTCGAGCCGCACAGTCCGCCAGCCCTCTATCTCGCGCGCCGCCGCGAACTCGGCGTCCTGGAGACCGGCCGGAGGCTGCTGCGCTCCACCGGCATCGGCACGTATCTGGTGGACACCGGACTGACCGGCGACCTCACCGAACCGGCCGAACTCGCCGCCGCGGGGGACGCCGCGGCGTTCGAGATCGTGCGCCTGGAGCTGCTGGCCGAACAGGTCGCCGACACCTCGGGGACCGCCGACGACTTCATGACCAACGTCGCGGAAGCGGTGCACGGAGCCGCGCTGTCCGCCGTCGGCTTCAGCTCCGTCGCGGGCTGCCGGCACGGGCTCGCGTTCGCACCGGAGCCGCCCGGCCCCGGAGAGGTGCGCCGGGCCGCCGGCCGTTGGCTGGCCGACCGCCGCGAGCAGCGAAGAGCGGCGCGGGTGGGGGATTCCCTCCCGGACGTGGGTCTCTTGGGCCCGGCGGCCCAGGTGGAGGTCCCCCCGGCGCTAGCTGGGGGAGTTTCCCCAGGGGGAGGCAGCCGGGGCGTAGCCGCCTTCGGACGGATTCCGGTGCAGGCGTCCGGGGAAGCCGTCTGGGGGAGCGGCCGGACAGGAGGGCCCGGTCCGCGGACCGGCGAGGCCGGGCGGCTCACCGATCCCGTGCTTCTGCGCCATCTGCTCTGGACGGCGGTGGCGACCGGGCGCCCGCTGCAGCTGCACGGCGGGGTCGGAGCACCCGAGCTGCGCATCGACCGTACGGACCCGATGCTGCTCACCGACTTCGTACGGGCGACGGCCGGGCTGGGCACGGACCTGGTGCTCCTGCACGGCTACCCCTACCACCGGCAGGCCGCATGTCTGGCCGACGTCTTCCCCCACGTCTACGCGGACCTCGGACCCGCACTCGCCCGCACCGGGTCACGGGCGCGCACCGTCCTGGCGGAGGCCCTGGAGCTGGCGCCCTTCGGGAAGCTGCTCTTCTCCACCGGCGGGCACGGGCTGCCGGAGCTGCACGTGGTCGGGGCGCGCCTGTTCCACGAAGCGCTCGGCAGTCTGCTGGCCGAATGGGTCGCCGAAGGCGTCTGGTCGCGTACCGACGCCGAGCGGGTCGCAGGCCTGATCGCGGCGGGCAACGCACGTCGGGTGTACGGGCTTGCGGACCGCTCAGACGGTCGCGGGAACCGCTGAACCCTCCTGCGCGGGACCCGGTGTGCCGAACTCCGTGACCGACCGCTCGCGCAGCGACAGCAGCAGGCGGACCACGGCGATCCACACCAGGCAGGAGCCGAGCATGTGCACGCCCACGAGAACCTCGGGCAGCTCGGTCAGATACTGCGCATAGCCGATGGCGCCCTGCGAGAGGAGGACGAGCAGCAGGTCCCGGGTACGGGCCTGCGGGACGCCCGGAGCGTCGACCACGCGCAGCACGATCCACAGCAGGGCAGCCAGTCCCACAACTGCCCAGGCCGAAGCGGCGTGCAGCCGGGCGACGGTCTCCCAGGGGACCTGGATCCGCTCCACCTCACTGCTGTCGCCCGCGTGCGGGCCGGCCCCCGTCACCACGGTGCCGATCAGCACAAGGACGGCCGTCACCGCGGCGAGGGTCCAGGCCAGCTGCCGAACCCGCGGGCCCACCAGCGGCCGTGGGGAGGCGTCGCCCTCGCGGGTGCGCTGCCAGGTCACCGTCGTGAGCGTGATCAGAATGGTGGCCAGGACGAAGTGGCCCGCGACGGAATAGGGGTTGAGCCCGGTTTTCACTGTGATGCCGCCGAGCACGGCGTTGCTCAGCACCACCCAGAACTGGGCCCAGCCGAGCCGGGTGAGGCTGCGCCGCCAGGGCTTGCTCGCACGGGCCGCGATGATCGACCAGCCAACCGCCGCGCAGAGCACGTACGTCAGCATGCGGTTGCCGAACTCGATCGCCCCATGCAGACCCATCTCGGGGGTGGCGACCAGACTGTCGTCGGAGCATCCGGGCCAGGTGTCGCACCCCAAGCCGGAGCCGGTGAGCCGGACGGCGCCCCCGGTGACCACGATGACCACGCTCATCACCAGGGCGGCGAGGGCGGCCCGCTGGAGCGTCCGGGGGGCCGGGGCCCAGCGGTGGGCGATGAAGGCGAGGGGGTTTCGCACGGCTTCGAGCAACTTCGGCACGGGCTCATCGTAGGGGGCGGCTTGTGCATGCATTCACGAGGGTCCGTGAAGAGGGTCCGTGTCGAGGGGCAGGAGCGGCGCTGCGGCCGACCAAAGGGCGAACGGGTGAGTGGCTTCCCGCTCTACTCCCAGCGGAAGAAGCGCGCCGCCGCGCCCAGGCCCAGCGCCGCCCAGCCGGCCAGGATCCCCAGGTCGCCCCACGGCATACCGGCACCGCCCTGCAGCACGTCGCGCAGGCCGTCCGACAGAGCCGAGATCGGCAGCAGCCCCAGCACGTCCCGCACCGCGTCCGGGAACTTCTCCAGCGGTACGACGACTCCGCCGCCGACCAGCAGCAACAGGAAGACCAAGTTGGCCGCGGCCAGGGTGGCTTCGGCCCGCAGCGTCCCGGCCATCAGCAGCCCCAGCCCCGAGAAGGCGGCCGTTCCCAGGACGAGCAGCAGCAGGACGTACAGCACGCTGCCGGGGCCGTGCGGGGACCAGCCCAGTGCGAAGGCCACCGTCGTCAGCAGAGCGATCTGCAGCCCCTCGGTGACCAGCACCGACCCCGTCTTCGCCGTCATCAGCGCCCAGCGCGGCAGCGGCGAGGTGCCGAGCCGCTTCAGCACGCCGTACCGCCGCTCGAAGCCCGTGGCGATGGCCTGCCCGGTGAAGGCGGTGGACATGACGGCGAGCGCGAGTACGCCGGGGGCCAGGAAGTCCACGGCCTTCCCCTCGCCCGTGTCGACGATGTCGACCGCGCTGAAGAGCGTCAGCAGCAGCGTCGGGATCACCACCGTGAGCAGCAGCTGCTCTCCGTTGCGCAGCAGCATCCGGGTCTCCAGAGCCGTCTGCGCGGCGATCATCCGTCCCAGGGGCGCCGCCCCCGGCCTCGGGGCGAACGTGCCGGTCGCGGTCATGCGCGCAGCTCCTTGCCGGTCAGCTCCAAGAACACGTCCTCCAGGGTGTGCCGCTCGACGGAGATCCGGTCCGGCAGCACGCCGTTCTGCGCACACCAGGAGGTGACGGTGGCCAGCAGCTGTGGGTCGACCTTGCCGGTCACCCGGTACGCGCCGGGCGTGAGTTCGGCGGCAGCCGTGTCGGCGGGCAGGGCCGTGAGCAGCGCGGCCAGGTCGAGTCCGGGCCGTCCGGTGAAGCGGAGACTGTTCTCCGCGCCGCCCCGGCACAGCTCCTCGGGGGATCCCTGGGCGACGACCTTCCCGCCGTCGATGATCGCGACATCGTCGGCGAGCTGCTCGGCCTCGTCCATGTAATGCGTGGTGAGGACGACCGACACGCCGTCCGCGCGCAGCTCGCGCACCAGGTCCCAGGTGGCGTGCCGGGCCTGCGGGTCGAGGCCGGCCGTCGGCTCGTCGAGGAAGACCAGCTCCGGGCGGCCGACGACGGCCATGGCGAGCGCGAGCCGTTGCCGCTGGCCGCCGGAGAGCCGGCGGTAGGCCGTACGGCCGCAGCTGCCGAGGCCGAGGCGCTCGATCAACAGGTCCACGTCGACGGGGTGGGCGTGGAGGCCGGCGATATGGCGCAGCATCTCCTCGGCACGAGCTCCCGCATAGACCCCACCCGATTGGAGCATCACGCCGATGCGGGGGCGCAGGGCCGCCGCGTCGGCGATCGGGTCGAGACCGAGCACCCGGACCGTCCCGTCGTCCGGGCGGCGGTATCCCTCACAGATCTCGACGGTCGTGGTCTTCCCGGCGCCGTTGGGGCCGAGGACCGCGGTGACGCCCCCCGCCGCGACGGACAGGTCGAGGCCGTCGACCGCGATCGTGCTGCCATACCGCTTGACCAGGCCCCGGACCTGGACGACGGAGTCTCCCCCGGGGGTCCTGGGGGCACCCCCCGCCGTAGCTGGGGACGGATCCCCCGGGAAGACGCTGCGCATGCCGGGGAGTCTACGAACCGGTGGCGGGTGCCGGGCCAGGCACCCCTTGCCGACGGCCGGAAACCCGGAATTAGGTAACCCTTAGTGACGGAGCACACCCCGACCTCGGCAGATCGCGGCTTGGCGCAAGCCCAGGAATTACGCAACAATGGCGTTGTGAAATACGTTGGCGAGGCTCAGGGGACGACGGCGGCCGGGACGGCCGCCGGGTCCGTGACGCCTGCCGTCGCGTCTTTCGGCGACGACGGCCAGCGCAGCACCCGTAACCGGGTGGCCCGCTCGATCCTCGACCACGGTCCCTCGACTGCGGCCGAGCTCGCCCAGCGGCTGGAGCTGACCCAGGCCGCGGTCCGCCGACACCTGGACTCGCTGGTGTCCGATGGCGTCGTCGAGCCCCGTGAACAGCGGGTCTACGGCTCGCGCGGCCGCGGCCGCCCGGCGAAGGTGTTCGCCCTCACCGACTGCGGGCGGGACGCCTTCGACCAGGCCTACGACACGCTCGCCGTCGATGCGCTGCGCTGGATCGCGCAGATCGCGGGCGGAGGTGAGAAGGGCGACGCCGCGGTCGCGGCGTTCGCCCGCGCCCGTATGGCAGCCCAGGCCGAGGGTTACCGCGAAGCTGTCGACCGTGCGGCCCCCGAGGACCGCACCGAGGCCCTGGCCGAGGCGTTGACCGCGGACGGGTACGCTGCCACGGCGCGCAGCGCGCCGCGTCCGCACCAGGGTGAGCAGCTCTGCCAGCACCACTGCCCGGTCGCCCATGTCGCCGAGCAGTTCCCGCAGCTGTGCGAGGCGGAGACCGAGGTCTTCTCCCGCCTGCTCGGCACACATGTCCAGCGGCTGGCCACCATCGCCCATGGCGACGGGGTGTGCACCACCTTCATCCCGAAGGCCGGCAGCCCCAGATTCACCAGCAAGACCACTACAGCATCTGCAAGCACGGCCGGGAGGAACCCCGTATGACTCTCCCCACGGAGACTGCCCACCCCGAGCTCGAGGGGCTGGGCACCTATGAGTACGGCTGGGCCGACTCCGACGTCGCCGGCGCTTCCGCGAAGCGCGGTCTGTCGGACGAGGTCGTCCGTGACATCTCCGCGAAGAAGTCCGAGCCCGACTGGATGCTGAAGCTGCGTCTGAAGGGTCTGCGTCTGTTTGGCAAGAAGCCCATGCCCAACTGGGGCTCCGACCTCTCGGGCATCGACTTCGACAACATCAAGTACTTCGTCCGCTCCACCGAGAAGCAGGCCGCTTCCTGGGAGGAGCTGCCCGAGGACATCAAGAACACCTACGACAAGCTGGGCATCCCGGAGGCCGAGAAGCAGCGCCTGGTCGCCGGTGTCGCCGCCCAGTACGAGTCCGAGGTCGTCTACCACAAGATCCGCGAGGACCTCGAGGAGCAGGGCGTCATCTTCCTGGACACCGACACCGGTCTCCGGGAGCACCCCGAGCTCTTCAAGGAGTACTTCGGCACCGTCATCCCCGCGGGTGACAACAAGTTCGCCTCGCTGAACACCGCCGTGTGGTCGGGCGGCTCCTTCATCTACGTGCCGAAGGGCGTGCACGTGGAGATCCCGCTCCAGGCCTACTTCCGGATCAACACCGAGAACATGGGCCAGTTCGAGCGGACGCTGATCATCGTCGACGAGGGCGCCTACGTCCACTACGTCGAGGGCTGCACCGCGCCGATCTACAAGTCGGACTCGCTGCACTCCGCGGTCGTCGAGATCATCGTCAAGAAGAACGCCCGCTGCCGCTACACGACCATCCAGAACTGGTCGAACAACGTCTACAACCTGGTCACCAAGCGCGCCGTGGCCTACGAGGGCGCGACCATGGAGTGGGTCGACGGCAACATCGGTTCCAA
The DNA here is from genome assembly GCF_052245555.1 of Streptomyces sp. KR80. NCBI lineage: Bacteria > Bacillati > Actinomycetota > Actinomycetes > Kitasatosporales > Streptomycetaceae > Streptomyces > Streptomyces sp. KR80. The sequence continues at coordinate 254,804 of NZ_JBQQCD010000005.1, forward strand.
GGTCACGATGAAGTACCCGGCCGTCTACCTGATGGGTGAGCACGCCAAGGGCGAGACCCTGTCCATCGCCTTCGCGGGCGAGGGCCAGCACCAGGACGCCGGCGCCAAGATGGTCCACATGGCCCCGAACACCTCGTCGAGCATCGTCTCCAAGTCGGTGGCGCGCGGCGGCGGCCGTACCTCCTACCGCGGTCTGATCGAGATCGGCGAGGGCGCCGCGGGCGCGAAGTCCAACGTGCTGTGCGACGCACTGCTCGTCGACACGATCTCCCGCTCGGACACCTACCCGTACGTGGATGTGCGCGAGGACGACGTGTCCATGGGCCACGAGGCGACCGTCTCCAAGGTCAGCGAGGACCAGCTGTTCTACCTCATGAGCCGGGGCCTGGAAGAGAACGAGGCCATGGCGATGATCGTGCGCGGCTTCGTCGAGCCGATCGCCCGCGAGCTGCCCATGGAGTACGCGCTGGAGCTCAACCGGCTGATCGAGCTGCAGATGGAGGGCGCGGTCGGCTGACTTCCCCGGCTACCGCCCCTGGCGGTAGCGGGGGAGTGCCCCCAGGTCCACCCGATGCAGCACTGTTTTCTGACGTAAGAGAGAGAGCACGACGACAGCCATGGCTGAGGCTCAGAACATTCCGGCGGGTTCCACCACCTCCGGATCCATCGCGGTGGCCGCCGAGTCCACCATCGCCACCCGGATGAGTGCACCGCCGTCCTTCGACGTGGCGGACTTCCCGGTGCCGCACGGCCGCGAGGAGGAGTGGCGCTTCACTCCGCTCGAGCGGCTGAAGGGCCTCCACGACGGCACCGCCGTCGTGGCCGGCGGCGGCATCAAGGTCGAGGTCAGCGCGCCCGACGGCGTGACGGTCGAGACCGTGGGCCGTGACGACGCCCGGGTGGGCCGGGCCGGCAGACCGGTGGACCGGGTCGCCGCGCAGGCGTTCTCCGGCTTCGAGAAGGCCTCGGTCGTCTCGGTGCCCAAGGAGGCCGTGCTGAAGGACCCCATCCGGATCGCCGTGCACGGCGTGGGCGGCACCGCCTTCGGCCACCAGGTGATCGAGCTGGGTGCCTTCGCCGAGGCCGTCGTCGTGATCGACCACACCGGCGACGCCGTGCTGGCGGCCAACGTCGAGTACCACCTCGGCGACGGCGCCAAGCTGACCGTCGTATCCGTCCAGGACTGGGACGACACCGCGGTGCACGCCGGACAGCACACGGCGCTGGTGGGCCGCGACGCGTCCTTCAAGTCCGTCGTGGTGACCTTCGGCGGTGACCTGGTGCGCCTGCACCCCCGCGTGGAGTACGCGGGCCCGGGCGGTGAGGCCGAGCTTTACGGCCTGTACTTCACCGACAACGGCCAGCACCAGGAGCACCGGCTCTTCGTCGACCACCAGGCGCCGAACTGCCGCAGCAACGTCGCGTACAAGGGCGCGCTGCAGGGCCAGGACGCGCACGCCGTGTGGATCGGCGACGTGCTGATCGAGGCCTCCGCGACGGGCACGGACACCTACGAGCTGAACCGCAACCTGGTGCTCACCGACGGCGCCCGGGTCGACTCGGTCCCCAACCTGGAGATCGAGACCGGTGAGATCGTCGGCGCCGGCCACGCCTCGGCGACCGGCCGCTTCGACGACGAGCAGCTGTTCTACCTGATGGCGCGCGGCATCCCGGCCGAAGAGGCCCGCCGCTTGGTCGTCCGCGGCTTCTTCGCCGAGCTCGTCCAGCAGATCGGCCTGCCGGACCTCGAGGAGCGCCTGATCGCCAAGATCGAGGCCGAGCTGGAGGCGTCCGTCGCATGACAGCCGAAGGCTTCGTCCGCGTCTGCGCGCTGAGCGAGCTCGAAGAGGACACCCCCAAGCGGGTCGAGCTCGAGGGCACGCCGGTGTCGGTCGTCCGCACCGACGATGACGTGTTCGCGATCTACGACATCTGCTCGCACGCGAACGTCTCGTTGTCCGAGGGCGAGGTCGACGACTGCACCATCGAGTGCTGGCTGCACGGCTCGCGTTTCGACCTGCGGACCGGCAAGCCGACCGGCCTGCCCGCCACCCGCCCCGTCCCCGTATACCCCGTAAAGATCGAAGGAGAGGGCCCAGACGCATCTGTGCTCGTCTCCGTCACCCAGGAGTCCTGAGGTACCCATGGCAACGCTTGAGATCCACGACCTGCACGTCTCCGTCGAGGCCGAAGCCGGCCCCCGCGAGATCCTGCGCGGCGTCGACCTGACCGTGAAGCAGGGCGAGACGCACGCCATCATGGGCCCCAACGGCTCCGGCAAGTCCACCCTGGCGTACTCCCTCGCGGGTCACCCGAAGTACACGGTCACCCGTGGCACCGTGACGCTGGACGGCGAGGACGTCCTGGAGATGTCCGTCGACGAGCGCGCGCGGGCCGGCGTCTTCCTCGCCATGCAGTACCCGGTCGAGGTCCCCGGCGTCTCCGTGTCCAACTTCCTGCGCACCTCCGCGACCGCGATCCGCGGCGAGGCCCCCAAGCTGCGCACCTGGGTGAAGGAGGTCAAGGAGGCCATGGAGCGCCTCAACATCGACCCCGCCTTCGCCGAGCGCAACGTCAACGAGGGCTTCTCCGGCGGTGAGAAGAAGCGCCACGAGATCCTCCAGCTCGAGCTGCTCAAGCCGAGGATCGCGATCCTCGACGAGACCGACTCCGGACTGGACGTCGACGCCCTGCGCGTCGTCTCCGAAGGCGTCAACCGAGTACACGAGAGCGGCGAGGTCGGCACCCTGCTGATCACCCACTACACGCGCATCCTGCGCTACATCAAGCCCGACCACGTGCACGTCTTCGCGAACGGTCGGATCGCCGAGTCCGGTGGCGCCGAGCTCGCCGACAAGCTCGAGGACGAGGGCTACGAGGCATACACGAAGGGTGGCGCATCCGAGTGACAGAGCTGCCGGGCCTCCTCGACACCGAGGCGATCCGCAAGGACTTCCCCATCCTGGACCGCCTGGTCCACGACGGGAAGAAGCTCGTGTACCTGGACAACGCGGCGACCTCGCAGAAACCGCGCCAGGTCCTCGACGTGCTGAGCGGGTACTACGAGAGGTACAACGCGAACGTCCACCGCGGTGTGCACGTCCTCGCCGAGGAGGCCACGGCGCTGTACGAGGGCGCGCGCGACAAGGTCGCCGCCTTCATCAACGCGCCGAGCCGCGACGAGGTGATCTTCACCAAGAACGCCTCTGAGTCGCTCAACCTCGTGGCGAACATGCTGGGCTGGGCCGACGAGCCCTACCGCGTGGACCATGAGACCGAGATCGTCATCACCGAGATGGAGCACCACTCCAACATCGTGCCGTGGCAGCTGCTGGCGCAGCGCACGGGCGCGAAGCTGAAGTGGTTCGGTCTCACCGACGACGGCCGGCTCGACCTGTCCACCATCGACGAGATCATCACCGAGAAGACCAAGGTCGTCTCGTTCGTGCTGGTCTCCAACATCCTGGGCACGGTCAACCCGGTCGAGGCGATCGTCCGGCGGGCCCAGGAGGTCGGCGCGCTCGTCGTGGTCGACGCTTCGCAGGCCGCGCCGCACATGCCGCTCGACGTCCAGGCCCTGCAGGCCGACTTCGTGGCCTTCACCGGCCACAAGATGTGCGGCCCGACCGGCATCGGGGTGCTGTGGGGCCGGCAGGAACTGCTCGAGGACCTGCCGCCGTTCCTCGGCGGCGGCGAGATGATCGAAACCGTCTCGATGCACTCCTCGACGTACGCCCCGGCGCCGCACAAGTTCGAGGCGGGCACGCCCCCGATCGCGCAGGCGGTGGGCCTCGGCGCGGCTGTGGACTACCTCTCCTCGGTCGGCATGGAGGCCATCCAGGCCCATGAGCATGCCATCACCGAGTACGCGGTGAAGCGCCTGCTGGAGGTCCCCGATCTGCGGATCATCGGCCCCACGACGGCCGAGGACCGCGGCGCCGCGATCTCCTTCACGCTCGGCGACATCCACCCGCACGACGTGGGCCAGGTGCTCGACGAGCAGGGCATCGCGGTTCGGGTCGGGCACCACTGCGCGCGGCCGGTCTGCCTGCGGTACGGAATTCCCGCGACCACGCGAGCGTCGTTCTATCTGTACTCCACGCCGGCCGAGGTGGACGCCCTGGTCGACGGGCTGGAGCACGTACGGAACTTCTTCGGGTAGAGGGGTCGCTCGTGAAGCTGGATTCGATGTACCAGGACGTCATCCTGGACCACTACAAGCACCCGCACGGGCGGGGGCTGCGGGACGGGGACGCCGAGGTGCACCACGTCAACCCGACGTGCGGCGACGAGATCACCCTCCGGGTCCGGTACGACGGCACCACCGTCGCGGATGTGTCGTACGAGAGCCAGGGCTGTTCGATCAGCCAGGCCAGCGCGTCCGTGCTCAACGAGCTGGTGGTCGGCAAGGACCTGGCCGAGGCCCAGAAGATCCAGGAGACCTTTCTGGAACTGATGCAGTCCAAGGGCCGGATCGAGCCGGACGACGCGATGGAGGAGGTGCTGGAGGACGCCGTCGCGTTCGCCGGCGTCTCCAAGTACCCGGCCCGCGTGAAGTGTGCTCTGCTGAGCTGGATGGCATGGAAGGACGCCACCGCCCAGGCGCTGGGCGAGGGCGCTGCGAAGGAGACCGTATGAGCGAGACCACGACCAAGCCCGCCAGCGAAGAAGAGGTCCGCGAGGCCATGATGGACGTCGTCGACCCCGAGCTGGGCATCGACGTGGTCAACCTGGGCCTGGTGTACGGCATCCACATCGACGAGTCGAACGTCGCCACGCTGGACATGACGCTGACGTCCGCGGCCTGCCCGCTGACCGATGTGATCGAGGACCAGGCGAGGTCCGCGACCGAGGGCCTCGTCAACGAGCTCCGGATCAACTGGGTCTGGATGCCGCCGTGGGGCCCGGACAAGATCACGGACGACGGCCGGGAGCAGCTGCGGGCGCTCGGCTTCAACGTCTGAGGCGCACGACGATGGCCGCCCGGGAACGGGCGGCCATTGCACTGCCCCGCAACGCCCTGAGCGGCGCCGTGGCGGGTGGGGGGCGTCGCATTCCGGCAGACTGGCGGGCATGGCTCTTTCGCTGTATCAGATCGCCGTCGACGCCCGTGATCTACGAGGACTCGCCCACTTCTGGTGCCAGGCCCTGGACTGGAAGGTGCTCTACGACGACCCCGAGGAGGTCGTCATCGGCGCGGACGGGAACGCCTGGCCGGGCATGGTCTTCCTGCCCGTGCCGGAGCGCAAGACGGTCAAGAACCGGCTCCATCTCGACCTCAGCCCGGACGACCAGGAGGCCGAAATCGAGCGGCTGCTGGCGCTCGGGGCGCGCCGGGTGGACGTCGGACAGGGCAGGGACGTCACCTGGGTCGTGCTGGCCGATCCGGAGGGGAACGAGTTCTGCGTGCTGCGCCCGAAGACATCGCTCAGCGCCTGACGGGCGAGGGGCTGTGTACGGTCGTACGCAACGCTGTGTACGCTCGTCCACATGATCTGGCTGACGCTGGCCTCCGCGATCGTCGCCGAGGTCCTGGGCACCACTGCGATGAAGTACAGCGACGGATTCACCAAGCTGTGGCCGTCCCTGGGCACGGCGGTCGGATACCTGATCGCCTTCATCCTCCTGGCGCAGACCCTCAAGACGATGTCCGTCGGGACCGCGTACGCCGTCTGGTCCGGGGTCGGCACGGCGGCCATCGCCGCGATCGGCATGGTCTTCCTCGGTGAAGCGGCGAGCGCCGCCAAGCTCATCGGCATTGTGCTGGTGATCGTCGGCGTCCTCGTGCTCAACCTCGGCGGGGTCCACTGATGACGCCACCGCCGACCCGTAGATACGACCCCGACCGCCGGCAGCGCATCATCGACGCGGCGATACGGGTGGTGGCGGAGCGCGGCATCGAAGGCCTCAGCCACCGGTCCGTCGCGGCCGAGGCCGACGTCCCCCTCGGGTCCACCACCTACCACTTCGCGACCCTGGACGATCTGCTGGTCGCGGCCCTGCGGAAGGTCTGTGTGGAGCCGCCGACCGCGATCGAGGGCTGGCACCGCCACCTCGGGAAGGACGCCCCTCTCGCGGAGCGGCTCGCCGATCTCCTCGAGGCGGCCATGACGGGAGACCGCGGCCGCATTCGCCTCGAGTACGAGCTCTACCTCGCGGCCCTGCGCCGGGAGGCCCTGCAGCCGGTGGCCGCCGAGTGGCTCGACGCGGCGGTCGGGACGCTCGGCCGCTACACCGCCGACGAGGCGACCGCCCGCGTACTGATCGCCCTGATCGACGGCCTGATGCTGCAACTCCTGCTCTCCGGCCGGCCGTTCGATCGCGCCGAGGCCCGCCGGGCGCTGGCCCGCGTCATCGGCGACTGATCCCCGGGCGGCGCGCTCGTGGCAGTGCCTGGGCTGCTGGGGCCACGGCGCGGGGCGTCGCCCTCGCGTCGCACGGGCTTCGCCGCGCGGTCGGTCGGTGGCTGCGGCGCCGGGTATGCGCCCGTAAGCGGCCCGTACAACCCGGGGGGCCGCTTCCGCCGCGGCGGGGGAGCTGATCACGTCTGATCGATGAGACCGGTTCGCCTCGGCGGGGCGCGGCCGGTTAGGTTTCGAGCATGACCGACACGACTGCTCACAGCACCACCGGCGCCGTCGCCGCCGGCCTCGCCACCGTCGCCGCCGACGGCACTGTTCTCGACACCTGGTTTCCGGCCCCCGAGCTCGTCGCCGACCCGGGTCCTGCCGGGACCGAGCGGCTGCAGCCCGAGCGTGCGGCCGAGCTGCTGGGCGAGGCCGCCCCCAAGGCCCTCGGCCCGGACCCGCGCCGCGGTGTCGAGGTCGTCGCCGTGCGTACGGTCATCGCCTCGCTCGACGACAAGCCGCTCGACGCGCACGAGACCTACCTCCGGCTGCACCTGCTCAGCCACCGCCTGGTCAAGCCGCACGGCCAGAGCCTCGAGGGCATCTTCGGCCTGCTCGCCAACGTCGCCTGGACCAACCTCGGCCCGGTGGCCGTGGACGACGTCGAGAAGGTCCGTCTTGCCGCCCGCGCCGAGGGCCTGAACCTCGTCGTGACCAGCATCGACAAGTTCCCGCGGATGACCGACTACGTCGCCCCGTCCGGAGTCCGGATCGGCGACGCCGACCGGGTCCGCCTCGGTGCCCACCTCGCGTCCGGTACGACTGTGATGCACGAGGGCTTCGTCAACTTCAACGCCGGCACCCTCGGCACCTCCATGGTCGAGGGCCGGATCAGCGCGGGCGTCGTCGTCGGCGACGGCTCCGACATCGGCGGCGGCGCATCGATCATGGGTACCCTCTCCGGCGGCGGCAAGCAGATCGTCTCGATCGGCGAGCGCTGCCTGCTCGGCGCCCAGGCCGGCATCGGCATCGCGCTCGGTGATGACTGCATCGTGGAGGCCGGCCTCTACGTGACCGCCGGCACGCGGGTCACGCTGCCCGACGGCAAGATCGTCAAGGCGCTGGAGCTGTCCGGCGCCCACAACCTCCTCTTCCGCCGCAACTCCACCACCGGCACGGTCGAGGCGCTGCAGCGCAGCGGCTCCTGGGGAGGCCTCAACGAGGCCCTGCACAGCCACAACTGATCATGCAGGGCCGCGCCGCCGGGTGCGGCCCTGCACAGAGCGCCCTCTCACGGCCCGGCCATGGGCCATGAGAGGGCGCTCTCGTGTGCGTTCCGACGTTTCTCAGTCTCGGTCGCGTTGGTGACGGAGGAGGACGACTCCGTTGCCGAAGGTCCGGGTCTCGGCGAGCCGGAGCGGGGTCTCGGCGTAACCCGATGCCGGGAACAGGGGTTTGCCCTCTCCGATGAGGACCGGATGGACGTAGATCCGGTACTCGTCGATCAGGTCGTGCTGCCTGAAGGCCGCGGCGAGATCGGCACCGCCGAGCGCCAGATCCCCGCCCGGCTGCGCCTTGAGCGCCATGATCTCCTCGACGACGACGTCTCGCTTGATGGTGGTGTTCCAGTCGGCCCGCTCCAAGGTCCTGGAGAACACGATCTTGGGCATGTCCCGCCAGATGCCGGCAAACTCCACCATGGGCCCGGTACTTGCGGGATCGGAGTCGGCGGTCGGCCAGAAGCCGGCCATGAGCTCGTGGGTGACCCGTCCGCTCAGGAGGCCGCCCATCGCCCTGACCTGCTCGTTGACGTAGCTGTGCAGCTCGTCGTCGACCCGGTGCCAATCAATCTGGCGGTCCGGTCCCTCGATGAAGCCATCGAGGGACACCGACATCATCAAGATGATTTTTCTCATCGCGGTCCTCGCTGAAGTCCCAAGGGGGTCGGTTCGCGGTTCATTGCAGCACGTCGGCGGACGGAACCTAGGAGGGCCGGGCGTAGGGGCGAGTCAGGATCTCCATGTTGTGGCCGTCAGGGTCGTCGAAGTACGCCCCACGGCCGCCGAAGAGATGGTTGATCCGGCCGGGCTCGGTGTGGCTGGGGTCGGCGTAGTACGTGACCCCGGCCGCCTCGATCCGGCCCAGCATGACGTCGAACTCCTCGTCGGAGACAAGAAACGCGTAATGCTGCGGCGCGAACGGCATGTCGGTGCTCTCGTAGAAGTCGAGCGTCACGCCGTTGCTGGTCTCCACGGGGATGAACGGACCGAACGGGGCGCCGACCTCCAGCCCCAGGATGCCGGCCAGAAACTCGGCCGAGGCCTGCTTGTCCTTGGCCTGGACGACGGTGTGGTTGAGCTCTACTGCCATCACGGTCCTCTCGCCAACTTTGGTGCTGCCAATCCACCCGAACAACGTAGTTCTCGTGGGCCCGGAGCGCGTCCGTCACGGCTTCTGCGTGCCGGACGTCGGCGGTCAGCCGGATACGGCCTCGACGCAGGCGGTGCGGCGCAGCTCCTCGTAGGCGCGGCGCAGACCGGCGGCCCGCTCGGGGCCGGCGGGCAGCAGCGGCGCCCGTACCGGACCGCCGGGCAGCCCGAGGGTGCCCAGCAGCGCCTTGGCGGTCACCGTCCCGGGCAGCCCATCGCCCATCATCAGCTCCGTCAGCGGGAGTAGGAGCTGGTGGAGACGGGCGGCCTCGCGGTTCGCGCCCCGGTCGTGGGCGTCGAGCACGGCCCGCAGCTCGGGCCCGGCCGCGTTCGCGACCGTGCTGATGAACCCGGCGCCGCCGATCGCGTACAGCGGGAGGTTCAGCTCCTCGCAGCCCGAGTAGTAGGCGAGACCGGTGGCGGCGATCACCTTCGCGCTGCCCATCAGGTCGTACGCGCAGTCCTTCACCCCCATGATGCGCGGGTGTCCGGCCAGCCGGATCAACGTGGCGGGCTCGATCCGGGTGCCGGTCCTGGCCGGGATGTCGTAGAGCATCACCGGCACGCCCACCGCGTCGGCCACGGTCCGGAAGTGCGCCTCGACCGCGTCCTGCGGAGGGCGGCTGTAGTACGGCGTCACGACGATCACCCCGTGCGCCCCGGCGTCCTCGGCGGCCCGGGCCAGCTCGGCGGTGTGCCGGGTGTCGCTCGAGCCCACGCCCGCCGTGATCCGCGCCCGGTCGCCCACGGCCTCGACCACGGCCCGTACGAGCCGGGTCTTCTCGGCGTCGGACGTGGTGGGCGACTCCCCGGTGGTGCCGCTCAGCACCAGGCCGTCGCAACCACCGCTGTGGACCAGGTGGTCGGCCAGCTTCTGCGCACCTTCGAGGTCGAGCGAACCGTCCTCGGTGAACGGTGTGACCATCGCGCAGACGGTACGTCCGAAGGGGCGGGGCGTCGTCGCGATGGGTTCCATGAGTGGCCTTTCGAGGAAGGAGGGGGCAGGACTCACGGCGAGTCCTGCCCCCTCCTCGGCCCGAGCAATACTGAATCCTTCTCGCGGAACCTTGTAGCAGCGCTACGAGATCATGGGCGGATGCGCAGCACCTGCGGGTCGTGGTCGCTCGCCTGGTCGGCGAACTCCGCGTTGATGTGGACGATGTCGTAGTCCGCGCGGCGGATCGCCCGGCTGGTGAGGATGTGGTCCAGGACCTGGGAGTTGCCGTTGAAGACATAGCCGTATCGCTCACCCCGCGGAAGGCGGGTCACCAGGTCGGTCAGGGCGCCGTCCGCGGTGAGCGCGTCGAGGGCGGGGGAGAAGTCGAAGTCGTTGATGTCGCCCGCGACGACGACCTTGGCCTTCGGGTCCAGCGCGAGGAGGGACTTCACCCAGGTGTTCACCGCGGTGGCCTGTGCGGTGCGCTGGGTCTCGGAGGAGCGGGCCGGCGGCTGGAAACGGCTGTCCAGGCCCTGGTCGCCGCCCTTGCTGTTGAAGTGGTTGGCGACGACGAAGACCGACTCGCCGCGGAAGGTGAACCGGGCGGCGAGCGGCTTGCGGCTGTTCTTCCAGGCGGCGTTCGCGGGGTCGATGCGACCGGGGTTGGCGGAGAGGGTGACCTCGCCGCCCGACCGGACCGGGGTCGCGGGGGTCGTGGCGTCGCCGCCTGGGACCTCCTTGAAGGAAACCCGCTCGGGGTTGTAGAGGAAGGCCACGCGGATGTTGCCACCGGGCTGGCCGCCGTCCTGGTCGTCCGCGGGGTCGATCTGTCGCCAGGCGTACGAGGGGCCGCCCGCGGCCGTGATCGCCTCGGTGATCTTCTTGAGCGTGACCTCGGCCGAGACGACCGCGTCGTTGGTGGGGCCGTTGTCGTCCTGCACCTCCTCCAACGTGATGATGTCGGGGGAGGCGAGGTTGGTGACGGCGGCCTCGGCGAGGCGGCGGAACTTGGCGGCGGAGTCCTTGGGGGAGAGGTTCTCCACGTTGTAGGTGGCGATGGACAGTTCGGACGCGGAGTGCTTGCGGGTCTTCTCGCGTTCGGTCCCGCCGTCCTTGAGCGCGCCGAGCGTGGTGGCCTGGAGCTCGTAGCCGCCGAACTGGTCGTAGTCCAGCGGGCCGGCGGTGACCCCGGACAGGCTGTCGCCGACGTTCGCCTGGGGGAAGGGCCGCTCGGCGAAGGGGATGAGAGAGGCGACCTTGACGCGGCCGCCGTTCTGGTCGCGGTAGGAGGCGTAGAGGGTGCCGCCGCGCACCGTGCGGTTCCGGTGCGGCTCGGCCGTCACCCACAGCTCGTGGTGCTCGCTGCTCGCACCGACCACGGGGGCGTCGGTGATCTCGGTCCGCATGCCTTCCAGCGACTCGTAGCGGTCGAGGGCGTAACGGTGCGGGCGGAGCGGCAACGCTTCGATGCTGCCGCCGTCGGCCGCTGCGGAGTAACGATTCGGCACGGTCGAGGAGTTCAGCCGGAAGGCCGCGGGCAGCGCCTTGCCGGAGGAGACGACGGTCCACGTGGGCCGGGTGATCTGGGTGACCGACTGCAGGCCCGCCGACTCCCCGCCGGGGTAGTACTCGGAGACGGTGCCGGACACCAGCACCGCGTCGCCGACCGCCACGTCCGGGGTCTTGCTGCCGGTGAAGACGAAGACGCCCTCGCTCGTCGCCCGGTCCCGGTCGGGGTCCGGGTCCTGGAACCAGAAGCCGCGCGAGGAGCCGAAGGCGCGGATCGCCGTGACGGTGCCCGGCACGTCGGTCACCGGCTTGCCCGCGAGCGGGGATATTCGTGTGCCGCCCTGGATGTCATGGATGCGTACCTCGCCGGCGGATGCGGACGAGGGTGCGGCGAGCAGTCCGGCGGTCACCGCGGCGGCGATCAGGGCACCGAGCGCGACCGGCCTGCGGATGGGAAGAGCGGGCATCAAGATCTCCGGAAGAGGTGAGGGGTCGAGGAGCGCGCGGTCCACGTCGGTCCGAGCGTGCACCGCAGGCGGTCCACGCGGGCTCTCTACGCGCGTCAATCTCGTGGCCCTCCACGGGACTTGTCAAGGGATGGCCGGTGTACGGCGCCCGACGGACTCGTGAACCGGGTGGCATGGGGCGAAATCCGTCTAGGCTTGTGGAGCGCCCGACCCGCGCATCGCGTTCCCGAGGAGAATCCTGCTGATGTCTGGAGACCGTGCCACCATGCCGCCGGTGCGGCTGCCCTCCGACGCCGAGCTGGCCCGGGACGCGCTCGCCGCGCCACTGTTCGCCCGGGCCGTACGCCTGGCCCGCTGGGCCGGTCCGGACACCCCGGTGGGCGTCGGTGGTGAACTGCTCGACGCCGGCCTCCGGCGGGCGGTGGCCCACCTCGGGCTCGACGACGACGAGGACGGCCAGGAGTCCGCGCTTCAGGCCTGGCGGTTCGCCGTCGACACCGGCCTGGTGGACGTGGACGTGGACGTGGACCTGGACATGGTCGAGGACGAGGCCGACGAGGCTGGAGTCGGACCGCAGGATCGGGCCGAGGAGGCGCCGGAACGCGGAGCTCAGGGGCTCGCCTCCGGTGACGCCGCTGGTGACGCCGCCGTGGGGACCGCGGCCCCTGGGGAGGAGTCAGCTCGGGTCACCACGGGGAGCCCTCGGGACGTACTGGAGATCTGGCGGGCCGGGCTGGAGACCGTACTCGACGATGCCGTCGCGCCCGATCTCGCCGATCTCGCCGAGCTGGTCGAGAGCTTGGGCGGGAGCGGCGGCGAGGGCGTCGACGTGCCGGACTGGGACCCCGAGGAGGACGCCGACTTCCTCGACAGCGTGTTGGGCAATCTGTATCTGCTGACCGCCCTTGACGAGGGCTTGGCCGAGAGGGCCGTACCGCTGCCCGCGCTCGCAGCCTCCGTGATCGTCCCCGACGACATGGACGAGCCGACCGACGACGTCCTCGAAGAGGTCTCCGTGGCCATGATGCGGCTCGACGACCAGTTCCGGCTGCTCGCCACGATCGGGCTCGTCGACTACCAACCGGTGGACGAGGCGCTGATCGACGAGCTGGACGAGGAGTCGGCCGAGGAGCCGGACGCGAGCGCCGGATCCGACGGTGCCGCATCGGACCGCGCCGGGCTCGTCCCCGGAGAGGCCGTCGACGAGGGGGACGTCTCGCGCTACGGCATGGTCCGGCTCACGCCGCTGGGCGTGTACGGCGTACGGGCCCGGATGCTCGAAGCCGGAGCCGACGCCCCCGCCGTCGGGGACCTCGCCGACAAGGGCGCCGACGTGCTGCTGGACCGGCTGCCCGGCTATCCGGACGGCATCGCCCAGGCGGAAGCGGAACAGTGGCTGGCCCGACACGAGCCCGCCGACGCCGCTCGCGAACTCCTCGCCGCGGCCCGGGGCGACGACCCCCAGGCCCCCAGGCGCCGCCTCTCCTGCCAGCAGGCCCTCCTGCTCCTCGGACCGGAGGCCGGACCGGCGCTGCGCGAGGTGCTCGACGACCCTCAGCTCGGCGGTCTCGCCCGGGTGGGTCTGGCCGAGCGCGGCTTCACCGACGTACCGCCCCCGTCCCAGGACATGATCTTCTGGCTCACCATCGACACCATCGCGGCCCAGGTCGGGTACGTGGACGACACCACGGAACTGCGGGAGTTGATCGAAGGCGTCGTCGGGCAGCACGGCGGCTTCTTCGACGCGGCCTGGCGGGTGGACCACCCGGCCACCGCCGACGTCCTGGAGGCGATCGGCCGGCTGCACCCGGACAAGAAGCGTGCCAAGGAGGCGCGCAAGGCGGCCTTCAAAGCCCGTTCGAAGCCCGGAGCCTGCGGCTGAGCGGGGCTGAAGGAGCGCTGAGCGGGGTGTAGGGCACGCCGGGCGGGCGCGGGCAGGAGTCCTGCCGACCGGTCGACCGGTGAGCGGTACGTGCGCATCCGGCAATCGGATCTTCAATGTCGCGTCCCGTTCAACCGCCGTTCGGCGGGGCGCGGCACCGTGGTCGCAGCACACCACGGGTACTGATCTGGCTGTCCAGGAGATGAAGATGCCGCTCACCCGCAGAGACTTCGCGAAGCGCTCCGCCTATACCGGCGCGGGCGTCGCTCTCGTCGGCAGTGTCGGAGTGCTGGCCACGGCTCAGGGAGCCATCGGCACGGAGACCGGGGACGACACCGAGGAGGGCGCGGAGCGGGACGACGCCCGGAAGCTCGGCTACGGACCGCTCGTGCCGGACCCGGACGGCATCCTCGCCCTGCCCGAGGGTTTCACGTACCGGATCATCACCCGCAGCGGTGTCACGAAGCTGGAGTCGGGGGAGTTCACGCCGTCCAAGCACGACGGCACGGCCGCTTTCGCGGCTCCGCGCGGGGTGACCCTGCTCGTCAACAACCACGAGCTCAAAGGGCCGCGGTGGAAGTGGAAGCATCCGGTCCCGCTCGCCGACGGTCTCGTCTACGACCCGGCGGCATCCGGCGGCTGCACGGTCGTGGAGGTGCACCGGCACGGTGGCCAGGTGGCGGAATGGGTCGGCATCGCCGGTACGTCGACCAACTGCGCGGGTGGCCGCACCCCGTGGCGCACCTGGCTGACGTGCGAGGAGAACTCCGACCGAGCCGGCGAGAACGGCATGACCAAGGACCACGGCTACGTCTTCGAGGTCGACCCGTACGACCGCCGGGCTAACCGGAACCCGAAGCCGATCAAGGCTTTGGGCCGCTACGACCATGAGGCCGTGGTCGTCGACCCGGAGCGCGGCCACGTGTATCTGACAGAGGACGCCGACGAGCCCAACGGCCTGTTCTACCGCTGGGTTCCGCCGCGCGGCTTCAAACACGGCCGAGGGCAGCTGCGCAGGCTCGCCGACGACGCGGGAGAGCTCCAGGCGTCGAAGTGCTACGACTCGGGCGGCCGGTTCGTCGATGACCTCTCGAGGGCGACGAAGACCGGGACGGTCTACGGCGTGGACTGGGTGGAGGTGCCGGACCGGGATGCCCAGAAGGTGCCGGTGCGCGAGCAGTTCGACGTCGGCGAGATCACCCGCGCCCGCAAGCTTGAGGGCATGTGGTGGGCGGACGGCGGCGCGTACATCGTGTCCTCGTACGCCCGCGAGGAGGACAGTCCCGGCAAGCCGCACGACGGCCAGGTGTGGTTCTACAACCCTCGCCGCCGCACGCTCACCCTCAAGGTGCTGCTCGGCGTCAACCCCGACCCGTCGAAGGACGGCCCCCTCGACGGTCCGGACAACATCACCGTGTCCCCGTACGGCGGGTTGATTCTCGCGGAGGACGGCGAGGGCATCCAACACCTCTTCGGTGCGACGGACGACGGCCGGACCTATCCGATCGCCCGCAACGAAGTCAACATCGGCACCGCGGCGGAGCCGGAGTTCAGCGAGTTCGCCGGGGTGGTGTTCGCACCGGACGGGCGGACGCTGTACGCCAGCATCCAGGACCCCGGCATCATGCTGGCGATCACGGGCCCGTGGCGGCGCCAGCGGTGACGAGGAGTCAGCCGATCGGCGCGCGGTGCGGCCGGTGGGCGCACCCCTGGGGGCACCCCCAGCGGTAGCTGGGGGAGGTTAGTCCCCCCGGGGCTTAACGGCCCGGGTGGTACCCCCAGGGGAGGCTCCGGCCGCCCGAGCGCTTCTCGGCCCTCGTACGGGCGTCTCCGGCTCCTGCCCAGGTGACTTCAGAGCGCCTGGCTGCCCGGTTTGACCATCCCGCGCACTGTGCGTGAGTCGACGTACTCGCCCAGGGCCGTCATCTCCCACTCGCCGGAGAACTGGCGGATCATTTTGCACATCATGACGCCCGTACGCGGCTCGGCGTTGGTCAGGTCGAAGCGGACGAGCTCCTGGCCGGTCCCGGCGTCGAGCAGTCGGCAGTACGCCTTGGCCACCTCGGTGAAGCGCTGTCCCGAGAACGAGTTCACGGTGAAGACGAGACCGGTGACGTTCGGGGGCAGGTCGCCCAGGTGGACGGTGATGGCCTCGTCGTCGCCCGCGCCCTCGCCGGTGAGGTTGTCTCCGGAGTGCTGGATGACGCCGCCCAGGATGGCGAGCTTGCCGAAGTAGCAGGCGTCGATCTTCTTGCGGTCGGGGCCGTAGGCGATGACGGACGCGTCGAGGTCGATGTCCTTGCTGCGGTAGGCGGGCTCCCAGCCGAGGCCCATCTTCACGGAGGTGAGGAACGGGCGGCCGCCCTTGACGAGGGAGACGGTCTGGTTCTTCTGGAGGTTGACCCGGCCCTTGTCGAGATTGATCTTCCCGGCTCCGGCTCCGGCTCCGGCGGCGGGAGCGGGCGCGGCGGGAGCCGCTGCGGGTTGCGGGGGAGCGGCAGGCTGTGGGGGAGTGGCAGGTTGGGCGGCGGGCTGCGCCGGCTGGGGAGGCGCGGCGGGCTCGTCGACGGTGACGCCGAAGTCGGTCGCGATGCCGGCCAGCCCGTTCGCATACCCCTGCCCGACCGCGCGCGCCTTCCACGCCCCGCCTCGCCGGTACACCTCCACGATGATCAGCGCCGTCTCGCTGCCCAGTTGCGGTGGGGTGAACGTGGCGAGCGCCGTGCTGTCGTCGGCGTTGCGGATGGTCGCGGTCGGCTCGATGCCGGAGAAGGTCTGGCCCGGCGCGTCCGGGCTCGCGGTGACCACGATCTTCTCGATGTCGGCGGGCACACTGCCGGTGTCCACAATGATCGCGTCGGGGGCTGCGCCGCCCCCGGACCGGTAGCTGACACCGGGGCCTGACGGCTGGTTGTAGAAGATGAAGTCGTCGTCGGAGCGCACCTTGCCGCTCTCGGTGAGCAGCAGACCCGACACGTCGAGCCGCACCGGAGCGCTGACGTCCACGACCACGCGCGGGACGGAGAGTGGGATATTCGAGCCAGGCGTCATAGCGGTCATGCCCGGGCTAACGAACGACCGCGCTTTACGGTTCCATTACACAGCCCGTCCAAACCCGTCCGCTCCCGAGTGCGTCAACCCGGCCAGATAGACGTCGACCGGCTGTGTCCGGCCGGGCAGCGGGTCGGCGCGGTCCCACCACGCGATCGCGGTGATCTCGGGGTTCGGGGTGAACTCGCGTGGTGTGGACGTCTCGCCCGCGTACAGGGCGCCGTAGGCTATCCGTCGCTCCGCTCCCAGCGCGAATCTGCCGCAGCCGATGAACCGGAGCCCGTCGGCGGTCTGCCCCGACTCCTCGCGCAGCTCTCGGACCGCCGCTTCTCGCGGTGTCTCGCCCGGCTCGATGCCGCCGCCGGGCAGTTCCCAGCACTGGCGGCCGCGCTCGTGCACCATGAGCAGCTGGTCGCCCTGCCAGAGTGCGACGACGGAGAAGAGCAGCGCGACACCGTCGAAGCGACCGCCCTCGGCCGCGCGGCGGAAGTCGTACAGCGCCAGCCCGCGGTGGTCCGTGACCAGTGGTTCTGCTGCGTCGGTCATGGCCGGACTCTACGGAAGCCGACGTCAGGTGCTCAATGAGGCGGTCAGTGGGGCCAGATGGGTGGGTTGGTGCAGAAGTGGCCGCCGAGGTGGGCGTGGTCGGGGTTCGCGGGATCCAGCTCCCCTTGCTCGGCGAGGAGCTTCTCCGCATACGGCTCCGAGTCGTCCTGCGGCTCGTAGCCCAGGGCCCGCGCGGTCGAGAGGTCCCACCACAGCCGGGTGTTGGCCGAGCTGCCATAGACGACGGTGTGCCCCACGTTCTCGGCGGTGAGCGCCGCGTGCAGCAGCCGGGCGCCGTCGTCGGGGCTCATCCAGACCGACAGCATCCGGACGGACGTCGGCTCGGGGAAGCAGGAGCCGATGCGGATGGAGACCGTCTCGAGGCCGTGCAAGTCCCAGTAGAGGGAGGCGAGGTCCTCGCCGAAGCACTTGGAGAGGCCGTAGAGGGTGTCGGGCCGGCGCGGGGTGTCGACCGGGATCAGGGGGTCGCCGGGCTCGGGGCGCGGGGTGAAGCCGACCGTGTGATTGCTGGAGGCGAAGACGATCCGGCGCACGCCCTCGGCGCGCGCCGCCTCGTAGAGGTTGTACGTCCCCTGGATGTTGGAGTGCAGGATCTTGTCGAAGGTCGATTCCAGGGAGATGCCGGCGAGATGGATGATCGCATCGACCCCCCGCACTGCCTCGCGCAGCGCCTCCGTGTCGGCCAGGTCCGCGATGATCGCATCGGGCTCGCCCGCGACCGGTACGAGGTCCAGCAGCCGCAGTTCATAGCCGTAGCCGGGGAGTCGCTCCCGCATCAGGGTGCCGACGCCGCCTGCGGCGCCGGTGAGCAGGACGGTGCGGGGAGCGGGCATGGCGGTCTCCTCGGAGGTGAACTCATGCGGTGAATTCATGCTAGGCGGCGGTGAACCCATGCTCGGATGTGATTCATATGCATGGACAAGCTAGGGAGCTGGTGGATCTCCGTCAAGGGGCCTCCCGCGTGCCTCCCGCGCCCTCGGTTCCACACCCCTGAGAAGCGGTGTGCTCCCTTGACCGGCCACGCGGCGCTGCCCTAGCGTGGTGATGTTCAGAAATATAGACGACGATCAGAAACGTGCACAAGGGATCCGGCGGCGTGCCGAAACAGACTCAGGAGAGCCCGTGACCTCAGCCTCACTCGCCCCTGGCTCCCCTTCGCTTCGCTGGGGGCACCCCCATCGTCGCGAGGGGCTCCAGCGCCTCGACGGGCTGTTGTTCTTCCCCGTGACCGCCTTCGGGCCCGACGGCGCACCAGACGTCGAGGCCTTCCGCACCCACATCCGGCAGGGCATCGAGGCGGGCGCCGCCGCCGTCTTCGCATGCTGCGGCACCGGCGAGTTCCACGCACTCGACCCCGAGGAGTTCCGGATCTGCGTCGCGGCCGCGGTCGAAGAGGCCGCTGGTCGCGTACCCGTGATCGCCGGCGCCGGATACGGCACCGCGCTCGCCATCCGGTATGCGCGGATCGCCGAAGCGGCGGGCGTGGATGGACTGCTGGCCATGCCGCCGTACCTTGTGGTCCCCGATCAGGAGGGCCTGTTGCAGCACTACGCCGCCCTCGCGAACGCCACCTCCCTCGACCTGATCGTCTATCAGCGCGACAACGTCGTCTTCGAACCCCGCACGGTCGTGGGACTGGCCCGCATCCCGCGGATCATCGGTCTCAAGGACGGCCACGGCGATCTCGATCTGATGCAGCGCATCATCAGCGCCGTCCGCACCGAACTGCCAGACCGGGACTTCCTCTACTTCAACGGTCTGCCCACCGCCGAACTCACCGGCCTCGCCTACCGCGGCATCGGCGTACGGCTCTACTCCTCCGCCGTCTTCTGCTTCGCCCCCGAGATCGCCCTCGCCTTCCATCAGGCCCTGCTCTCCGGGGACGACCGAACGGTGGACAAGCTCCTCGACGGCTTCTACCGGCCGCTCGTCGAGCTGCGCAATCAGGGCCGTGGCTATGCCGTCTCGCTGGTGAAGGCAGGGGTCCGGCTCCGTGGCCTCGACGTCGGCGAAGTGCGTCCGCCGCTCACCGAGCCGAGCCCCGCCCATGTCAAGGAACTCGCCGAGTTGATCGAGCGCGGCATGGCGCTCCTGTCCGCCACCTGACGCCCTGAGGAGCCGCTGTGCCCGCCCCCGGCCCCGCCCCCGACCCAACGGCCCCCCGCACGTCAGACCCCGCGCCGACGGGCCCCCGCAGGTCAGCCCTCGGCATGCGGGCCTCCGCCTTCCTCTACCCCTGGGACGTCGTCGGCGACCCCCAGGCGGCCTCCCGCGTCGCCGGACTCGGCGTGCAACAGGTCACCCTCGCCTCCGCCTACCACTCCACCCGCGCCCTGACCCCGCGCCACCCCCGGCACCGCATCGTCACCGCCGAGCACGCCGCCGTGCTGTACCCGCCGGACCACGAGCACTGGGCGGCCCGGGCCCTGCGCCCGTACGAGCAGACCTGGACGGCCGGGCCCGATCCGTACGGCGCGGCCGCCGCAGCGCTCACCGACGCAGGCCTCGAGGTCCACTCCTGGGTGGTCCTGGCCCACAACTCCCGCCTCGGCGCCGAGCATCCGGACATCGCCGTGCGCAACGCCTACGGCGACCGCTACCCCTGGGCACCGTGCATCGCCCGCCCTGAAGTGCGGGAGTACGTCGTCTCCCTGGCGGCGGAAGCGGCCGTACGACCCGGCACGCGCGGCACCGAGCTGGAGTCCTGCGGCTGGTACGGCCTAGCCCACCTCCACGCCCACGACAAGACCGCCGGGGTCCGGCTCGGCGGCGCGGGGCAGTACTTGATGTCGCTCTGCTTCTGCGGGGTGTGTCAGGACGGCTACGCCGGCGCGGGTGCCGACCCCGACGAACTGCGGCCGACCGTCCTGCGGGCCATGGCGCCGCTGTGGGCCGGGGACTCGGGGCCGGGGCCGGGAGACCGCGCGGGCGAATGGGCGGAAGTGGAGAAGCTGCTCGGCGCTGACCTGGCCGCCGCCACGCGCGTGTGGCGCCGCCGTGTGGCGCAGGACCTCCAGCAGGCGGCGGTCGCGGCGGTACGGGGGGCGGCCGGGCCGGAGTTCAGGGTCCTGCTGCACGCCGACCCGGGCGTCCACCGCTGCGGAGCCAACGTCGGCGTGGACCCGGCGGGCCTGCTGGCCCACGCGGACGGTGCCGTACTGCCCTGCACCGGTTCGGAGGCCGAACGGGCCGCCGTACTGGCTCCGTTCGCCGCACACCGCACCGACCGCACCACTCTGGCGGCCAACTTCACCATCGTCTCCGGCATGGGCGGCAGCCCGCGGACGCTGGCCGCCGACGCCGCGCACGCCCGCGCGCTCGGGGCCACCGAACTCCGGCTCTACCACGCCGGACTGGCCTCGGACGCCGACCTCGCCGCGGTCCGGTCCGCCCTGACCGCCGGGCCGGGCGCCCCCTGAGCGCGCGGGTCGGGCGGTGACGAGCCAGCCCGCCCGGCCCGCGCTTCGCCAGGGCGGCGGTTGCCGGCGGGCACGCTCAGTGGGACGGCGGCGTGATCCGTCAGAGTCGGCGGGTGGCGAGGGTCAGCCGGTCGCGGGCGTCGAACAGCGCATCCTTGATCATCTGCTCGTGTCCGGGTGTCAGCCGGGCCACAGGCACCGAGCAGCTGATCGCGTCCCGCGCCGGGGTGCGGTACGGGATCGCCACCCCGAAGCAGCGTAGCCCGAGCGTGTTCTCCTCGCGGTCCACCGCATAGCCCTGCTCGCGGACGACGTGCAGCTCCTCGATCAGCTGCTCGCGATCGGTGATCGTGTGCTCGGTCAGCGCGCTCAGCGTCTCGGGGAGCAGCTTGCGCACCTGCTCGTCGGAGTAGGTGGCCAGCAGGGCCTTGCCCAGTGACGTGGAGTGGGCGGGAAGGCGGCGGCCGACCCGTGTGAAGGGGCGCAGATAGTGCTGTGACTGCCGGGTGGCGAGGTAGACGACATTGGTGCCGTCGAGGCGGGCGAGGTGAATGGTTTCGGTGGTGTCGTCCGAGAGCCGGTCCAGTGTGGGCCGGGCGGCGGCCACGACCTCGTCACCGTCGATGTAGGAGGTGCCGACCAGCAGCGCGCGGACGCCGATGCCGTACCGGGTGCCGGTCGCGTCCGTCTCGACCCAGCCCAGATCCACGAGTGTGCGCAGCAGCATGTAAAGGCTCGACTTGGGATAGCCGACAGCTTCCTGGACGGCGGCGAGGCTGTGCATGCCGGGTCGCCCGGCGAAGAACTCGAGCAACTCCACTGTGCGCACAGCGGACTTCACCTGGGCCCCGCCCTCCCCGAGCCCGCGCCCGGAGGCCTCCGCATTCGCAGCCGACATCGCCCTTGACCCTTTCGTTCGACCGGAAATAGAGTCCCGGCAGTATTCATCAACAGGGACAGTGTTCAGCATATCGAACAGCGCCCCGTATGCGGCAAGCTGGAGGATGCTCGGTGGCAGCACCAGTCTGGAGTGTGGACCCCCGAACCGGGAAGCAGCGGGAGCAGGTTGCCGCCGAAGCGACGGCCGACGAGGTCGACCGGACGGTGCGGGCCGCGCACGCCGCACGCGAATCCCTCGCGGACCGCACCGTGCGCGCGGCCTTCCTCCGTACCGCCGCCGACCTGCTCGAGGAGGCCGGTGAGCAGGTGGTCGAGGCCGCCGACGCGGAGACCGCCCTCGGGCCCGGCCGGCTGACCGGGGAGCTGGCCCGTACGACCTACCAGCTCCGCTCCTTCGCCGACATCGTCGACCAGGGGGCGTTCCTCGACATCCTCATCGACCACGCGGACCCGGACGCCGGGCCCGTGCCGCGTCCCGACCTGCGCCGCTACAAGGTGCCGCTCGGCGTCGTCGCGGTCTACTCCGCCAGCAATTTCCCGCTCGCCTTCTCCGTCCCCGGCGGTGACACCGCCAGCGCGCTCGCCGCGGGCTGTCCGTTGGTCGTCAAGGCGCACCCGGACCACCCCGCCACCTCCGAGCTGTGCGCCGCCGTGCTGCGCCGGGCGGCCGCGCGGCACGGTCTGCCCGAGGACGTGGTGGGACTGGTGCACGGCTTCGAGGCAGGAGTGGCGCTGGTGCAGCACCCGCTCATCGCGGCGGCCGGATTCACCGGCTCGGTACGCGGCGGGCGGGCGCTCTTCGACGCGGCTGCCGCCCGCCCCACACCCATCCCCTTCCACGGTGAGCTCGGCAGCCTCAATCCCGTCGTGATCACCGAAGCCGCGGCGAGCGAGCGCGCCGAACAGATCGGGACGGGCCTGGCCGGGTCCGTCACCCTTGGAGTCGGGCAGTTCTGCGTCAAGCCCGGGCTCGTGCTCGCCCCCGTGGGTGACCCGGGGGACCGCCTGCTGAAGTCGCTGACCAGTGCCGTCAGTGAGACGGCGGCCGGCGTGCTGCTCGACTCACGGATGCGGGAGGCCTTCGTCGCCGGCGTGCGGGCCCGGGCGGCCCTGCCCGAGGTGGAGAGCCCGGTCACCCCCGGCGAGAGCGGGGAACACGCTGTCAGCGCGGGCTTCCTCGTCGTCCCGGCGGCGCGGCTCGCCGACGGCGGCGATCACGGACTGCTGATGGAGGAGTGCTTCGGGCCTGTCACCGTCGTCGCACGGTACGCGGACCCGGCCGAGGTCTCCGCGGTGCTCGGCACCCTGCCCGGCAACCTCACCGCCACCGTCCACCTCGGCGAGGACGAAGCCGCCGAGAGCGACGGCCCGGCGGCCGCGCTGCTGGCCGAACTCACCCCCCTCGCAGGCCGGGTGCTGGTCAACGGCTGGCCCACCGGTGTCGCCGTCGCGCCCGCCCAGCACCACGGAGGTCCGTATCCGGCCACCACCTCGACGTCGACGTCGGTGGGCGGGACCGCCATTGAGCGCTGGCTGCGACCGGTGGTCTTCCAGGGCACTCCCGCGGCCCTGCTGCCACCGGAACTGCGGGACGACAATCCGTACGGGCTGCCGCGCCGGGTGAACGGCCGGCCGGAAGCCTGACCGGCCGCAGCCCAGCGCGGGCGGTGGCGCTTCCCGGATGCCTGAGGACACCTGAACGCCGGCCCTGAGCCCGGAACCTGATCGCCAGGCCCTGTACGGCCGTTCACACGTGCGTGTCGCAGCAGGTGTCCCGCCGCAGCTGCCGTCCCACCTCCAGCCACTCGCCCGTAGTGCGGTCGGCGCGCCGCGAAGCCGCTGCTCCGGCGAAGGCTCGCACCAGGCGGTCCTGGTCGTACGGCACTCCGCCGCGCACCACCGACACCGTCCGGACGAGCGAGTCGAAGTCGGTGAACGGATCGCCGTCCACGAGCGTCAGGTCGGCGAACTTGCCGACCTCCGCGGTCCCGAGATCCCGGTCCGCGCCGAACGCCACCGCCGGGAGCACGGTCGCCGTGCGCAACGCCTGGGCCGGCGACAGCCCGTGGCGGTGCAGGGCGCGCAGCCCCAGGTGCAGGGCGAGGCCCACCGGCACGAGCGGCGCGTCCGTACCCAGCGCGACCACCCCGCCGCCCGACAGCACCCGCCGGTACACGTCCATCTCCCGACCGAGCGTGGCGAGCTGCGCCGGGCTCGGCGGCTGCGCGGCCTGTTGCCGCACCAGTGCGACGTCCCAGGGCGGCATCAGAGCGCTGACTCGCGGGTCCTCGGCGAGATCCGGATCGGCCCCTAGCAGAACCATCGCCGTGAAGGGCGTGGCGACCAGCCGGAAGTCGGTGCCCGTGTAGATCTCCTGCACGTCCTGGTACGCCCGCCCGGTCGTGGAGGTGGCGTGCCCGTACTCCAGACGCTGCGTGGCCTGCAGATGAGTGGTGAGGTCCTGCCCGAGCTGGACGCCGGGGGAGCACAGATGGCCGCCGGCGCGGACCCCGAGCCGCTCGTGCGCGAACCGCGCGGCCTGCTCCATCACCCATCCAGGAGCGCGCACGTACGTCTTGACGAAGTCCCAGTCGAGCGCCGCGGCCCGGTCCAGCGAGCGGCGCAGCCCGTCACGGGTGCGGTGCGCCCTGCCCATGCTGTACGCGACGCGCGCCCCGTCCAGCAGCTCTCCCGAGGTCAGCAGCCGAGGCCCGGCCAGCGCCCCGGCCGCGACGGCCTCACGGATCCGGGCCTGCTCGTAGGCGAAGCCGCCGAGCGAGACCGCCGTGGTGATCCCGTACGCCAGCTGCGTCACCGTCTGCCGACCGCCGTACGTGTACTGCCACGGGTGGGTGTGGGCGTCCCACAGGCCGGGGAGGACCGTCCGCCGGGACGCGTCGACACGGTGCACCGCGGGTCGCCGCGCGCGGTGCGGCTCGACGGCGGCGATCCGTCCGCCCCGCACCACCACGTCGACGTCCTCGCGCACCCGCTCCCCGGTGCCGTCCCACAGCC
The DNA here is from genome assembly GCF_052245555.1 of Streptomyces sp. KR80. Classification (NCBI taxonomy): domain Bacteria; kingdom Bacillati; phylum Actinomycetota; class Actinomycetes; order Kitasatosporales; family Streptomycetaceae; genus Streptomyces; species Streptomyces sp. KR80. The sequence continues at coordinate 279,327 of NZ_JBQQCD010000005.1, forward strand.
TTCCGGCGTGCACCACGGTGTCGGCGGGCGCCGGCCGTCGGTAGTCGAGCGGAACACGGATGGTGCGCGCAGAGCCGGAGTGCACATCGAGCAGCCGCAGCCGGCCCCCCGACAGGTACAGGAGGACGCGGGAGTCGCCGGACCACGACGGGTGGTCGGCGGCTTCGTCGGTCAGCCGCCGCGGCTCGCCGTCGGGTGTCCCGTCGGGCCGTACGGGAAGCAGCCACAGCGCGGATTCGCAGATCAGCGCCATGTGCCGGCCGTCGGGGGACCACACGGGCCCGGAGTCGTAGCGGTCGGAGAGCGAGGCGTGCGGGGCGATGGCGTGCAGCCGGGCGGCGCCGCTGCCGGCGTCGACCACCCGGATGAGGTTGTAGCCCTCACGGAACCGCTGATTGAGCCGGTTGCGATCGCACAGGGCGAGGAAGCGGCCGTCCGGTGACCAGCTCGGTCTGCCGGGGAGCCCGCCGGCGCTCAGGGGCGGCGCGAGCACGCGCTCCGTACCGGAAGCGAGATCCCGGACCAGCAGGTTCCCTGCCATGTCCAGGCAGGCGAGGCGGGTGCCGTCCGGGGAGAGCGCCGGGTGGACCCGGCCGCCGGAGGCGAGCACGGTCTCCGCACCGGAGCCGAGGTCGTGCCGGCGTACCGCGTACAGGCCGTCGCGGTCGTCGGCGTACACCAGCGCGCGCCCGTCGCGGGTCCACACCGGTCCGAGGACGTACCGCGTGGGATCCGCCCGGACGACCCTGCGCGGCCGCCCGCCCGATATGCCCGCCACCCATACGGCGTTGAGGGCGGCGAACGCCACTTGCCGTCCGTCGGGGGACAGCGCGGGCAGGTGCACTCCGCGCACCGGGCGGACCCCGCCGCCGTCGAAGTCGTAGGACTTGACGCGATAGCGGGGCCGGTCGACCGGCATCGTGGCGGTGAACGGGATCTCCCGGCCGTCGTCCGGCGCCTCGGGCCGCACCAGAACGTACCGGCCGTCCACCGACAGCAGCAGTTCGTCGCGAGAGGTCCAGCGGGGCGGTACGGCCAGGACGTCGCCGTCCACGGTGACCGGCTCGCCGTCCACGACCAGGGTGCAGGACCCGTCGGGAGAAGCCGTGGTCCGCAGGTAGGCCAGCCGCCCGTCGGCCGAGACCGCCGGTGCCATCACCTGGGCCGGTGCCGGTGCGGACTCGGTGTGTACCACCGCCACCGGTCCCGTGCCGTCGGCCCGTACGGAGGCGATGGTCCGCGCGTCCAGCCCGGTCTGGGCGACGCGGCCGCGGACGAACAGCAGGCGTTCACCGTCCGGCGACCAGGTCGGGTCGAAGTCCTCCCAGGGGCCGTCCTGTAACGGACCGCTCTGTCCCGGGAGTCCGGTGATACGGGTCAATCCGCCGCTCGCCAGATTCAGCACCCACACGCGATAGGGGCTGCCCGCCACCGGGTCGCCGCCCCGCTCTGAGGCGAAGGCGATCCGGGTGCCGTCCGGAGACCAGGAGGGGCCGCGGTCGTCCCACGGGCCGTCGGTGCGCTGCTGGAGGCCGGAACCGTCCGGGCGCAGCGTCCAGATGTGGAAGCCGCCCCCGCGGTAGGCGCAGATCGCGATGAGCTTCCCGTCGGGTGAGAAGACGGGCCGGGTGGGCTCGAGACCGGGCGGGGTGAGCGGGGTGGCCCGGCCACCTTCCGGCGGGATCGACCACAGGACGCTCTGCACCTCGGCGATCAGGTGGTCGCGGGCCGGGGAGAGCGTGGCGGAGCCGTTGGTGGCGGCGGTGAACGAGAGGGACGACGTGATTGAGGAAGTGGGTGAGGAGGTGAGGGGTGTGGCGGCGGCCGCGGCCTCCGCGGTGAGGCCGACTGCGGCGGCTGTTCCCGCGGTGGCTTGGAGAAAGCGCCTCCGGGAGAGCGCCCCGTCAGAAGTGTCTGCGGTGTCCAACGGCCCTCCTGAGGCACGGTATTGGTGCACGGTCAGGTGTTGCGCTCGGCCGTGATCGTCGCATGCCGGTCCCGTCCGCGGTCAACACCATTTCGCCGCGGGCGGCTCCGCTGCGCGGGCGACCGAAGCCGACGACCGCCGGCACCGCCCGCCGCCGGAGGCCGCTATTGCGATGGACCGGAAGATCGACGGGGCCCATATTGGGGAGGTATGGAGAAGAGCCTCGCGGAAGCCGAGTTCGCGCCCCGGACCACCTATCTCAACACTGCCCAGAGCGGTCTGCTCCCCGCGCGGTCCCTGACCGCCCTGCGCGCCGCGCTCGACGACATGGCCGCCGGCGAGCCGTACGAGGGAGCCTTCGAGGCGGTGGAGGTGTCGCGGGCCACCTACGCCCGCCTCGTGGGTGTGCCCGTCACCCGGGTCGCGGCCGGTGCCTCGGTCGCCGTGTACGCCGGGCTGATCGCCGCCTCGCTGCCCTCCGGGGCGGAAGTCCTCGTCGCCGACGGCGACTTCAGCTCCCTCGTCAACCCGTTCGCCGTCCGCCGCGATCTCACCTTCCGCAGTGCGCCGCTCGACGGCCTGGCCGACGCCGTACGCCCCGGCACCGACCTCGTCGCGGTCAGCGCCGTGCAGTCGGCCGACGGCCGGATCGCCGACCTCGCGGCCATCCGGGCCGCGGCCCGCGCCCACGGCGCCCGGACGTTCGTCGACGCCTCCCAGGCGGCGGGCTGGCTGCCGCTGAGCGCGCAGGACTTCGACTACACCGCGGCCGTCGGCTTCAAGTGGCTGATGGGTGCGAAGGGCGTCGCGTTCCTCACCGTGCCCGAGGATCTCGACGCGCTGACCCCGCTGTTCGCCGGCTGGGTCGCGGGCGAGGAGCCCTGGGAGAGCACCTACGGCCCCGTCAAGCAGCTCGCCCGCTCCGCGCGTCGCTTCGACGAGAGCCCCAACCTCCTCTCGTATGTCGCCGCCCAGCACTCCCTGGCGCTCGTCGAGGAGCTCGGTCCCGAGACGATCCAGGCCCACGACGCGGCGCTCGCCGACCGGTTCCGCGCGGGCATGTCCGGGCTGGGGTACGAGCCGGTGCCGGCGCCCGGATCGGCGATCGTCTCGGTCCCGGGCCTCGGCCATGCCGCTGATCGCCTGGCCCAGGCCGGCATCAGCGTCTCCGTCCGGGCGGGCCGACTGCGCGCCGCCTTCCACCTCTACAACACCGCCGCCGACGTCGACCGGCTGCTCGACGCGCTGTCCGGCGCCGAGGCATGACGTACGTACCCCTGACCTACGCCTGATGTACGGGAGCCCCGCCCGGCGTGGGGATACCACAGCCGGGCGGGGCTCCCGTACATACGGAGGGCTATCGCCTCACTTCACTGGCGTGAAGTCACGCGCCCCGATGAACTCCGGACGCCGGATCGGCGCGGCGAAGGGCTCCACCGCCGCGTTCTCCACGCTGTTGAAGACGATGAAGACATTGCTGCGCGGGTAGGGCGTGATGTTGTCGCCCGAGCCGTGCATGCAGTTGCAGTCGAACCAGGTCGCCGACCCGGCCTTGCCGGTGAACAGCTTGATGCCGTGCCGTTCCGCGAGGTTCGTCAGCGCCTCGTCCGACGGGGTGCCCGCGTCCTGCATCTTGAGCGACTGCTTGTAGTTGTCCTTCGGCGTGGCCCCGGCGCAGCCGAGGAAAGTCCGGTGCGAACCCGGCATGATCATCAATCCGCCGTTGGTGTCGTAGTTCTCGGTCAGCGCGATCGAGACGGACACCGTCCGCATGTTGGGCAGACCGTCCTCGGCGTGCCAGGTCTCGAAGTCCGAGTGCCAGTAGAAGCCGGAGGCTCCGAAGCCCGGCTTGACGTTGATCCGGCTCTGGTGGACGTACACGTCCGAGCCCAGGATCTGGCGGGCCCGGCCCACGACGCGCGGGTCGTGGACCAGCTCGGCGAAAACCTCGCTGATCTTGTGCACCTCGAACACCGACCGCACGTCCTGCGACTTCGGCTCGATGATCGAGCGCTCGTCGGCGCGGATCTGCGGGTCGGCGATCAGCCGTTCCAGCTCGGCCCGGTAAGTCACCACCTCGTCGGGGCTGATCAGCTGCTCGACCGTGAGAAACCCGTCACGGTCGAAGTCACGCAGCTCCGAGGGCTGGATGGGGCCCGATGCCCCCGGCTCCGACCAGACGACCGGATCCAGACGTGGTGTGATCACCTCGCTGGTACCGCGCGTCGGGTAGAGATCCGCCGTTCGCTCGGGTGCGGTGGTCATGGTGGTGCTCCTTCTCCTCTCGTACGGCCCTGTCGTGCGCCCCCCTTGGTGGTTCAGCTCCCCGCAGGCTCGGCGGGCTCGGTGAGCAGCGGGTACACACCGTTCTCGTCGTGGTCTTCGCGGCCGGTGACGGGCGGGTTGAAGACGCAGACGCAGCGGAAGTCGGTCTTCGGGCGCAGGGTGTGCCGCTCGTGCCCGTCCAGGAGGTACATCGTGCCGGGAGTGATCCAGTGCTTCTCGCCGGTCTCGTCGTTGCTGAGCTCGGCCTCGCCCTCCACGCAGAGCACGGCCTCGACGTGGTTGGCGTACCACATCGAGGTCTCCGTGCCCGCGTAGAGGATGGTCTCGTGGAGCGAGAAGCCCACCTTCTCTTTGGCGAGGATGATGCGCTTGCTCTCCCACGTCCCGGACTGGGACTTCACATGTCGGTCGGTGCCCTCGATGTCCTGGAAGGATCGGACGATCACGGTGTCGGTGCCTTTCTTCTCTACGGTCGGGGGTGCGGTCGCAGCGCCTGATGTGAGGGCCGTCAGGCCGTCTCGCGCACCGCCCGGGCGAGGGTCCGGAGCCCCTCGTCCAGCTCCTCCGGGGTCACGGTCAGCGGCGGCAGCAGCTTCACCACCTCGCTCTCCGGGCCCGAGGTCTCGATCAGCAGCCCCAGCTCGAAGGCGCGGGAGGCGATGTCCGAGGCGCGGGACTTGTCGGCGAACTCCACGCCCCAGGCGAGACCGCGGCCCCGGTACTGGCCGCCGAGCTGCGGGTGCTCCTCGACGATCGTGCGCAGTGCCTCTTCGACCTGCTCGCCGCGGGCGATGGTCTGCTTCTCGGTCTGGCTGTCCATCCAGTACGTGTCCAACGTGGCCGCGGCGGTGACGAAGGCCGGGTTGTTGCCCCGGAAGGTGCCGTTGTGCTCGCCCGGCTCCCAGATGTCCAGCTCGGGCTTGAAGAGGGTGAGCGACATCGGCATGCCGTAGCCGCTGATGGACTTCGACAGCGTCACGATGTCCGGGGTGATGCCCGCCTCCTCGAAGGAGAAGAAGGCGCCGGTGCGACCGCAGCCCATCTGGATGTCGTCGACGATCAGCAGCATGTCGCGGCGCTGGCACAGATCGGCCAGTGCGCGCAGCCACTCCGGGCGGGCGACGTTGATGCCGCCCTCGCCCTGGACGGTTTCGACGATCACGGCGGCCGGCTGGTTGAGGCCGGAGCCCTGGTCCTCCAGCAGCCGCTCGAACCAGAGGAAGTCCGGGACGACGCCGTCGAAGTAGTTGTCGAAGGGCATCGGGGTGCCGTGCACCAGCGGGATGCCCGCACCGGCCCGCTTCATCGAGTTGCCGGTGACGGCGAGCGCGCCCAGCGACATGCCGTGGAAGGCGTTGGTGAAGCTGACGATCGACTCGCGGCCCTTGACCTTGCGGGCCAGCTTCAGTGCCGCCTCGACGGCGTTGGTGCCCGTGGGGCCCGGGAACATGACCTTGTACGGCAGGTCGCGAGGCCGCAGGATCGTGTTCTGGAAGGACTCCAGGAAGGCCCGTTTGGCCGTGGTGCCCATGTCGAGCCCATGGGTGACGCCGTCGCGCTCGATGTAGTCGATCAGCGCCCGTTTCAGCACCGGGTTGTTGTGGCCGTAGTTCAGGGCTCCGGCCCCGGCGAAGAAGTCGAGGTAGGTATGGCCGTCCTCGTCGTACATGTAGCTGCCCTGTGCTCGGTCGAAGACGGCCGGCCAGCCACGGCAGTAGCTGCGCACCTCCGACTCGAGGGTCTCGAAGACGCTCAGGGCGGGCGGGGTGATGGTCACAGCATGCTCCTGGGAGAGATGTGAGGGGGGAAACAACGAAGTTCGTGGGGCAGACGTCAGCGGGGTGCGGCCGCGTCCGCGAGTGGACCGATCCGGTACAGGACCTCCGGCTGGTGTCCGCCGTCGGGGAAGAGCCCGCCGTCGAACAGCACGTCACGGTCCACGGCGGCGCCGTGCCGTTCGGCGAACGAGGTGAAGAGCCGGTTGGATGCGGTGTTGTCGGGCGTGATGGTGGTCTCCACCCGGCGCACGCCCAGCCGTTCGGTGACCCGGGCGGCCAGTCCGTCGAGGAGCGCACCGGCCAGACCTCGGCCGCGCTGCCCGTGATCGACGGCGACCTGCCAGACGACCAGTGTCTCGGGGCGCTCGGGGCGTATGTAGCCGGTCACAAAGCCGACCGGCTCACCCCGTCCGTCCCGGGCCACCACCGAGGTGCCGGCGAAGTCACGACACCACAGCAGGTAGCTGTACGAGGAGTTGAGGTCGAGCACCTTCGAGTCGCGCGCGATGCGCCAGATCGCGGCCCCGTCCTCGACTCGAGGGGTGTCGAGTTCCAGCCCCTCCGGCATTTCAAGGAATTCTCTGGAGGTGCCTGCCAGGTCTGCTCGTGCGGCGCTCATGTAAATTCAATTTACCCAGGGAAAATTGAAATCGCATCTCGGGAAGGGGTTACGGATCCGGCGTCGATGTGTTATCACGCGCGGGTGCGCGCGCACGCGGATGGCGGTTGATATGCGAAGTTTGCTCCGGACATATGGTGAAAATGCCGCCGGATGTGGAGTCCGTCACACGTCTGTAACCGTGGCGAGACGAGGGTCTGAATTGCCGTGTTCGGCCTGACGAAACTTTGGCGTTTGAGCTCGAGAAACCGGGGAAGAAGAAACCATAAATCTATGCTCAGCGCAAAGTGGGAATTCGCCCGCAAAAGATATCGTGGACCATGTCGAGGCGAATGCCCGCGATAGCCTGGGCGGGGACCGGTGCAGCGAAGGTGTCCCGGCTCGTACAGTGCGTGGCATGAGCGAGAGCGCGGTGCTGCACATCAAGGGGCGGGTTCTGGTCGGCCCGGAAGAGGTCCGTGACGAACTGTGGGTCGTGGACGGCAGGATCTCTTACGCGCGGCCGGCGGATGCGCGCGATGTGACGACGGTGTCCGGCTGGGTGCTTCCCGGCCTCGTCGACGCACACTGCCACGTCGGGCTCGACGCCAACGGCGCGGTCGACGACTCCACGACCGAGAAGCAGGCCCTGACCGAGCGGGACGCGGGCGCACTGCTGCTCCGCGACGCCGGGTCGCCCTCGGACACCCGCTGGATCGACGACCGGGAGGACCTGCCGCGGATCATCCGCGCGGGCCGCCACATCGCCCGTACCAAGCGCTACATCCGCAACTACGCCTACGAGATCGAGCCCGAGGACCTGGTCGCGTACGTGGCGCAGGAGGCGCGGGTGGGCGACGGCTGGGTCAAGCTCGTGGGCGACTGGATCGACCGCGGGACCGGGGACCTCGCCGCCTGCTGGCCGCGCGGTGCGGTCCAGGCGGCGATCGACGAAGCGCACCGGTTGGGCGCCCGCGTCACCGCCCACTGCTTCGCGGAGGAGACGTTGGCCCCGCTGGTGGAGGCGGGCATCGACTGCATCGAGCACGCCACCGGGCTGACCGAGGAGACCATTCCGCTGTTCGCGGAGCGCGGGGTCGCGATCGTCCCGACCCTCGTCAACATCGCGACGTTTCCCCGGCTCGCGGACGGCGCCGAGGCCAGGTACCCGCTCTGGGCGGGCCATATGCGACGGCTGCACGCCCGCCGTTACGACACCGTGCGTGCCGCGTACGACGCCGGGATCCCGATCTACGCGGGCACGGACGCGGGCGGCTCGCTCGCGCACGGACTCGTCGGGTCGGAGGTCCAGGAGCTCGTCAAGGCCGGTATCCCGCCCGTCGTGGCGCTGTCCGCCACGACATGGGGAGCCAGGGAGTGGCTGGGGCGGCCGGGGCTCACCGAGGGCGCGTCGGCGGACCTGGTGGTCTACGAGACGGATCCCCGCGCGGACGTACGGGTGCTGACCGCGCCACGGCGGGTGGTTCTGCGCGGCCGCGTCCACGGCTGACCGCGGGCAGCGGGAGGCCTCCGCGCCGTCGCGGGATTGACCGAGCGTGACGCGCGCGGGAAGCGCGTCGTTGAATGTGCTCGGGTGAGCGGCCGGGTGCTGGTGCACAGGTGATTGCAGGCTACGTGTGTGCCGTTGGATTCGAATATGGGCGCGGAAACCACCCTTTGGGATGAACTCGCTTCAGGTCTCTGTTCATTCACCCTCAGTGCGTAAGTATGTCGGGCGTCGAGGTCGTCGGCGCTCCTGTCCCGGGTGTCGTGTCAGCCGAGGGCGAAGCCGGCGACTGAAAAGTATGTCTCCTGTGGGGGTTTCACCGTGAACAGCTCTGCCTTCAGCCTGCCCGTACGCCGTGCGGCCGCTGTGCTCACCACCACCGCACTGGCCGTCGGTCCCGCGGTCCTCGTCGGCGCGCCTGCCGCCCAGGCCACGGGCGGCGAAGGAAAGGCCGGTGCCGTCGTGCTGCGCGCCGCCCTCGATGTCGATCTGCTCGACAAGACGGCCGATGTCCCGCTCGACGCCTCCCTCAACGAGGTGCACGCACCGGCGAGTGCGGACAAGACCGCGCTGACCGTGAAGGTGGACGGAGTGGACAAGGGCAGGCCGGTCAGCGTGCTGCGTGCCGACGTGGCCAGTGCCCGCGCCACCGTCGACCCGCACAAGGCCGAGGGCTCCGCGAAACTCGTACGCGCCAAGGCCCATGTCCCGGGACTGCCCCTGCTGTCGCTGATCGAGGTCGAACAGGTCACGGCCCGGGCGGTCTGCGCGGCGGGCAAGAAGCCGACAGCCGAGTCGAATCTCCTGGGCACGGTGCGGGTCCTCGGCAAGGAGGCCAGGCTCAGCGCGCGCGGGACGGCGACGGTGGTGGTACCGGGTGTCGGAACGGTGCGACTCGAGCTCTCGAGGGCCAACACCACCTCGCACTCGGCCGCCGCGACTGCGCTCGACCTGAAGGTCTCCGTCAAACCGCTGAAGCGGAACGTCGCCGCGGTCGACGGGCGGGTCACACTCGTCGAGGCCACGTGCGAGCGGCCGAAGGCCGCGCCGGGGCAGGAGGAGCCTGGGGCGGAGAAGCCCGAGACGGAGAAGCCGGAGGTGGAGAAGCCGGAGGCGGAGAAGCCCGGGGCGGCGAACCCTCAGGACGAGGAGCCGGACATCAGCACGCAGACCGGCCCGGTGGGAGAGAAGGAGAACCTCGCCGAGACCGGCGGCAGTTCCACCACGCCCTACGTGGCTGGAGCCGCGGCCTTGCTGATCGCCGGGGGTGCGGGGGCGTTGGTGCTCACCCGTCGGCGGCGCCGGAGCTGACCCGGATCCCGTTGCCGCGCGGGCTCGTGGCTCGGCTCTCGGCAAGCGCCTTCGCCAGCGCCACTGCGAACCGGTCGGTCGTGGCCCGGTCGCGCACCGCCAGCCGCAGCCAGTCGCGTCCGAGGCCCGGGAAGCTGTCGCCGCGGCGGACCGCGAAGCCCAGACCGCGCAGTCGCTCGCGCACCGCAACGGCGTTCGCCAGGCGGATCAGCACGAACGGCCCGGCGGCCGGCTCGCAGACGTGCAGGCCGTCGAACTCGGCCAGCCGGGCCACGAGATGGGCCCGGTCGGCGGCGATGCGGTGCGCGGCGTGCGCGGCTTCGGCGAGCGCCTGCGGCTCGCTGCACGCCTCGGCCGCGGCCAGGGCGGGGCCGGACACCGGCCACAGCGGCTGGGCCCGCTTGAGCGCCGCGATCCGGTCGGGCCCGGCGAGGACGTAGCCGATCCGGAGTCCGGCGAGGCCCCAGGTCTTGGTGAGGCTGCGCAGAACGACCAGACCCGGCAGGTCCGTGTGCCCGGCCAGCGACTCGCGCTCGCCGGGCACCGCGTCCATGAAGGCCTCGTCCACGACGAGGACCCGGCCGGGACGGGCCAGCAGCGCGAGATCCTCGGCGCGGTGCAGCACGGAGGTGGGGTTGGTCGGATTGCCGACCACGACGAGGTCGGCCTCCTCGGGGACGGCTTCCGGCCGGAGTCGGAAGCCGTCCCGTGCGTCCAGCAGGACGCGCTCCACCCGGTGGCCGGCATCCCGCAGGGCGGCCTCCGGTTCGGTGAACTGCGGATGGACGACAACCGGTCGCCGGGCGGTGAACGCCCGTGCCACGAGCACAAACGCCTCCGCCGCCCCCGCCGTCAGCAGCACATGGCCGGGCGGCAGTCCATGCCGTACGGCCACGGCATGGTGTGCGGACCTCGGGTCCGGATAAACGGCGAGATCCTCGAGGGAGGAGGCGATCCGGGCTTTGAGCCAGGCCGGGGGAGTGCCGGCCCGGACGTTGACCGCGAGATCGGTCAAGCCGGCCCCGGCGTCCCGCACTTCGGCGTCGCCATGATGCCGCAGGTCCGGTTCGGGGTGAGCCCCCGGAGCCCCCGGAGTCTCCGGGTCAGCGAGCATGGGCGTGGCCACCGGTGCCGTGGAGATGTCGGGGTCGGTCGTGTTCGGCGACCTGGACGGCCGCGTCGTCCGGGTCGTCCGGGTCGTGGTCCGGCCACGACCCGACCGCCCCGGGTCCGGTACCGGTCGGCGCGATGCGGGGGATCCGGTGCGCATAGCCCTCGCTCTCGACCACTTCGCGGTAGCTCTCCATCACCACGTCGACCAACTCCTCGGCGGGCCAGACGACATCGGCCGACAGCACCTCCACCTCGGGATGGGCCGAAGCCCAGCCCTCCGTCTGCATCCGCACCCGCTCGGGGACGGTGCCGGTCAACAGGACGTACGGCAGCACGACGATCCGGCGCGCGCCGAGCCTGAGGCAACGGTCCAGGCCCGATGGCACATCGGGAGCGGCGAGCGAGAGAAAGGCGGTCTCCACGCCCGCGAAGCCGCGCCCCTCCCACAGCAGCCGGGCGGCCTTGTGCACCTCGGCATTCTGGTGCGGGTCCGTCGAGCCCCGGCCCACCAGCAGCACGGTGGTGTACGCGCGGTCGGCGGGCGTACGCGCATGAGTGCCCAGTGCCTCGTCGAGTCGGCGCTCCAGAACCGTCAGCAGCTTGGGGTGCGGTCCGAGCGGGCGGCCGTACCAACAGGAGACCCCGGGGTGCTGCGCCAACTCCCGGGTGAGCGCAGCCGGGACGTCGCCCTTCGAAGGCCCGAGGATCAGTGGTACGGCGGCGACCTGGCTCACGCCCCGCTCGGCGAGCTCGCACAGCGCCTCCGCCAGCGGTGGTGAGGCGAGCTCGAAGAAGCCCGCGACGGGGAGTTCGGGGTTGCGCCGGCCGAGTTCCCGTACGAAGGCACGGAAGGCCTCGGCCGCAGGCTCGTCGGTGCTGTGGCCGGTGATGAGCAGCGCGGGCGGAGTGGTCACGAGAACTCCTCGGTGCGGGGGGCGGTGGCCGGTGGGGAATGTGGTGGGGGGAGCGGTGCGTCGCGAACAGTCGCGGCGACCGCAGGGCCTCCCTTCCCGTAGACGTTACCGAGGGTTTGCGGTTCGTTCTCGAGTAGGGGCTCTTGGTGCTGCGACGCTTCGGTGCCGCCGTGTTGGCGCCCGCAGGTATCCGGACCCGCCACGATCGGCGCGCGGCTCGGCCGGCGCCGGGCGACGGCCACGGTGGCCATCGCGGGGCGTCCTCTGGGCGCGGACTTCCACTTGGGCACGAGGAGTTCGCCGCCGGGCCCGGCGGCGAGGAGCGCGGCCGCCTCGGCAACACTGGGCGTGCCCGTGGCGGCCAGCGGTGCACCGGACGGGTGGGGCACGTCGACGGCCGCCAGGGCCTGTGCCGGGTACGTCCGCAGCGACAGCCCGAGCCGCTCGGCCGCCTCGACGAGCCCCGGCTCGCCGACCTTGGCATCGACGGTCGCCATCGCGGCGATGGAGCGCAGCGACAGCCCTGCCGAGGCCAGCGCCTCTTCCAGGAGCCCCAGCACCTCGTCGGCGGCGACACCACGGCTCGCCCCAACCCCCGCCGCCAGCGCGGCCGGTGACTCCGCAGGGTGCTCCCCGGGCGGTGCGGCCTGACCGGTGACCTGCAGGGCTGCGGCCTCGTCGGCCGGGGGGGTGCGGGCGGAACGTGTCACCCCACAGGCGTCGTCGCGCATGCGCCACACCTTTCCACGAGCCTCCGGGCCGCGTCCGGTGCACCGGCCCAGTGCACATGGACGTACGAGGCATGCACCCCTTTCTCGACGAATCCTTCGACGCGGCGCTCAGGCACGGCCAGTCCCCAGGCCGGCGCCGCGCCGGCACCCGGCTCGATCACCGTGCGGTGGAACTCATGCCCACGCATGCGCACCCCGGCCGACGCCAGAACGCTGTCCGAGACCGCCACCGCGTCCCGGTAGCCGAGAGTGAGCTGCTCCGACATCCGTGCCTCCGCGTCCAGCACGCCGCACATCGGCCGACCGTCCAGCGACCGCGCGAGATACAGCAGCCCGGCGCACTCCGCCACCACCGGCGCGCCGGACGCGGCCAGCTCTGCGACCGCGGTGCGCAAGGGCTCGTTCGCCGACAACTCCGGGGCGTAGACCTCCGGGAAGCCGCCCCCGATGACCAGTCCCGCGGTCCCCTCGGGCAGTGCCTCGTCCCGCAGCGGATCGAAGGCGACCACCTCCGCGCCGGCGGCGGTCAGCAGCTCCGCATGCTCCGCGTACGAGAAGGTGAACGCGGGACCGCCGGCGAGCGCCACCACGGGCCGGCCCGTCGGGGACGGGCCCGCTGTCGCCTCCCGGAGGGCGGCGACGGGGTCCCACGCCGGACCCGTCAGCGGCGGCGCGCTGCGCGCCAGGGCCAGCAGTGCGTCCAGATCACAGCCCTCGCGCACCCGCGCCGCCAGTGCGGCCACCGCCTCGACCGCCTCCGGACGCCGCTCGGCGACCGGCACCAGACCCAGGTGGCGGGATGGCGTACGGAGCTGCTCGGCGCGTCGCAGGGCGCCGAGCACCGGGACGCCCGACTCGTCCAGCGCCTCGCGCAGCAGCTCTTCGTGCCGCTGCGACCCCACCTTGTTGAGGATCACACCGCCGATCCGAACCTCGGGGTCCCACGAGGCGAAGCCGTGCACCAGCGCTGCCACCGAGCGGGACTGCGAGGACGCGTCGACCACCAGCACCACCGGGGTCCGCAACAGCTTGGCGACATGAGCCGTCGAGGCCAGCTCGCCCTGGCCGGAGACCCCGTCGTAGAGCCCCATCACGCCTTCGATCACCGCGAGGTCAGCACCGGCGGCGCCGTGCAGGAACAGCGGTGCGATCCGCTCGGGCCCGCACAGATACGCGTCCAGGTTGCGGCCCGGCCGCCGGGTGGCGAGCGCGTGATAGCCGGGGTCGATGTAGTCCGGGCCGACCTTGTGCGGCGACACGGTGAGTCTGCGCTCCGCGAAGGCCGCCATCAACCCCGTGGCGACGGTCGTCTTTCCGCTGCCCGAGGCCGGTGCGGCGACGACCAGACGCGGAACGGCGGATCTCACCACTCGATGCCCCTCTGGCCCTTCTGGCCCGCGTCCATCGGGTGCTTGACCTTCGACATGTCCGTGACCAGATCGGCGAAGTCGATCAGCGGCTGAGGGGCGTTGCGGCCGGTGATGACGACGTGCTGCGTCCCCGGGCGGTCCCGCAGCACCGACACCACCTCTGCGACGTCCACCCAGCCCCAGTGCAGCGGGTAGGCGAACTCGTCCAGTACGTAGAAGCCGTACGCCTCGGCGGCCAGATCGCGCTTGACCTGCTCCCAGCCCTCCCGCGCGGCCTCCTCGCTGGAGGCGATGTCCCGCTGGACCCAGGACCAGCCCTCGCCCATCTTGTGCCATGCGACGGTCCCCCCTTCGCCCGAGTCGCCGAGGACGCGCAGCGCACGCTCCTCTCCGACCCGCCACTTCGCCGACTTCACAAACTGAAATACACCGACCGACCACCCTTGGTTCCACGCCCGCAGCGCCATCCCGAAGGCGGCGGTCGACTTCCCTTTACCGATGCCGGTGTGCACCATGACCAGCGGCCGGTTGCGCCGCTGGCGTGTCGTCAGTCCGTCGTTCGGCACGACACTCGGCTGTCCTTGTGGCATTACGCCGCCCTCCTCGTTCCCTGCACATCGCGGACGAGCCCGGCGACGCTGTCCGCCCGCAGCTCGTCCAAGGTCACGGCCGTACCGCCGAGGTCGCGGGCGAGAGCACCGGCCAGCCCGAGACGCACCGGCCCGGACTCGCAGTCCACCACCAGGGAGGCGGTGCCTTCGGCGGCCAGCAGACGCGCGGCGCGTGCCACCGCCGTGAGCGCCTCGCCCTGCGATCCCCGCGCCGCCGGGCCGGCCCCCGGCACCCCCCTACGCCCCGAACCGGGCGCGGTGGCCCGCCCGTCGGTCACGACGACCAGCAGCGGCCGGCGTGCCGGGTCCCGCAGCCGCTCCACCCGCAGTACCTCCCGGGCCTTCAGCAGTCCGGCCGCCAGCGGCGTCCGACCGCCCGTCGGCAGCGACGTCAGGCGCGCCGCGCCCGCCTCGACGGACGACGTGGGCGGCAGCGCCAGCTCCGCGTCCGTGCCACGGAAGGTCACCAGGCCCACCTTGTCGCGGCGCTGGTAGGCGTCCAGCAGCAGGGAGAGCACGGCACCCTTCACCGCACCCATCCGCTTGCGGGCGGCCATCGAGCCCGAGGCGTCCACGAGGAAGAGCACCAGGTTGCCCTCGCGCCCCTCGCGGACGGCCTGCCGCAGATCGTCGCGCCGTACGAGAAGTCCCGGGCCGCGGCGCCCGCGCGTGTGCTGGTGTGGCGCGGCCGCCTGCACGGTGGCCGTCAGATGCAGCCCGGTCAGCGCGCCCCGGGGCCGACGCGCCCCCGTCGTGCGCCCGTACGCCGTACGCCCCCGCGACCGCCGGCCGGCCGCCCCGTCACCCAGACCGGGAACGCTGAACGTCCGGGTCGCGAACGGCTCTCCCGGCGCCACGGCGGACTCGTCGCCACCGCCGGCCCGTCGCCCGCCTTCCTGGGATTCCTGGGCGGCGTCGGCCGCTGCCTCCGGGGCGTGCGGTTCCTGCCGTGCGCCGTCCGGGACTTCCTGCGCGCCGTCCGAGGTTTCCGGCTGCTCGGCCTCGGCCGGAGGTGCCTCGCGCGGTCGGGGAACATCGGGCGCGTCGGGAACATCGGGCGCGTCCGGACCGTCCTGCGGCGGCTGCCCTCCCCCCGGGCCGTCCGGTCCGCCCGGCTCCGGGTCCGGATCGTCGTCCCTGCCGAACTCCTCCAGCGCCTCGTCGAGTTTGTCCTCGTCCAGCCCCGGCGCATCGAAGGGGTTGCGCCGCCGCCGGTGCGGGAGTGCCAGCAGCGCCGCCTGCCGGACGTCCTCCTCCAGCACGTCGGTACGCCCGGCCCAGGCGGCCAGCGCGGTCGCCGTCCGCGCCGTCACGATGTCCGCGCGCATGCCGTCGACCTCGAACGCCGCGCATACGGCCGCGATCCGCCGCAGCGCCCGGTCCCCGAGCCGTACCGCGGGCAGCAGCGCGCGGGCCGCGGCGATCCGTTCGCGCAGCGCCGTCTCCTCATCCGCCCAGCGCGCCGCGAAACCGGCTGGGTCCTCGTCGTACGCGAGCCGCCGCCGGACCACCTCGACCCGCTGGTCCGGCTCCCGCGAGGCGGCGACCTGGACCGTCAGACCGAAGCGGTCGAGCAACTGCGGCCGCAGCTCGCCCTCTTCGGGGTTCATCGTGCCGACGAGCAGGAACCGCGACGCGTGCCGCACCGAGACGCCCTCGCGCTCGACGTACGAGGCCCCCATGGCGGCCGCGTCCAGCAGCAGGTCGACCAGGTGGTCGTGGAGGAGGTTGACCTCGTCCACGTACAGCACACCGCGGTGCGCGTCCGCCAGCAGGCCTGGTTCGAACGCCTTCTTGCCCTCCGACAGCGCTCGCTCGATGTCCAGCGCGCCGACCAGCCGGTCCTCCGAGGCGCCGACCGGCAGTTCGACCATCCGCGCGGCACGGGTGGTGCCCGGGCCGGACTCGTGCGGCCCGTCGGGGCAGGCCGGGTCGGGAGCGGCCGGAGCACAGGAGAAGCGGCAGCCCGGCACGACGTCCACCGAGGGCATCAACGCCGCCAGCGCACGTACTGCCGTCGACTTGGCCGTGCCCTTCTCGCCGCGCACGAGCACACCGCCGACAGCCGGGGAGACCGCGTTGAGGAGCAGCCCCAGCCGCAGGTCGTCCATGCCGACGATCGCGGTGAAGGGGTAGTGCGGAACATGTGCGGTCGTGGTCATGCGGCTTCCATTCCCTCTCTCCCAGCGGCCCGGCGGCCGTGGAGTGCTCCGCTGTCCGAAGCGTTCGTGGCGCGTGTCATGGTGCTCCAGGTGCGATGAAGGGCAGACCGGACGGAACGCCTTGCTCGATCAGCCGCAGCAGACCGTCCGTGTCGGCGTGTTCCTCGATCAGGTCTCCGAGCCGGTCCAGCTGCTCCTCGCGCAGCGCTCCGAACGAGGTGTCCGGGGCCGGGACGAAGCGGCGCCCGGCCGCCTTCGCCACCCGGCGCAGAAAGGCCCGGCGGAAGCCGTCGCTCTCCAGCGAGCCGTGCCAGTGGGTGCCCCAGACGGCCCCCCGCCGGCAACCGTCGAGGAACGCCTCGTCCGCTGCGCCGACATCGGCCACCCCGTGGTGGATCTCGTAGCCCTCGACCCGCTCCCCGAACGCCTCGCCCACCGGCCGCGCGAGGGTCTTCTCGGCCGCGAACCGGACCCGTACCGGCAGCAGTCCGAGCCCGTCCACCGCCCCCGCCCGGGACTCGACCTCGTCCTCGATGCGCTCGCCGAGCATCTGGAAGCCGCCGCAGACGCCCAGCACCGGCCGGCCCTCCGCGGCCCGCCGGAGCACCGCGTCCGCGATGCCGCGCTCGCGCAGCCACGCCAGCGCCCGCACGGTGCCGCGGGTCCCGGGGAGCACGACCAGATCGGCGTCGGCCAGCTCTTCGGGCCGGTCCACGAACCGCACCACCACACCCGGTTCGGCGGCCAGCGCGTCGACGTCGGTGAAGTTGGACATCAGCGGCACGGCGGCGACGGCGACCCGCAGCACGTCCTCGCCGAGCGGCGGAGCGACCGACGACTCCCGGACCGCTCCCCGCATCGAGATGTGCAGCCCGTCCTCCTCGTCGATGCCGAGCCCGTGCGCGAACGGCAGCACGCCGTAGGTGCGCCGCCCGGTCAGCCCGCGCAACATCTCAAGACCCGGCTCCAGCAGGGACGCATCGCCGCGGAACTTGTTGACCAGATACCCGGCGACGAGCGCCTGGTCCTCCCGGCTGAGCAGCGCGGTCGTGCCGAAGAAGGACGCGAAGACGCCGCCCCGGTCGATGTCCCCGACCACCGCGACCGGCAGTTCCGCGGCCCGCGCGAGGCCCATGTTGACGATGTCGGTGCGCCGCAGATTGATCTCGGCCGGGCTCCCCGCTCCTTCGCAGATCACCGCGTCATACCTGCCCCGCAGCTCCTCGAGGCACTCCAGTACGGTGCCGAACAGCTCCTCCTGCCGCCCCTTGTACGGCGTCGTCCCGGCGGATACGGCGTCCGGTTGCGGCGTCGTGGCGGGCCCGGGCCTCCCGGATCCGCCGGTCCCCCCGAAGTACCCGCGGGCGCTCAACTCGCCCACCGGCTTGCCCAGCAGTACGACCTGGCTGCTGCGGTCGCCGCCCGGCTTGAGCAGCACGGGGTTCATCAGCGCCGTCGGTTCGATTCGCGCGGCCGCCGCCTGCATGGCCTGCGCCCGGCCGATCTCCGCACCTTCCCGTGTCACAAAGGAGTTCAGTGACATGTTCTGTGCCTTGAACGGCGCGACGGAGATGCCCTTGCGGGCCAGCCACCGGCAGATCCCCGCCGTGACGACGCTCTTCCCGGCGTCGGACGTGGTCCCCGCAACCAGCAGACCGCCGCCGCGGCGACCACGGACCTTCCCTCCAGCTACTGCTGGGAGATGCCCCCAGCTCATACGCTCCCCTCCCCAGCGGGTGACGTGCCCCTACCCGCGGGGCGCGCGGCGCGTTCCGTCAGGCGGCCCACGATCAGGCGTCCGGCGGCGCACGCCGCCAGTGCGAGCAGACTGACGCGCCGTGACAGTCGCACCGCGCGCTCGATGTCCGGGGTGTCCACCGGCCGGTTCTCCGCACCAAGTACGGGCCGGTGTTCGACCCGGCCGCCGTAGGCGAGGGTGCCGCCCAGGCGGACGCCCAGCGCTCCCGCGAACGCGGACTCGACCGGCCCGGCGTTGGGGCTCGGGTGCTCGCGCGCGTCTCGGCGCAACACCCGCCCGGCTCCTCGCCGGTCCGGCCCGGCCAGCACCGTCAACACGGCCGTGAGCCGCGAACCCGGATAGCCCACCACGTCGTCGAGCCGGGCCGAGGCCCAGCCGAAACGGCGGTGGCGAGGCGATTTGTGGCCCACCATGGCGTCCAGCGTGTTGACGGCGCGGAAGCCGGCCAGGCCCGGCACTCCCGCGACGGCGCCCCACACCAGCGCGCCGACGACGGCGTCGGAGGTGTTCTCGGCCACCGACTCCACGACGGCCCGTGCGATCTGCTGCTCGTCGAGGGACTGGGGATCCCGGCCGCACAGGTGCGGCAGCCGCTCGCGCGCCGCTTCGATGTCCTCCGCGGCCAGCGCGGCGCCGATGGCCCGTGCCTCACGCCCCAGGGATGTGCCGCCCAGCACCGCCCAGGTGGCGACCGCCGTCAGCGAGGCCACCGCCGCGGGGGAACGGCGTACGGCGCGCTGCAGCCCGGCGGCGACCGCCACCGCGCCGCCCGCGCAGACGGCGGCGTACAGCGCCCCGTACCCGCGGTGGTCGTGCCACAGTCGGCGCTCCGCGGCGGCCGCGGCGCGCCCGAACGCGGCAACGGGGTGCCCGCGCCGGGGGTCGCCCACGACGAGGTCGCAGACGAAGCCGAGCGCGGCGCCGCACACGAATGAGGTGTGTTCGGCAGGCATCGGCTCAGACCGCCGTCGTGCCTCGGCGTGGACACCGCGTCGTGCCGCGGCGTGGACAACGACCACGGGATGACGTACGGACGGCTTGTGACGTGCGGCGGCAGCCCGGCATGGCGACATGTCCTCACTCAGGGTCCGCGCCCTGGCTCGACGTACCGGCGGTGAGAGTCTCCTGGCTCCCGGATCGGCGCTCACGAGGCGCGCCAACAGGGCTCACGGCGTCACGGGTCGATGGCCCTCGCCCGGCTCTGCGTTGTGCTCGTCGCGCGCAGCATCGCTGCCGCTGCCCCCGGGACTTCGGCCGGGGGACCTCCACAACGCCGTACCGGACTTGGTCTCGACCCGCTCCTTCATCCGTGTTCCCGGTCGGTGCGCCCCTCCCCGGCCTTCCAGCCCGCAGGACGGGCCGTGACGTATCGGGTGGGGGAGCGCTCCTCGGTGACAGTGGCGGGACCGCGCCGGATTCGCACCGGCTTCCTCTCCTGCCGCCGTTTGGCGTCGGCAGTCCACCACGCCCCGCGAAGGCCCGTCAACTTGCCTGTGACCTGCGAGAGGAGAGTGTGCCCAGACACACAACGACGGCCCGCGGGGTGGGAGACACGGGTGGTGTCTCCCGCCCCGCGGGCCGTGGCCCCGGATCCGTCGTCAGGCGACGATCAGGTGGAAGCCGTACGCGATGGCGGCCGCGCACAGCGCGAAGCAGGCGTATCCGCCGGTGCGCGCAAGCAGCGTGGCGGCACCGGTCGCGGCGCTCGTGCCGGTCGTGTCGGCACTGCCGTCGGTGTGTGGCCGTGGCTTGCGAGAGGTGCCGACGATGCCGAGGGTGAACAGACCCACGACCCCGACGGTCACCACGAGGCTGACGCCGAAGACCTGGCCGAGTGCTACCCAGTCGATGTTCATGAAAGGAGGGTTCCTTAGCTAGGCCGTGACCTGGACGGTGGCGGGCTGGGACTCGCCGACGGGGTCGGGCTCGGCGCGCTCGTCGGGCTCGGCGGAGACCGGGGCGCCGACGGGGGGCGGGGAGACCGCCTGGATGGCGGCGGTGACGACACCCGCGGGCTCCACGTCGTTGACGTTGGTGTGATCGACCGGCTTGCGCCGCGAGGCAATCCAGATCGCGGCGCAGGCGACGAGGGCCAGCACGGCGACGGCGGTGACGCCCGCTGTGCCCTGCTGTGCCAGCAGGGCGGCGGCGCCGCCGACCAGCCCGGCGGCCGGCAGGGTCAGACCCCAGGCGGCGATCATCCGGCCCGCGGTCGACCAGCGCACCACAGAGCCCTTGCGGCCCAGGCCCGCGCCCATCACCGAGCCGGAGCAGACCTGGGTGGTGGAGAGTGCGAAGCCGAGGTGGGAGGAGGCCAGGATGGTCACCGCGGCGCCGGTCTGGGCGGCGAAGCCCTGCGGCGGCTGGATGTCGGTGAGGCCCTTGCCCATGGTGCGGATGATCCGCCAGCCACCCAGGTACGTACCGAGGGCGATGGCTATGCCGGCCGAGGCGATGACCCACAGCGGCGGGTCGGCGTCCGGGGCCAGCGCGCCGCCGGTGATCAGCGCCAGCGTCATCACACCCATGGTCTTCTGCGCGTCGTTGGTGCCGTGGGCCAGGGAGACCAGGGCGGCGGAGGTGATCTGGCCGGCTCGGTAGCCCTTGGCGGTGGCCTCCGGGTCCGCGTGCCGGGCCGCGCGGTAGGTGAACCGGGTGGCCAGCATGGAGGCGAGGCCGGCGACGACCGGCGCGGCGAGGGCCGGGATGAGGATCTTCATGACGACCTCGTCGCCATGGACGGCACCGAAGCCGACCGAGGCGACGGTGGCACCGATCAGGCCTCCGAAGAGGGCGTGCGAGGAACTCGAGGGGAGGCCGGCGAGCCAGGTCAGCAGATTCCAGACGATCGCGCCCACCAGACCCGCGAAGATCACTTCGGGCTGGATCCCGGTTTCGTCGATGATGCCCTTGGAGATCGTCGCGGCGACCTCCACGGAGAGGAACGCGCCGACGAGGTTGAGGACCGCCGACATCGCCACCGCCGTCTTGGGCCTGAGAGCCCCGGTGGAGATGGTGGTGGCCATGGCGTTGGCGGTGTCGTGGAAGCCGTTCGTAAAGTCGAACACCAAGGCCGTGATGATCACGATCCCGATGAGAAGCGTGATGTGTTCCATTCACCCAGGCAATCAGTTCGAAGGTCAGTGGCGTTGCGACCGTAGGGACACGGGGTGAACGGAAAGTTAACGGGAGGGGGTGTCCAGGTGCTGCTATGTGCCGGGGTCCGTACAGGCCGCGATGGAAGGATGCGTTCCGGCCCCAGGGCGGGGGTGCCCGCCTGGATCTCGTTCCTGCCCGGTGCCCTCGCTCCGCCACCCGGCTGTGGTGCAGATCACCGGCCGCCGTTCAGGTCTGCCGGATACCTGTCGCTGAACCCCGTGCTCCATGCCACCCCTTCCGGCCGGGTCGTGTCGCGCGCTCGAGCCGCAGGCACTCCTGACAGGTCCGGGCACACCGGGGCCTGTCAGGATCGGCAGCGGAGGTGAGGACACATGGGTGAGGACATGGCGGAGCGAACCCCATCGGCGTCCCGTGGGCCCCAAGAGTCCCGACAGCCGTCTGAGGACCTGGTACCGGCCTGGGCCGAACTGGTGGCCACGGCGCGTCGGACCGTCGCCGACGGTCTGGTGGTCGGCACCTCGGGCAACGTCTCGGTGCGTGTCGGCGACACCGTGCTGGTCACCCCGACCGGCGTCGCGTACGACCGGTTGGCCCCGCACGACGTGGTCGGCGTCGACCTCGACGGGCGCCAGGTCCTCGGCGAGCTGAAGCCCACCAGCGAGCTGCCGATGCACCTGGCGGTCTACCGCGGCACCGACGCTGCGGCGGTCGTCCACACCCACGCCGTCCATGCCACGGCGGTCTCCACCATCGTCGACGAGCTGCCGCTCATCCACTACATGGCGGCGGCGCTCGGAGGTCCCGTACGCGTCGCCGGCTACGCCCTGTACGGCAGCGACGAGTTGGCCGGGAACGTGCTGAGCGCGCTCCGTGACCGCAGCGCATGTCTGCTCCAGAACCACGGCACCGTGGCGTACGGCAGCACGCTCGACCAGGCTTACGACCGCACGGCTCAGCTGGAGTGGATGTGCCGGGTCTGGCTCGCCGCGAGCTCCGTGCCGGGGCACACTCCGCGCCTGCTGTCCCGGCGTCAACTGCGGGCCGTGGCGGAGCGGCTGCGCGGCTACGGACAGCGCAGCTGACACCGAGTCGGCTGCCCGTCGCCTGCGCTCGGCCGCCCCGTGGGCGAGGGCGCGCGAACCGGTCACCCGGCCGCGTCCGCCCACTGGCCCGGGTCTTCGCCCCCGCCCACACTGGGGAGGATGCGCCTGCGTACAGCTGCGGCCTCGGCCGTCATCACCGTGCTCGGTGCCGGCGCGGCCGCTGTGGCGGCCGGGCGGTACGCCAGTGACGCTGCCCTCAAGCCCTCGCGTCAGCGGCCGTTCCCCTCCGATCCCCAGCTGACCGTCCACGAGGTCGCCGCCGGACACATCGGCCTGACGCGCAGCCTGGCTTCCCTGCGGCCCGGCACGTACGGCCTGACCGGTGACGAAGGACATGCGATCGTCGGGCCCGTGCTGGATACGACGCCACACCCTCCCGACGTGGTCGTCCGCCGCCTCGAACGGGTCACGCACGGCGCGCTCCGGCCGGGAGCCAGGATGTGGCTCACCCCGCAGCTGCACATCGGCAATCCGCGGGACGCGCTCGGCCTCGACCACGCGGACGTGGACGTGCCGGGTGAACTCGGCCTGCTTCCCGCGTGGTTCGTGCCCGGTGCGCGCGAAACCTGGGTGATCACTGTGCACGGCCTCGGCACCAGCCGCGAACACCCCATGGTCGTCATGCCCTTCCTCCAGCGGTGCGGCGTCCCGGTGCTGGATCTCGCCTACCGCGGCGACCTCGGCGCGCCGCGCCTCCCGGACGGCATCGGCCACCTCGGTGCCACGGAGTGGCGCGACCTGGACGCGGCGATCCGCTACGCGGTGCGGTACGGCGCGGAGTCCGTCGTGCTGTACGGCTGGTCCACGGGCGCCACCATGGCCCTGCACGCCGCCGCAGAGTCCGCGCTGCGGAGGCGGATCACCGGGATCGTGCTCGACTCGCCGGTCCTCGACTGGCGGGCGACCGTACGGGCGCTCACCGCCGCCGACGGCTCGCCCGCGGTGCTGCTGCCGCTGGCCGTACGCGCCGTGCAGGGGCGCACCGGTCTGGGCGGCACCGGTCTGCCCGAGGCGTCCGATCCGGACAGACTGGCCGTTCCCACGCTCCTGCTGCACGGTCCGGACGACGCGATCGCGCCCTGGGGCGCCTCCAGGGCGCTCGCCGATCGCCGCCCGGATCTGGTCACGCTGCACACGGTGGAGCACGCACCGCACGGCGCCATGTGGAACGCGGCGCCGGACTCCTACGAGGAAGCCCTGCGCCGCTTCCTGACCCCCCTGCTGTAGCCCAGGGCGCCCCGCCGTCCACCGCGCCTACGGCGCGGTCTGTTCCCACCTGCCCGCCCTTGAAAGGCCGGGCAGGTGGGGAAAACCTCCGGCGCGAGGCGCCGGGCGCGGAACCGACGGCAGTCGGGGGCTGGGGCAGTGCGGAATCCGCGCGTGGGGGCACCTCCCTGGGGGTACCACCCAGCGTTAGCTGGGGGAGGTAGCTGGGGGAGGATCCCGATTGGGCTTTCGGGGCGTCAGCGGGAAGACTGCTTCCCGTGACGTCCCGTACCCCACGCGACTCCCGGCTCCGCCTTGTCCCCCGACGACCGATCGTCGCCGCCCGCCGGGCTGTGACGAGCCGACGTGCCCGGCCCGCGCCCCGCCCTCCGGCGGGCACCCCGCCGCGCGCCGAGCTGGCCGACCGGGCGAGGGAAGGCCTCGCGGGCGCCGTACGGATCGCCCGCTGGGCCGATGCGGAGCGGGCCCGCGGCAACCAGCTGCGCCCCGCGGGCACCGGCGCGCTCGACGCCGAAGCCGCCGAAAGGGCGGCCGTCGCACTGAAACTGACGCCGTGCCAGGTCCGAGCCGACTGGGACCGGGCACGGCTCGCCGGTCTCGTCGAGCTGCACTGCGGCACCGCCCGCCCCGGCTGGCGGCTGCGGGCATGGGACCGCGACGACAGCGCCGCGCTGCGCGGCTGGGTCGCCCTCTTCGACGCCTGGTCCCTGGCCCACCCCGCGCCCGCCGCCTTCGCGCCTACCTCGGTCGGAGAAGTCGTCGAGGCCGTGCCCCAACTCCTCTCCCTGCTCCAGCTCTCCGCCGGACCGGTTCCGGTCTCCGCGCTGCTGGACATGCTCGAACAGCGCGTCGCCGAGCTGCGCACCGAGCGCTGCGAGGTCCCGTTCGGTCCGGACGGGAGTGCGTCGGGGGACGTACCGACCGTCGACGGGCCCCCGCCCGTCGCGCTGCTCGACTGGGCGCTCGACGCCCTCGCCTCGGTCGGGGCGCTGACGCTCGACGACGGCCAGGCCACCCTCACCCCACTGGGGAACTGGGCCGTCTGGGTCAAGCTCGAGCAGATCTGCGTCGCCGCCCAGAGCCCCGTCGGCAACATCGAGCAGTCGGCCGAGGACATGCTCCGCGGCTGCTCCCGGCTCACCCCGGGACCGGCGCGCGACGAGTACCGCGCCTGGCTGGCGGCCCGCCCGGTCGGCAGCGCCGTCACCGAACTCCTCGACGCGGCCCGGGGCGAGGACGCGTTGCTGCGCGGTCTCGCCTTCGAGGCGCTGCGCGTCGTCGGCGCGCCCGCCGAACCCGCCGTGCGCGCGGTGGCCGACGAGCCCGGCCTGCGGCCCTACGCACTGCTCTGGCTGGCGGAGTTGGAGGGCGGCGACCCCGAGGCGACTCTGGAGGTGCTCACCCGCGAAGAGGCCACCTGGCTGTGGGTGGACACCGCTGCCGCTGTCGCCGACCACGGCGAGGGGCCGCTGCTCGTACGCCACCTCGAGACGGCGGTGCAGGGAACCGTTCCCGCGCTGCTCAACGAGGTACGTGCCGTCGGTCATCCCCGAACCGTTCAGGTACTCGTGGCCCTGGCGGCCGCGCACCCCGACCCGGCGCTTGCCAAGGCCGTGCGCCGCGCGGCCTTCCAGGTCCACACCGGAGAAGCGTAGGGATAGCCCCGCCGGGCGCCTCGCGGCCGATCGCCACCCGCTGGGGGCCGTCTCCCGGATGGTCCGCTGCCCACCGTGGCTCACGCGACCACGCTGGTGTTCCCGGGGCACCCGGCGGCTCGGCCACTCGCGCTCGGAGCCCTCCGGGGAGTCCCCTACGCGGAGCCGCCCGCAGGAGCGTACGTACCGAAGCTCCACACGTTGCCCTCGGCGTCCCGCGCCATGTAGTCCCGTGAGCCGTAGTCCTGGTCGGTCGGCGGCATGAGGATCTTGACGCCGTGCGCCGCGGCCTTCCGGTAGTGCGCGTCGACGTCTTCGACGACCACATAGATCCCCGCGGGACCGCCCTCTCCCATGGCCTCGGCGAACACCCCCGCCCTGCCCTTCGACCCGAGCATCACCACGCCGTTGCCGTAACTGAGCTCGGCGTGGGTCACCATGTCGCCCTCGCCCGTGTACACCGCGTCGGCCGTGAAGCCGAACGCCTCCGTGAGCAGTTTGATGGCCGCCTGTGCGTCGGCGTACAGCAGGGTCGGGTAGACGGTCGGCCGGTCGGTGCCGGTACGCGTCATGACGTTCACCCTCCTCGAAGTCGGCCGCCCTCTCGAGTATGGGTGAAATGCATCACTTCGTCCTGCCGCACAGTGGTGTATCCGGGCCCGGTGCACCGGCTCCACGCCCGCCGACCGGCCGGATGTGAAGGCGGCTGCTTCCGCCGAAGCGAGGTCCCGGGCACGGCCGAAAATGCGTTTGCGTGCCCCGCTAGACTTCTCTGCATGGCCATTCTCCTTGCGCATTAAAAGGCGTCGCCCACCTCGCCCTCCGTCCCGACGCCCCTTTCTGCCCTGGAGTCCTTCCGTGATCACCGCCACCGGCCTCGAGCTGCGCGCAGGCGCCCGCGTCCTCATCGAGAACGCCTCTTTCCGTATTGCCCGGAGCGACCGCATCGGTCTCGTCGGCCGCAACGGCGCAGGCAAGACCACCATGACCAAGGTGCTGGCCGGCGAGGGCATCCCTGCCGGCGGCACGGTCACCCGCACCGGAGAGGTCGGTTACCTCCCTCAGGACCCGCGTACCGGCGACCTCGAGGTGATGGCCCGCGACCGCATCCTGTCCGCCCGCGGCCTGGACAGTGTGCTCCGCAAGATGCGGGAGAACGAGCAGCGGATGGCCACCGGCCAGGGCGCCACTCGCGAGCGGGCGATGCGGAAGTACGAGCGTCTGGAGACCGAGTTCCTGACCAAGGGCGGGTACGCCGCCGAGGCCGAGGCCGCGACCATCGCGGCCAGCCTCAACCTCCCCGACCGGGTGCTCGGCCAGCCGCTGCACACCCTCTCCGGCGGCCAGCGGCGCCGCGTCGAGCTCGCTCGGATCCTCTTCTCGGACGCCGACACCCTGCTGCTCGACGAGCCGACCAACCACCTCGACGCCGACTCGATCTTCTGGCTGCGGGACTTCCTCAAGACCTACCGCGGGGGATTCGTCGTCATCTCCCACGACATCCAGCTCGTCGAGACCGTGGTGAACAAGGTGTTCTATCTGGACGCCAACCGTTCCGCCATCGACATCTACAACATGGGCTGGAAGCAGTACCTGACCCAGCGCGAGGCGGACGAGAAGCGCCGGAAGCGCGAGCGGGCCAACGCCGAGAAGAAGGCCGCGGCCCTGAACTCCCAGGCCGACAAGATGCGGGCCAAGGCCACCAAGACCGTCGCCGCACAGAACATGGCCCGGCGTGCGGAGCGGCTGCTGGCCGGCCTGGAGGAGGTACGGCAGTCCGACAAGGTCGCCAAGCTGCGCTTCCCCGACCCCGCGCCGTGCGGCAAGACCCCGCTCACCGCCGAGGGCCTGTCGAAGTCCTACGGCTCGCTCGAGATCTTCACCGATGTCGGCCTGGCCATCGACAAGGGGTCCCGGGTGGTCATCCTCGGCCTCAACGGCGCGGGCAAGACCACGCTGCTGCGGCTGCTGGCCGGGGTCGAGCAGCCCGACACGGGCAAGGTCGCCCCCGGCCACGGCCTGAAGCTCGGCTACTACGCGCAGGAACACGAGACGCTCGACCCGGACCGCACCGTTCTGGAGAACATGCGCTCGGCCGCCCCTGACATGGACCTCGTGGACATCCGCAAGACGCTCGGGTCCTTCCTCTTCTCCGGAGACGACGTCGACAAGCCCGCCGGAGTGCTCTCCGGTGGCGAGAAGACGCGGCTGGCCCTGGCCACCCTGGTGGTCTCGTCCGCGAACGTCCTGCTGCTCGACGAGCCGACGAACAACCTCGACCCCGCCAGCCGGGAGGAGATCCTGGGCGCCCTGCGTACCTTCACCGGCGCGGTGGTCCTGGTGACCCACGACGAGGGAGCGGTCGACGCACTCCAGCCGGAGCGGATCATTCTGCTGCCCGACGGGGTCGAGGACCTCTGGGGCGAGGACTACGCAGATCTCGTCGCGCTGGCCTGATCGCGGCGATCCGGATCTCCGCTACTGGATCATTCGGCCGACCCTTGATCCATCATCTGAGTGAGTCCGGGTCGTACCCCGGCGCGTCGTCCCGGCGTACGCCCGGACCGGCGGTGTATGACCCGGCCTCCGGGCCCACGGCGTTGAGCGACCCGCTGTGACCTGGACCTTCGCCGGTGGCTGCGGACAGTGACGAGTTTCCCACCACTGCGGAACGAATCATTCCGTTCGTGCCGGTGCGGATCGGCGGCGCAAAGGTTGTCGCACGGACCTTGCCGAATGGGTGGCCAGGACGGCTCAGAGGGGTGATCATGAGAGTCCAGAGCGCACTTCCCATGAGGAGGCACGGGTGGCCGAGACTCTGAAGAAGGGCAGCCGGGTGACCGGCTCCGCGCGCGAAAAGCTCGCGGCTGACCTGAAGAAGAAGTACGACTCCGGTGCAAGTATCCGGGCGCTGGCCGAGGAGACCGGCCGCTCGTACGGGTTCGTCCACCGGATGCTCAGCGAGTCCGGCGTGACCCTCCGTGGTCGCGGTGGAGCCACGCGGGGCAAGAAGGCGACAACAGCCTGACGAGGCGCCCCCGGCAGGCGGCAGGTTTGGGCAGTGCCACCCGGTCGATCGATCGGTCGCCCGGGTGGTTACTGTGCAGTCAACCAATTGGCTGACCGCGGCCGCCGGAGGCACCCATGACCCTGCTGGACAAGGACGGCGTACGGCTCACCGTCGACGACGCGACGACTGTCGCCACGGTGACGCTGGCCAACCCCGCGAAGCGGAATGCGCAATCGCCCGCCCTGTGGCGCGCGTTGACCGAGGCGGGGCGGCTGCTCCCGGGCACGGTCCGGCTGGTCGTGCTGCGCGGAGAGGGCAAGTCCTTCTCCGCCGGCCTCGACCGGCAGGCGTTCACCCCCGAGGGCTTCGACGGCGAGCCGTCGTTCCTCGACCTCGCGCGCGGCTCCGACGCGGACCTCGACGCGACGATCGAGGAGTACCAGGAGGCGTTCACCTGGTGGCGGCGGAACGACCTCATCAGCATCGCCGCCGTACAGGGGCATGCGATCGGCGCGGGCTTCCAGCTGGCGCTCGCCTGCGACCTGCGGATCTGCGCGGACGACGCGCAGTTCGCCATGCGCGAGACCAGCCTCGGCCTCGTCCCGGACCTCACCGGTACGCATCCGCTCGTCGGGCTCGTCGGGTACGCCCGCGCGCTGGAGATCTGCGCCACCGGGCGGCTCGTCCAGGCCGACGAGGCCGAGCGCACGGGTCTGGCCAATCTCGTCGTGCCCGCGGCCGAACTCGACGGCGCGGTGCACGACCTGGCGGCGGCGCTGCTGGCCGCGCCGCGCGACGCCGTCATCGAGACCAAGGCGCTGCTGCGCGGTGCGGTGGAGCGGACGTACGAGGAGCAGCGCGTGGCGGAGCGGGCCGCGCAGGCACGGCGGCTCCGGGACCTGGCGGGCGTCAGGGACTAGGTGTGCTGTTCGGTGACGGCGGCGAGGCGTCAGGGAGGCTCGACCGCCGTCACGAGGACCGCGACCGTCACCGGAGCCGAGGTGTCCGCGGCCGCCGCGGCGGTTACCGCCGCCCGAACCGCGCCGGTGACGTCCAGCGCGCGGTGGGTGGTGGCCACCGCCAACTGCACCTGGACATGACGCCGTTCAGGGTCGGCCGAGTCCACGACCCGCACCGGGCGGGCCAACCCCCCGAGCGCCGGGGCGAGCCGGACCACACCGGGTACTGCGGCGGCCGCGGCGGCCAGCGGGACGGCCGGATCGCCGGAGGGCTGCTCCACCGCGCGCTGCGGGGGGTTGAGCAACGGGCCGGGCCCCGCGGCCTCCTCTGCCGTTTCAGGACCGGGCCCCGCGGCCTCCGATTCCGGAGCAGGGCCGGCGCCGGCGTACGGTGCCGGGCCCGTGTCCGACTGCGGCTCGGCGTCCGGCGCCGCGCCGGCCGCCGCAGGCGCCTCCGGCAGCAGATCGGTCACCCGCACGTCGACCAGGCTCACGCGCAGCCCCAGGGCGTGCGCCGCCGCGCCGAACAGCGCGCCGCGCAGCTCTTCCGCCGCCTCCGGCAGCGGCAGCCGGGTCGATGCCGCGCAGTCGGCCTCGATGCGGAGCGGTTCCGGCGGCAACGCGCTCGCCGGGGGCGGAACCGCCGCCTCGGCGGGCGTCTCGTGGGGTGCGCTCGTCGCCGCGCCCGCCTCCGCGGGCGCAAGGGAGATCCGCACCCGGTCGAGCCGTACGCCGCCCAGCCCGGCGACCGCCCGTCGCAGCGCACCGGACGCCGCGTGCTCCGTGATCCAGGCGCCGTCGGCCGGTCCGCCGAGCGGCAGCAGCCGGCCCAGGCTGAGCTGCTGTCGTACGGCCTCGACCCATCCGTTCACCACCGCCACCGGCTCCTCATTCCTCGTCGTCGTCTGCTGAGTCAAGCCTGCCGCAGTCACGGCCGCCGGGGTCTGTCCCACGCTCGCCGCATCCCCGCAGCGCCAGGGGGCATTCACACTTATTGTGGACAGCGGAGCGGAATGCTGCTTCTCCGACGTTCTCCGCTCTCTCGGAAGGGATGACCGGTGATGTCCGACTCCACGCAGGCAAAACGCCCAGAGGTACCCGGCACCGGAGCCGGGGGAGAGCCGCTCGCCAAGCCGTCGCCACAGAGGCGTGGCGGAGGAGACCCTGCCTCCCGCGGCCGGACCACCATTGCCGACGGTGTAGTCGAGAAGATCGCCGGGCTCGCCGCGCGTGATGTCGTGGGCGTGCACGCCCTCGGGAGCGGGCTGGCCCGTACCTTCGGCGCTGTACGGGAACGGGTGCCCGGTACCACGCGGTCCGTGACCCGGGGCGTCAACGCCGAGGTCGGCGAGGTGCAGACGGCACTCGATCTGGAGATCGTCGTCGACTACGGCGTCTCGATCGCGGATGTGGCGGGTGCCGTGCGGGAGAATGTGATCTCCGCGGTCGAGCGGATGACCAGCCTTGAGGTCGTGGAGGTGAACATCGCGGTGAGCGATGTGAAGCTCCCCGAGGAGGAAGAGGAAGAAGAGGAACAGCCCCGGATCCGATAGCCGGACCTGATCGGAGTGGAGGACGGCAGGATGAGCATGGCCGTGATCGGCTTGATCGCCGGGATGGCGCTGGGCTTCGCCGGCTACTTCGGCGGCTTCGGCGCCTTCCTGCTGGTGGCGGCGCTCGGCGCCGTCGGATTCGTGTTCGGGAGGCTCCTGGAGGGGGACCTGGAGCTCGGCGACTTCTTCCGTCCCCGCGGGCGCGACGAGCGGCGGCGGTGAGCGCGGGTGGCGCAGGAGGCCGCCACGGCGGAGCTGGTGCCGGCAGGCGAGCGGGGGGCGACGCGGATCGCGGACCGGGTCGTCGCGAAGATCGCTTCTCAGGCGGCCCGGGAGGTGCTGCGGGAGGCGCCGCAGGCGCAACAGGTGCCGGCCGGAGGACGACCGCACGCGACGGTGTCGGTCGTCCGGCGCGGGTCCGCGCCCGGGGAGGCGGGCGCCCTGCACGGTGAGGCGCGGGTGCGGGTGGCCGTGGAGCTGGGCTATCCCTCCGACATCGGTGCACAATGCGGGGCGGTGCGTCGTGCGGTCACCGAGCGGGTACGCGCCCTGGCGGGCATGGATGTGCCCGAGGTCGCAGTGACCGTCGAGCGACTGCATTCGGCGTACTCGCAGGCGGTGGGGCAGGGGAGGGTCAGATGACCGACGACGAGCGGGACGCGCGGGACACCGGGCGGATGCCGCCGGTCGAGCGCGCCTCCGGTCCGGAGCAGTCCGCTTCCGCGGCGGTGTACGAAGGCGGCGGCGAGAGCGAGCGCGTACGGCGGTTCTGGTCCGAACGGCGGGTGCCGGCCGCGATCGTCGCGGCCCTCTGCGTCGCGGGACTGGGGCTGCTGCTGTACGACGTCGCCGCGGTGCGTGCCGACCGGACCGCCATGGAGTGGCGGCGTCGGCTGGCCGACGAACTGGCGGAGCGACCGCTGGACGACCCCTGGATGATCGGCGGGGCGGTGGCCGCGATGGTCCTGGGGCTGTGGCTGATCGTGCTGGCACTCACCCCCGGACTGCGCCGGCTGCTCCCGATGCTGCCGCCCTCGGAGGCCGCCGATGCGGACGACGTCCAGGCCGGGATCCATCGGGACGCGGCGGCCCTGGTGCTACGGGACCGGGCGATGGAGGTGTCCGGCGTGCAGTCCGTACGCGTCGATGTCCGCCGAGGCCGGGTACGGGCTCGAGCGCTTGCGCACTTCCGCGAACTCGACAAGGTGCGCAGCGACTTGGACGCGGCGCTGGCCGTCGGCCTGCAGGAGCTGGGCCTCGTCCGGCAGCCCACGCTGTCCGTGCATGTCCGACGCCCGGCGAAGAGGTGACGTGACACATGCTCAGGACGGTCAATCGCGTGGTGTTGGGGCTGGGCGGGCTCGGGTTGTTCGCGCTGGGGGGTGGTCTCCTGGTGGGTGCGCTCGATCTGCCCCGGCACTGGGGCTTCGAGCTGCCGGGCTGGTGGCCCTTCAGAGGGGCGGACGACGTCGTGCTGTCGGACGCCGGGCGGACGCGGTACCGGGACGAGACATGGTGGTGGCCGGTCGTCTTCGCGGTGTTGACGGTGCTGCTCGTGCTGATGCTGTGGTGGCTGCTGGCCCAACTGCGCAGACGACGGCTCGGCGAGGTGCTGGTGGACAGCGGTGACGGCGTCGGGGCGCTGCTGCGGGGGAGTGCCCTGGAGAGAGTGCTGACGGCGGAGGCGGAGGCGATGGAGGGGGTCTCGCGGGTGAGAGTCCTGCTGACCGGACGCCGCCGGACGGCGCCGGAGGCGCGGGTGGGACTGCTGCTGGAGCCTCACGCGGGACCGGCGGACACTCTGGGCCGCCTGACCAGCGACGCGCTCGGGCACGCGCGCGACTCGGCGGGTCTGGACCGGCTTCCCGCGGAGGTCCGCGTACGGGCGGTGCGGCACGGCCCGGAACGGGTCGCCTAGGCCTCGCCGGGCCGGCCGCTCCGCGGTGGGACGAACTCCCGGCCGGAGGCCGGGTCAGAAGCTGTGACGAGAGCCGCCGTCGACCGAGAGCACCACGCCCGTGATGTAGGAGGCCGCCGGGGACAGCAGGAAGGCCGCGGCCTTGCCGAACTCTTCGGGATGCCCGTAGCGGCGCAGCGGGATGCCCGCGCTGACCCGGGCGCGAGCCTCGTCCGCGTCGCCGGACAGCGCGTCCAGCTCGCGGACCCGGTCGGTGTCGATGCGGCCAGGGGCCAGGCCGATGACGCGAATGCCGCGGGGCCCCAGTTCGACGGAGAGGGACTTGGCGAAGCCCGCCAGGCCCGGCCGCAGGCCGTTGGAGATCGTCAGCCCCGGGATGGGCTCGTGCACGGAGCCCGAGAGGACGAAGCCGATCACACCGCCGTCGCCGAGTTCGGCCGCGGCCGTCCGGGCCAGGCGGACCGTGCCCAGAAAGACGGACTCGAAAGCCGCTCTCCACTGCTCGTCGGTGTTCTCCGTCCCGAGGCCCGGCGGCGGCCCGCCGACGCTGATGAGCATGCCGTCGAAGCCGCCGAAGCGCGCGCGGGCGGTGGCGATGAGCCGGTCGGCGGTGCCGGTGTCGGCGTTGTCGGCGGCGATGCCCGTGGCGTGTTGCCCCAGGTCCGCGGCGGCCGCCGTGGTGGAGGCCTCGTCGCGCCCGCTGAGCACCACCTTGGCCCCGTCGGCGACCAGTTCGCGTGCGGCGGCCAGGCCGAGCCCCCGGGTGCCTCCGGTGACGACGTACACCCGGTCCTTCAGTGCAAGATCCATGCGCTCATGGTGTCCCATCGGCCCGGGAGAGCGCGAGGGCCGTGTTGACCAGACCGACGTGGCTGAATGCCTGGGGGAAGTTGCCGAGCTGGCGCCGCGCGACCGGGTCCCACTCCTCCGAGAGCAGACCGACGTCGTTGCGGAGGGAGAGCAGCCGCTCGAAGAGCTCGCGGGCGTCCTCGCGTCGCCCCGTCGCCCACAGGGCGTCGGCGAGCCAGAAGGAACAGGCGAGGAAGGCGCCTTCGCTGCCGGGCACTCCGTCCACGTGATCGGGGGTGTAGCGGCGAACCAGACCGCCGTACCCCAGCTCGCGGCGGACCGCCTCGACCGTGCCTATCACGCGGGGATCGGATGCCGGGAGGAAGCCCACCTGGGGGATGAGCAGCGTCGCGGCGTCGAGTCCGGTCGAGCCGTAGTACTGGGTGAAGGTGTTGCGGTCCGGGTCGTAGCCGCGGCGGCACACCTCCGGATGGACGGTGTCGCGCATCGCTTTCCAGCGCGCGGTGTCCCCGTCCAGGTGCGGAAACCGCTCCAGGGTGCGTAGGGCGCGGTCCGCGGCGACCCACGCCATGACCTTCGAGTGGACGAAGTGCCGGCGCTGCCCGCGCACCTCCCACAGCCCTTCGTCCGGTTCGCGCCACCGCGATTCCAGGAAGTCCAGGAGCGCCGCCTGGATCCTCCAGGCGTGTTCCTGCGGCGGAATTCCCTGCGAGCGGGAGAAGAAGAGCGAGTCCAGAACCTCGCCGTAGACGTCGAGCTGAAGCTGTTTGACGGCTGCGTTGCCGACCCGGACCGGGGCGGAGCCCTCGTAGCCCGACAGCCACGGCACCTCGTACTCGGGGAGCCGCCGCTCGCCCGCGAGCCCGTACATGATCTGCAGGTCGGCCGGATCGCCGGCGACCGCGCGGAGCAACCAGTCGCGCCATGCGACGGCCTCCTCGAGGTAGCCGCTGGAAAGGAGGGCGTTGAGGGTGAGCGTCGCATCACGCAGCCAGCAGAAGCGGTAGTCCCAGTTCCGTACCCCGCCGATCTCCTCGGGGAGGGAGGTGGTGGCGGCGGCGACGATGCCCCCGCTCGGGGCGTAGGTGAGGGCCTTGAGGGTGATCAGCGAGCGCATGACCGCGTCCCGCCAGGGACCGTCGTAGCTGCACTGCGCCGACCAGGTCTCCCAGCCGTCCAGGCTCTGGGCGAGCGAGCGGTACGGGTCGATGAGGCGCGGCCGCTTCTCGTGGGAGGGGTGCCAGGTGAGCACGAAGGCGACGCGCTCGCCTTGTGCGACATGGAAGTCCGCGTAGGTGCAGAAGTCCTTGCCGTACGTGGTCACCCGGGGCTCGCTGCGGAACCAGACGGCGTCGGGCCCGGCGATGGCGATGCGGTGGTCGTCGGCGCGGCGCATCCAGGGAGTGATGTTGCCGTAGTCGAAGCGGAGCCGGATCTCGCTGCGCATCTCCACCGAGCCCGAGACGCCCTCGACGATCCGTACGACGTCGGGAGCCCGGTCCCGCTGCGGCATGAAGTCGGTGACCATGACGGTGCCGGTGTCGGTCTCCCAGAAGGTGTCCAGCACGAGCGTGTCGCCGCGGTACGAGCGCCGGGTGCATGCGCCGCCGGTCGCGGGCGAGACGCGCCAGTGACCGTTGTCCTCGTCTCCCAGGAGCGCCGCGAAGCACGCCCCCGAGTCGAAGCGCGGCAGGCACAGCCAGTCGATGGATCCGTCCCTGCCCACAAGCGCGGCGGACTGCAGATCACCGATGAGCGCGTAGTCCTCGATCTGTCCCGGCACGGCGTAAGCCCTTCAACGGTTACGTGACGTCCGCTGCCCGGAGCGTGCCCGGTGCGTTCAGCGCGGATGGCCCGACGGGGGTCAGGCCGGGGCGGGAACGCTCTGTGCCGCTTGCCGGGCGGCGCGACGATCCTTGCACTCACGGCGGAACAGGACCACCCAGCCGACCGGGACGCCGGCGGCGAACAGCCACCACTGGATCGCGTACGCCAGATGGGCACCGATACCGCTGTGGTCCGGCTCCGGCACGGGCTCCGGCTGACCCGTGCCCTTCGGGGAGGAGGCGGCGAGTTCGAGGTACCCGCCGAGGACGGGCCGGGAGAGCGCTTCGGCCTGCGCCGTGCTGTTGATCAGCATGATCTGACGGGGCGGAAGGCCCGGCTTGTCCTTGATGCCGCTGCTCGCGGTCGTCTCATCGGGCATGAGGCGGCCGGTGACGGTGACCTCGCCGGTCGGGGCGGCGGGGACCTCCGGGAACTTCGTGAGGTCGCCGCCGGCCGGGATCCAGCCGCGGTTGACCAGGACGGTCCGGCCGTCCTTCATGTCCAGCGGAGTGAGGACGTAGTAGCCGATGCTCCGGTCGTCGGCCGCGGTCCGCTGGCGGACGACGGTCTCGTGCTCCGTGTCGTACGAGCCGGTGGCGGAGACCGGCCGCCAGGTGGCGGAGCGGGGGACCGCATGGCCTGGGGAGGTGAGTTCGCCGACCGGGACTGGCCGGGCGCGCAGACTCCGGGCGATCTGCTCGTTCTGCGCCACGCGGCGCTCGTGGCGGTGCAGCTGCCAGAAGCCCAGCTCGATCATCACAGGGATGAGGACGAGCGCGACGAGGGTGAGCATCACCCACTGCCGGGACAACAGGAAGCGGTACACCCCACGACCGTACAACTCGGTGGCGGGGTGTCCGTCGGGCGGGGTGGGGCCAGGGCACCGCAGCGCGGGCGAGCACCGCGCGTGTCCTCGTGGGTCACCCGGAGGGCCGTGCCGGGGCGACGTTCTGGAGCAGCTGCATGAAGGCCGCCTCGTCGACCACCGGCGTGCCGAAGGAACGCGCCTTCACGCTCTTCGAGGTGCCCGAGTCCGGGTCGTTCGTCACCAGCAGGCTGGTGAGCCGGGACACGCTGGTGGCGATGTGCAGCCCCGCGTCGAAGGCCCGGTCCTCCAGCAGCTCGCGGTCCACGGAGGTGTCGCCGGAGAACGCCACGCGCATGCCCTGGACGAGCGGCTTGCCCGGTTCGTACCGTCCCGGGTTCGGATACGGACAGGCAGGGCGCTTGCGGTTCGCGCGCCAGGTGCCGCCCGGCCGGTACGAGCGCTGGTACCCCACCGCGCGCGGCGGGTCCGACCACTCGGTGATCGGCCGGCAGGCCAGCAGCGGCAGCCGCACCCCGGACTCGGCGGCCCGGTGCAGGCTCGGCCGGAACGCCTCCGCGAGCACCCGGGCGTCGTCCAGCGCGTGGTGCGCGCGGCGCTGCACGACGCCGTAGTGCGCGGCCAGTGACTCCAGTCGGTGGTTGGGCAGCGGCAGTCCGAGCTCCTTGGAGAGGGCGATGGTGCACAGCCGTCGGCGTACGGGCACGGCACGCCCCGCCCGCGCGAACTCGCGGGCGATCATCGACCAGTCGAAGACGGCGTTGTGGGCGACGAGCACCCGGCCGTCGAGGCGCTCGGACAGGGCGTCGGCAATCTCGGGGAAGAGGGGTGCGTCGGCGAGCAGCTCGCTCGTCAGACCATGGATCCAGACCGGGCCGGGATCCCGCTCCGGGTTGACCGGGGTGTACCAGTGGTCCTCCACTTCGCCCCGCGCGTCGAGCCGGTAGACCGCCGCCGACACGATCCGGTCGTCGCGCGCCAGCCCGGTGGTCTCCACGTCGACCACCGCATAGCCCTCCGGATACGCCTCCGGCCACGCGGGCGCCGGCGGTGCCTGCTGGTGCGGAAAAGACGATGCGGGCGCCGTACGGTCTTCGAGCATGGTCCATGAGGATACGGGCCGCCGCCGACAGCGCTGTTGCGGCCCGGTCGGTTTCTGGTGACCCGTCAAGCTGCGGGCGCAGCAGCCAGATGCGGCCGTGCTCCCGCAGCTCGCGCGGTCCAACTGCCACACCGCGCGGACCTCGTAAGCCGGTGCCCGACGGTTCTCGCGCTCACCCCGGTCCGCGCGGGGGTGAACGTCCGATGAGCGCGGCGGGGGCATGGCAGCACCCGCGGGACGGTGAACCGCGGGTTAACGCTGACCAATACCGATCGGTAACAACCTCTAGCGGTGCCCTGGGAGCCGCCTCTATGGTGCGGACATGCCGCACTTGCCCGATGTCGTGCTGTGGTCCATTCCGGCCTTCGTCCTGCTCACCGTCCTGGAGATGGTGAGTTACCGGCTGCACCCCGACGACGACGCAGCGGGCTACGAGGCCAAGGACGCCGCGACGAGCATCACCATGGGCCTCGGCAGCCTTGTCTTCGACGCGCTGTGGAAGATCCCGATCGTCGCGATCTACGCCGCGGTGTACGAGCTCACGCCGCTGCGCGTGCCCGTGCTGTGGTGGACCCTGCCGCTGATGCTGCTCGCCCAGGACTTCTTCTACTACTGGTCCCACCGCGGCCACCATGTGATCCGCATCCTGTGGGCCTGCCATGTAGTGCACCACTCCAGCCGCAAGTTCAACCTCACCACCGCGCTGCGCCAGCCCTGGACCACCCTGACCGTGTGGCCGTTCTACGTGCCGCTGATCGCGCTCGGCATGCATCCGGCGGCGCTGGCCTTCTGCTCCTCCGCCAATCTCGTCTACCAGTTCTGGATCCACACCGAACGGATCGACAAGCTGCCCCGGCCGGTCGAGTTCGTCTTCAACACCCCCTCCCATCACCGGGTCCACCACGCTTCCCAGGGCGGTTACCTGGACCGCAACTTCGGCGGCATTCTCATCGTCTGGGACCGGGTGTTCCGCTCCTTCACCCCCGAGACGGAGCGGCCGATCTTCGGCCTCACCAAGAACATCTCCACCTACAACCCGCTGCAGGTGGCCACCCACGAGTACGTCTCCATCGCCCGCGACCTGCGGGTGGCGCGCAGCTGGCGTGAGCGCGTGGGCCGGGTCGTCCGCGGACCCGGCTGGCAGCCCGGGCCGAACGCGACGGCCGCCCGGCCGGAACCCGCCGAGTCCTCCACCGCCGGGGCAGGCGTACCGTAGGGGGGTACTGAATCCCCACTCAGGAGCCGAGGACACCCATGCGTGCCGCCGTCATCCACGCCCCGAAGGACATCCGCGTGGAGGAGGTGCCGGATCCGGTCGTCCAGCGGCCGGGCGACGCTATCGTCCGCGTGCTTCTGTCCTGCATCTGCGGCAGCGATCTGTGGGCCTACCGCGGGGACTCGGCGCGGGAGCCGGGGCAGCGCATCGGGCACGAGTTCCTGGGCGTGGTCGAGGAGGTCGGTGCCGAGGTGACCGGCGTCACGGCCGGAGACCTGGTCGTCGCACCCTTCGTCTGGTCCGACGGCGTGTGCGACTACTGCACCGAGGGCCTGCCCACCTCTTGCGAGCACGGTGGCTTCTGGGGCTCGGTGGGCTCCGACGGCGGCCAGGGCGAGGCCGTACGCGTCCCGTACGCCGACGGCACCCTGGTCAAGCTGCCGGCCGCGGCGGCCTCCGACGAGCGGCTGCTCTCCGCGCTGCTCACGCTCTCCGACGTCCTGGGCACGGGCCACCACGCGGCGGTCGGCGCGGGCGTCCGGCCGGGTTCGACGGTGGCGGTGGTCGGCGACGGTGCGGTCGGGCTCTGTGGGGTCCTGGCCGCCAAGAGGCTCGGTGCGGAGCGGATCATCGCGCTGGGCCGCCACCAGGTCCGTACCGACATCGCCCGCACCTTCGGCGCCACGGATGTCGTCGCGGAGCGGGGCGAGGCCGCGGTGGCAGCGGTCCGTGAACTGACGCGCGGTCAGGGCGCGCATGCGGTGATCGAGGCCGTGGGCACGGAGGAGTCCATGCGGACGGCGGTCGGGATCGCCCGGGACGGCGGATCGATCGGCTACGTGGGCGTTCCGCACGGCAGCGGCACCGGCCTCGACCTGGCCGTGATGTTCGGCCGCAACATCGCGCTGCGCGGCGGCGTCGCCCCGGTCCGCAGCTACATTCCGGAGCTGCTGCCGGATGTGCTGGACGGCGTGATCGACCCGTCGCCGGTCTTCGACCTGACGGTGGATCTGGAAGCCGTACCGGCCGGCTATCAGGCGATGGACGACCGCACCGCACTGAAGGTCCTGGTCGGGAACTGACCTTGGTATGACGACGGGGCCGGGCGGCTCCTACGGCCGCCCGGCCCCGTCGTTGTCGCACAGGGATCAGCACCCCCTGGGGTTCCCAGGGCGCAGGCCATGCCCTACCGCTGGCGGAGGATCACCTGCGGCGCTGCTTGCGCTGCTTCTCCACGGCCTCCAGGGCGTCGGTGATCCCGGCGCCGTAGAAGCTGTTGTCTTCCTTGGTGCCGGTGCACTCCGCGTCCGGCTTCCCGTCGCCGTCGATGTCGTACGGCACCGGGCAGGCCAGGTCGTCCGCCTGCTTCATCAGCAGACTCTTGACAGCCTCCGGGTCGGCCTGCGGGTGGGTGCTCTTGATGAGTGCCGCGACCCCCGCGACGTGCGGGGACGCCATCGACGTACCCGCCATGTAGCCGTACTTCCCGCCCGGCAGCGGGCCGAGGATCGAACCGCTGACCGCCGGGGGAGCGGGCGGCTGGTACGTGGTGCTGTCGCCGCCGGGCCCCGCGATGTCGATCACGCCCAGACCGTAGTTCGAGAACGAGGACTTCAGGGCCTTGGCTCCGGTCGCGGAGACCGTGACGACGCCCGGCAGCTGGGTCGGGATGTCCAGGCACTCACGGGGGTTGATCGTGCGCGTGACCGGGGTGGAGTCGTTCGGGCTCACCGGGTCGGTGATGGACTCGGCGGCCAGGTCGTAGCTCTCGTTGCCCGCCGCGGCGACGTTTACCGCGCCCTTGTGCTCGGCGAACCGCGTGGCCCGCGAGAGGGCCTCCACCAGTGCTTTCTGATCGGGATCGTTCTGGCAGTTGAAGTACCACGGGTCGGTGTAATAGCTGTTGTTGGTCACCTCCACCCCGTGCTCCGCGGCCCACATGAAGCCGCAGACGACGGCCTCGGTGTAGAAGAAGCCGGCCTCGGTCGACACCTTGATCCCGGAGACCTTGACGCCCGGGGCGACTCCGACGACGCCGACGCCGTTCTTCGCCGCGGCGATCTCGCCCGCCACATGTGTGCCGTGCGGGCTCTCCTGCGCCCCCGGACGCCAGGCCCCGTCGGTGGCGTCCGGTTTGCCGGACACGCAGTTGACCGACGCCTTGCGGTCGAAGTTGGGCGCGATGTCGGGATGGGTGTCGTCCACGCCGGTGTCGATGACGGCGACGGTGACGTCGGGGCTGCCCATCGAAATCTCG
This sequence comes from Streptomyces sp. KR80, assembly GCF_052245555.1. Lineage (NCBI taxonomy): Bacteria > Bacillati > Actinomycetota > Actinomycetes > Kitasatosporales > Streptomycetaceae > Streptomyces > Streptomyces sp. KR80. The sequence goes on from NZ_JBQQCD010000005.1 coordinate 319,977, forward strand.
TGGGCCTTGTCCGCCTTGATCGCCGGCAGGTCCCACTGGAGATTCTGCATCGGGTCCTCGTCCGCGCGGGCCAGCACGGCCGCGGCCTTGGCCTGCGCGGCGGTCAGCACCTTCGGTTTCTTGCCGACGTCGGTGGTGGACTGGGCGGGCAGCGGTGCGGTCCGGGTCGAACCGGCCGACGAGACGCCGGGCGCCGTGCGCATGGTCTTGGCGAAGTCGGGGTTCGTCGAGTGGACGACGATAACGCCGATCTCGTCATAGGTGTGGACGATGGTGCCACCGGCGTCGGCGATGGCCTTCTTCATCTCCGGCGATGTGCCGTCGCCGGGGTTGACGTTGACGACGTAGCTAGACTTCTGGCCGTCCTCGGCGGTCGTCGCCGACGCGCCGGTGGTGTCGTCCTCGGTCAGCGGTGCGGCGGTGGCCGCGGCCGGGAGGAAGGCCAGGGCGGTGGCGAGCGCCATGCCGACGGGTATCGCTATCGCGCGGCGCGGGCGCAGGGCGGGGCGCTGCGTCATGAGATCTCCACTTCGGTCGTCGTGGGGAGTGGGGGGTGAGGGCGCGTCACTTCTTCACCGCGTCCAGCGCGTCGACGATGCCGTAGCCGTAGAAGCTGTTGATGTGCTTCGTCCCCGTGCACTCGGCGTTGACCTTGCCGTCGCCGTCCGGGTCGTACGGAGCCGTCGGGCAGCCCGGATTGTCCGCCTGCGCCTTGAGCAGCCACTGGATCTCCTGCGGGCTCGCGTCCGGGCGCTTGCTCTTGATCAGCGCGGCGACCCCGGCGACGTGCGGACCGGCCATCGATGTGCCCTGGAGATACGCGAAGTCGCCCTCGGGCATGGTGGACAGGATGCGGCCGTCCTTGGCCGGGGCGTCCGGCACCTGGTACTTGTCGCCGCCCGGTGCCCCCACGTCGATCTGGCCGAGGCCGTAGTTGGAGTAGTACGACTTCAGCGCTTTGAATCCGGTCGCGGAGACCGTGACGACGCCCGGCAGCTGGGTCGGGATGTCCAGGCACTTGCTCGGGTCGATCTTGCGGGTGACGGGGGTCGAGTCGTTCGGGCTGGAGGAGTCGGTCAGCTCCTTCGCCGCCAGGTCGAAGTTGGAGTTGCCGGCCGAGGCGACGTTGATCGCGCCCTTCCTCTGGGCGTACTGCGCGGCCCGGTTCACCGCTTCGAGGATGGCGCCCTGGTCGGGGTCGTCCTTGCAGTTGAAGTACCAGGGGTCGACGTAATAGCTGTTGTTCGTGACCTCGACGCCCTTGTCGCCGGCGAACACGAAGGCGCAGACCACTGCCTCGGCGAAGAACAGGCTCGAGTCCGCCTCGCTCACCTTGATGGAGGAGACCTTCGCCCCCGGTGCCACGCCCGCAACGCCCACGCCGTTCCGGGCGGCGGCGATCGTGCCGGCGACATGCGTGCCGTGGTAGTCGTCCGTGGTGTACGGCCGCCAGGCTCCCTTGCTGGTGTCCGCAACGCCGCCGACGCAGTTGGCCGACTGCTTGGCGGAGAAGTTCGGGGCCAGGTCCGGGTGGGTGTCGTCGACGCCGGTGTCGATGACCGCGACGGTCACCTTCCCGCTCCCCGGGTTGACCTTCGCCGCCTGGTCGGCCCGGATCGCGGGGATGTCCCACTGCAGGGACTCCAGCGGCTCCTCACCGGAGGCCTCGGCGGCGCGCAGCACGGCCGCGGAGCGCGGCTCGCTGACCTTTTCCGGCTTGCCGACCTCGGTCGTACCGGCGGCCTTGAGCGGGGCGGTGCGGGAGGCACCGGCGGACTGCACACCCTTGTCGGCGCGGATGGTCTTGGCGAAGTCGGGGTTCGTCGAGTGGACGACGATCACGCCGATCTTCGCATGTGTGACGACCACCGTGCCGCCGGCCTTGGCGATGGCCTTCTTCACCCGGCCGACCGTCTCGGAGTCGGTCGCGGTGGTGTTCACCACGTACGAGAGCTTGGGACCGTCCTGCGTGGTGGAGCTGGGCGCCGAGGCGTCCTGGGGGGCGGCTGCCGTGGCGGCTCCGGGGATGAAGCCGAGTGAGGCGGTGAGCGCGAGCCCGACCGGCACCGCGAGCGCTCGCCCGCGTCTGGATCGGAGGTGAGCCATGGGATCTCCACATCATCTGCGAGACCGCCCACGCGCGGATGTGCGAATGAGCGGGTACATGACGACGGAAGCTAGCGCCGATCCGGTCATCCGATCAATGGATTCCGGTGAAAAGCCGGGAATCCCCTGAGCCTCGGCCGGTTTGGGGCGAATGTTCACTCCGGCGGCGGTCTCATCCGGCCTGGCGGCCGGGCACGGCCGGACCATGGCGGCCCGGGGGCGTCAACCGGACACACGACGAGAACGGGGTAATGACGCCGACGCCGAAGAGCGATGCTCAGCGGCCTGACGAGTCGACTCGCAGGCCTTCGATGCTCAGCGGAGGCAGTGGCACCCGCGGACCGTACCACCGGCGGGATTCCATTGAACCGATACGTGGCTCGGCCCGTGTAACCGTCACCGGCCCGGGCAGCCGCACCATGCCGTACGGCCGGCGGGCGGACGCGGAAGAGGGGAGGTTCGACGGATCGCTCACACCGGGGTCAACGAACCGGGCGGCAGCGGGTGTCGGCTCGAACGGCCGATCCTGTCGAGTTCAACCACTGCCCTCTGTCGCATCCCGCCCCTGGCCCCTACCATGCCGAATCCGGTATCGACATGATCAACGTCACCACTCAACACCCCATCCACGCAGCCGCACTGACAGGAGAAGCCGTGTACACCGAATCGACTCCGGCCGGGGAGGAGACGTCAGCCGGCGCGCCGTATCGCGACGTGCAGGCAAGCCCCGAATTCGCCGAACTGCGCCGGGCCTACCGCTCCTTCGCCTTCCCGCTCACGGTGGCCTTCATCGTCTGGTACCTGCTCTACGTCCTGCTGTCCAACTACGCGGGCGGCTTCATGGGAGCCAAGGTCCTGGGCCACCTCAATGTCGCCTTCGTCTTCGGCGTCGCCCAGTTCGCCACCACGTTCCTCATCGCCTGGTGGTACTCGCGCCACGCCGCCACCCGGCTGGACCCGAAGGCCGAAGCGATCAAGTCCCGTCTGGAGGGTGACGCATGAGCATCACGTACCAGCTCGCCGCCGGGGGAGCGGGTGAGCACCGCCCGCTGATCATCACGCTGTTCGCGGTCTTCGTCGCCGCGACCCTGGCCATCACCGTCTGGGCCGGACGTCAGACCAAGGGCACCGAGGACTTCTACGCGGGTGGCCGTCAGTTCACCGGCTTCCAGAACGGACTCGCGATCTCCGGCGACTACATGTCGGCCGCGTCCTTCCTCGGCATCGCCGGCGCCATCGCGCTCTTCGGCTACGACGGCTTCCTCTACTCCATCGGTTTCCTCGTCGCCTGGCTCGTGGCGCTGCTGCTGGTCGCGGAACCGCTGCGCAACTCCGGGCGGTTCACCATGGGTGACGTGCTCGCCTACCGCATGCGGCAGCGTCCGGTGCGTACGGCGGCGGGAACCTCCACCATCGTGGTGTCGATCTTCTATCTGCTGGCCCAGATGGCAGGTGCGGGCGCCCTGGTCTCCCTGCTGCTCGGCATCACCAGCGAGGCGGGGAAGATCCTCATCGTGGTGCTGGTGGGCGTCGTGATGATCCTTTACGTGTCCATCGGCGGGATGAAGGGCACCACCTGGGTGCAGATGGTCAAGGCCGTTCTGCTCATCGCCGGGACGCTGCTCATCACCTTCCTGGTGATGCTCAAGTTCAACTTCAACCTCTCCACCCTGCTCGGTGCGGCGGCCGAGAACAGCGGCAAGGGCGCGGCGTTCCTGGAGCCCGGTCTGAAGTACGGGGCCAGCGCCACCTCGAAGATCGACTTCATCTCGCTCGGCATCGCCCTCGTCCTCGGCACCGCGGGCCTGCCGCACATCCTGATCCGCTTCTACACCGTCCCCACGGCCAAGGCCGCCCGGAAGTCGGTGAACTGGGCGATCGGCATCATCGGCGCGTTCTATCTGATGACCATCGCCCTGGGCTTCGGCGCCGCGGCGCTGATCAAGCCGGAGACGATCGTCGCCTCCAACAAGGCGGGCAACACGGCGGCTCCGCTGCTCGCCCAGGAGATCGGCGGCGGTGCGGACTCGACCGGCGGCGCGATCCTGCTCGCGGTGATCTCGGCCGTGGCCTTCGCGACCATCCTCGCCGTCGTCGCCGGCCTCACCCTCGCCTCCTCGTCGTCCTTCGCGCACGACCTGTACGTGAACGTCATCCGCAAGGGCCAGCCCTCCGAGAAGGAGGAGGTCGCCGCGGCACGCTGGGCGACCGTCGGCATCGGTGCCGTCGCCATCGTGCTCGGTGCCTTCGCACGCGGGCTCAACGTTGCAGGCCTGGTCGCCCTCGCCTTCGCGGTCGCGGCCTCGGCCAACCTGCCGACGATCCTCTACAGCCTGTTCTGGAAGCGGTTCTCCACCCAGGGCGCACTGTGGTCCATCTATGGCGGCCTCGCCTCGTCCGTCCTGCTGGTGCTCTTCTCACCGGTCGTCTCGGGCAAGGAGACCTCGATGTTCCCGGCCGTGGACTTCCACTGGTTCCCGCTCGAGAACCCGGGCCTGATCTCCATCCCGCTGGGCTTCCTGCTCGGCTGGCTGGGATCCGTCCTGTCCAAGGAGCAGCCGGACGAGGACAAGTACGCGGAACTGGAGGTCCGCTCCCTCACGGGAACCGGCGCCCACTGACCGGCCCGGAAACCGGTTGACACCACCCGGTCATCACCGGTCATCATCTGGTCACCGTCTGTGCGCGGCCGCGTCGTAGGACCCTACGACGCGGCCGCGTCGCTGCTCGTGCCATCGGGTCCGTGCCGATGTCATATCCGTCGCGTACGCTCGAAGCCATTGATCCGCATCGGGAGGGGCCAGGTGCTCATCGACACATACGGTCGGGTGGCGACCGATCTGCGCGTCTCGCTCACCGACCGCTGCAATCTGCGCTGCACCTACTGCATGCCCGAGGAAGGCCTGCAGTGGCTCGCCAAGCCCGATCTGCTCACCGACGACGAGATCGTCCGCCTCCTCGGCATCGCGGTCCGTGACCTCGGCGTCAACGAGGTCCGGTTCACCGGCGGTGAGCCGCTGCTGCGCCCCGGTCTTGTGGGCATCGTCGAGCGGTGCGCCGCGCTCGACCCGCGTCCCAAGATGTCGCTGACCACCAATGGCATCGGTCTCCAGCGCACCGCTCGGGCCCTGAAGGACGCCGGCCTCGACCGCGTGAACATCTCGCTCGACACCCTGCGCCCCGACGTCTTCCAGGCCCTGACCCGCCGCAAGCGCCACGACGACGTGCTGAAGGGTCTCGAGGCGGCGCGCACCGCCGGACTCACCCCGGTGAAGGTCAACGCGGTCCTGATGCCCGGCCTCAACGACGACGAGGCGCCGGAGCTGCTCGCCTGGGCGGTCGACCACGGCTACGAACTGCGCTTCATCGAGCAGATGCCGCTCGACGCCCAGCACGGCTGGAAGCGCGACGGCATGATCACTGCCGGTGACATCCTGGCGAGTCTGCGGACGCGTTTCGAGCTCACGCCCGAGGGTGACGAGGCGCGCGGCTCAGCTCCCGCCGAGCGCTGGCTGGTCGACGGGGGCCCCGCCCGGGTCGGCGTCATCGCCTCGGTCACCCGGCCGTTCTGCCGGGCTTGTGACCGCACCCGGCTCACCGCCGACGGTCAGGTGCGGACGTGCCTGTTCGCCCGGGAGGAATCGGACCTGCGCGGCCCGCTGCGAGACGGCGCGCCGGACGAGGAGATCGCCAGGCTGTGGAAGCTCGCCATGTGGGGCAAGAAGGCCGGATCGGGGCTCGACGACCCGTCCTTCCTGCAGCCCGACCGGCCGATGTCAGCCATCGGCGGCTGAGGACCGCTCCCACTCCTCGAGCGTCACGACGTCCTTGAGGAACCCGCGCACCCCGAGGAACGCGGACAGGTGCTCGCGGTGCTCGTCGCACGCCAGCCAGGTCTTCCGGCGCTCCGGGGTATGGATCTTCGGGTTGTTCCAGGCCAGCACCCACACCGCGGGCGTGCGGCAACCCTTCGCCGAGCAGATCGGCGCTTCATCGGTCACAGGCTCGTCGTTCACAAAGACCCAGTCTGCATCGTCTGCATGCCCCCGGTTGGCGATCGCTCCGGGCGCCCCCGGGGCCGGGGGTACTCCCCCAGCTACCGCCGGGGGTACCCCCACCCAGCGGTAGTCCCCCTGGGCCTAACGGCCCGGGAGGTGCCCCCAGGGGGAGGCGACACGGCGGCGGACATGGCGACGCCGGGCGGCCACGGGGGGAGCCGCCCGGCGTCGGTCCGTCGCTCCGACGGGGGATGCGGAGCGCTAAGGCAGTATGTCACGGGGGACCCTGGCCAGGGCACTGGATCCGCGCGATTGCTCTGAGCTTTTCTTGAGCTTTGCGGACAGTTGTACAACCATCGCGCGTCAGCTGCTCTGCCCACCAGGCCGATCGTCCTGAGGCTTCCCCGCCGCTTCCGGGACCCGTTCCGGTGCCTCGCCCGGCGAGCCGCCGCGCAGCATCGGCCGGACCGGCGTGGGAATGAAGGACGGCGGGAGCGAAGGGGCGTTCTCCCGGCCCGCGTTGGCGATCACCACGGCGATGTACGGCAGGACAAAACCCAGCACGAGCGCCACGATCGCCACATGTCGCTCGACGTTCCAGAGCACCACGGCCAGGATGAAGGACAGGGTCCGCACCGTCATGGAGATGACATAGCGCCGCTGCCGGCCGCGTACATCCTCCTCCAGTCCGGCACGCGCTCCGGTGATCCGGAAGACCGGGGTGCCGCTGTGCTTCCGCATCGAGTTCCACCACCTCGTTCCGAACCGGGTTTCCCCTGTCCCGGACACCTTCAACCGTACGCCGCGGGTCCGCCGCGTACGAGACGGGGGCGCACCGCCCAAGGAGTATGTGCCACTGCGTCGCAGCGCGTACCCACGCCTCCGACAGGCGGCGTAGCGGGGCTACGGCTTCACAGCCCCCGCAGCTCGGCGATCTTCCGCCCGGCCTTGAGGTAGACCGCTCCGGAGCCGGCGCTCAGACCGGCGTCCGAGAGGGTGTCCGCCACGACCTCCGCCAGCGGACGGGTGGCCGCGGCCTCGGTCAGCACCATCGCTTGCTGACCGTTCTCGGCCTCGACGACCAGACGCAGACCGTTCTGCTTGGCGATCCGGCGCGCGGCCGAGGCGCTCGGCGTGAACTCCAGCACCTTGGTCAGCACCGCCGCCACGCTCTCCCCGCCGTGCTGCGCGGCGTCGACTGTCGGCAGCGACTCCACCTCGGTGAAGCTCCTCTTCGAGAACTGCGCGACGAAGGCCGCGCGGGCCGCCATGGCTGCGTCCAGGTCGTACAGCGCCGCCACGACCTCGCCCGCGAGGACCTTCTTCAGGTCCATCGGGTGCAGCGACCTGTCCTCGAGCCGGGACCGGGCGAGTGAGATCTCCTCGTCCGTCCACTCGGTCCAGGCCTTCAGATAGGGCTCCATCAGCCGGTCCGGCACCGACATGATCTTCCCGAAGACATCGTCGGCAGACGCGGTCAGACCCACGTAATTGCCTTTGGACTTCGACATCTTGGCGCCGGAGCCGTCTGTGCCCTCGATCAGCGGCATGGTGACGACCAGCTGCGGCCGCTGCCCGCACAGCTCCATCAGCTTGCGGCCCATCTGCAGATTCAGCAGCTGGTCCGCGCCGCCCAGCTCGACGTCACAGTCCAGCGCGACCGAGTCGAGGCCCTGGGCGATCGGGTACAGCATCTCGGTCATGGTGAGGCCCGCGCCCGATGCGAGGCGGGTACGGAAGTCGTCGCGCTGCAGCAGCTGCGAGACCGGCACCTGAGTGAGCAGCCCGAGCAGCTCCGGGAAGGTGTACGGGGCCAGCCACTCGCTGTTCTGCCGGAAGGAGACCTTCTCGAAGGTGAAGAACGGCCGCACCTGCTCGCGGTAGGTCGTGAGGTTCCGCGCGATGTCCTCGTCGGTCAGCGGAGGCCGCTCGCTGGTACGGCCCGAGGGATCGCCGATCTTCGCGGTGAAGTCACCGATGATCAGCGTGACGTCGTGGCCCAGCCGCTGGAACCGGCCGAGCACGATCAGGGGCACGGCGTGGCCGAGGTGCACATCGGTCGCCGTCGGGTCGATGCCGAGCTTGATGTGCAGGCCCCTGCCCTCCGCCCGGCGTTCCTCGATCCGCTCGGCCAGCTTCGAGACGGCGGGCAGCACCTCGACCGTGCGGGAGGCGATCAGCTCGGCCTGCTCCTTCGCCGACAGGTCCGACAGGTCCAGATAGCGCCTCGCCTTCGTCTCCGTGAGCAGCTGCTCCACGGTCTTGTCGGAGGAGAGGTCCTGCACCAGCAGTGCGCTGGCGCGCGCGACGGAGTCGCCGAGGCGTGTCATCGTGGCGTTCCTGTGGATCGGAGGGCGAATGGGGCGGGGTCGGGTGACGGGCTTGGGTGACGGGGTCGATACGGCGTCGATTCTATTTGGTCATACGCCTTGGCTGACCGAGCTCATGTTGAAGTCGGGGATACGCAGCGCGGGCATAGCGGCGCGGCTGAAATAGTCGCCCCACTCGCGCGGCAGGGTCCGCTGGGTCCGGCCGGCCTCGGTGGCCCGCGAGAGCAGGTCCAGCGGCGACTCGTTGAACCGGAAGTTGTTGACCTCGCCGACGACCTCGCCGCGCTCGACGAGATAGACGCCGTCTCGGGTCAGCCCGGTGAGCAGCAGCGTCGCCGGGTCCACCTCGCGGATGTACCAGAGGCAGGTCAGCAGCAGCCCGCGTTCGGTGCGGGAGACCAGCTCCTCCAGGGAGTCGGTGCCGCCCGCCTCCAGGATCAGGTTGTCGATCCCCGGGGCAACCGGCATGCCGGTGACCTTCGCGGTGTGCCGGGTGGTGACCAGCCGGGCCAGCTGGCCATCCCGCAGCCACTCTGTGGGTGCCAGCGGAAGCCCGTTGTCGAAGACGGACGCGTCGTCGCCGGAGGAGTGGGCGAGCACGAACGGCGCCGCCTCCAGACCCGGCGCGTGCGGATCGCTGCGCAGCGTCAGCGGCAGTTCGGACAGCTTCTCTCCGAGGCGCGTGCCGCCGCTGGGCCTGCTGAAGACCGTACGGCCCTCGGTCGCGTCCCGGGCCGACGCCGACCACTGCTGATAGACCAGCAGGTCGGCCACGGCGGTGGGCGGCAGCAGCGTTTCGTACCGGCCCGCCGGCAGCTCCAGGCGGCGTTCCGCCCAGGCCAACCGTTGCGCCAGCTGCGCGTCCATGGCCGCCGGGTCGACGTCCGTGAAGTCGCGGGTGGCCTGCCCCGCCCACGCCGACCGCGGTGCGGCCACGCCAGGACCTGCCGACTTGGCGTTCAGCTCGAGCGTGCCGGTGGGCTGGTCGTGGCGCAGCCGCAGGCCCGTGGAGGTGCCGAGGTAGCTGGAGACGACCTCATGGTTGGCGAATCCATACAGCTCGCGGCCTCCGGCACGGGCCTGGGCGAAGGCCTCCCCGAGCGCGGGGGCGAAGACCGCGAACACCTCGGGGGAGGTCTCGGCGGGCGCGTCGGTGAATCCGGGGGACCCCGGGACGTCCCCGACGAGGGGCTGGGCGTCCTCCGCCGGACCCGAGGCGTGCGCCGCGGCCTCGGCAGCGCGCACCAGAGGCTCCAGCTCGTCGGCCGTGACGGCGGACCGGGAGACGACACCCGAGGCGGTGCCCTGCGCGCCGTTCACGGTCGCGATGACGGTGAGCGTACGGCCGCGGGTCACGCCATTGGTCGTCAGGGCGTTGCCCGCCCAGCGCAGATTCGCGCTCGACTCCTCGTCGGCGATCACCACGCAGCCGTCGGCACGCGACAGTTCGAGGGCGCGCTCGACGACCTCGTACGGTGCGGTCGTGCGGGTCATCCTGCCTCCATGTTCGTTTCTCCGCCCGTGCGGCGCAGAGGTGCGGGCGTCGTTGTCAGCTGCGGCCCGGCGGCCGCGCGTGCGTCACTCACGAACGGCCTGCCTCCTGCGTGGTGTTGAGGATGTTGACGCCGCGGAACAGCGCGGACGGGCAGCCGTGCGAGACGGCGGCGATCTGGCCGGGCTGCGCCTTCCCGCAGTTGAATGCGCCGCCGAGCACGTACGTCTGCGGGCCGCCGACGGCCGCCATCGAGCCCCAGAAGTCGGTCGTCGTCGCCTGGTACGCGACATCCCGCAGCTGACCCGAGAGCTTTCCGTTCTCGATGCGGAAGAAGCGCTGCCCGGTGAACTGGAAGTTGTAGCGCTGCATGTCGATGGACCACGACCGGTCGCCGACCACGTAGATCCCGCGCTCGACGCCGCCGATGAGCTCCTCGGTGGACGGCCCGGCGGGAGCCGGCTGAAGCGAGACGTTGGCCATCCGCTGGACGGGCACATGGGCGGGAGAGTCCGCGTAAGCGCAGCCGTTGGACCGGTCGAAGCCGGTGAGCTTGGCGATCCGGCGGTCGAGCTGGTAGCCGACCAGGACACCGTCCTTGACCAGATCCCAGGACTGGCCTGCCACCCCCTCGTCGTCGTAGCCGATCGTCGCGAGCCCATGCTCGGCGGTCCGGTCCCCGGTCACGTTCATGATCTCGGAGCCGTACCTCAGCTTGCCGAGCTGGTCGAAAGTGGCGAACGACGTACCGGCGTAGGCCGCTTCGTAGCCCAGCGCCCGGTCCAGCTCCGTAGCGTGGCCGATGGACTCGTGAATCGTCAGCCAGAGATTCGACGGGTCGACGACCAGGTCGTACGACCCGGGCTCGACGCTCGGAGCGCGCATCTTCTCGGCGAGCAGCTCGGGGATCTGGGCGAGTTCCGCGGCCCAGTCCCAGCCGCTATCCGTCAGATACTCCCAACCGCGGCCGACGGGCGGGGCGATGGTCCGCATCGAGTCGAACTCGCCGCTCTGCGGATCAACCGCGACCGCGGTCAGCTGGGGGTGCAGCCGTACCCGCTGCTGGGTGGTGGAGGTGCCGGCGGTATCCGCGTAGAACTTGTTCTCCTGAACCGTGACCAGCGAGGCGTCCACATGGTCGACGCCCTCGGCAGCCAGCAGTTGCTCGCTCCACTCCGTGAGCAGCCCGCCCTTCTCCGCGTCCGGCACGTCGAAGGGGTTGATCTCGTACGACGAGACCCAGGTCCGGTCCGCGTGCACCGGCTCCGGCGCCAGCTCAACGCGCTCGTCCGACCCGGCCGCGGCGATCACCTGCGCCGACAGTTCGGCCATCGCCACCGCGCTGGCCGCGACCCGTGCCGCGGCGTCCGGCGTCATGTCCACCCCCGAGGCGAAGCCCCACGCCCCGCCGTGCACCACCCGCACCGCGTACCCCAGGTCGGTGGTGTCCGACGAGCCCGCGGGCTTGCCGTCCCGCAGTCGCCACGACGCGTTGCGCACCCGCTCGAAGCGGAAGTCGGCGTGCTCGGCGCCGAGTGAGCGGGCGCGCGCCAGCGCCGCGTCGGCCAGCGCGCGCAGCGGCAGCGCGAGGAATGACTGATCGACCTCGTGGGGCACAGCGGGCTTCCCTTCTCATGACGTCGTCGCAGGAATCATGCTGCCTCTCCGTCACCTGAGCGACGGATTTCCACACCCGACACCGCCGGACGGCCGCGGTTACTCCTCCGGTTCGGCCTTGGATGCGGCTTCGAGTCCGGCTTCGAAGCCCGCGGTGTCGAGCTCGCAGTCGAACGGCGGGGGTACGTGCAGCTTCTCGCCGAACGGCACGGTCAGTCGGGAGGCGTAGCCACGGTCCGACGGGTTCCAGAACAGCGTTGCGGCCTTCTCCTGCATGTCGAGCAGCAGATAGACCGGCACTCCGCTCTTGCCGTAGACCGGAGTCTTCTCGTCCCAGCCGGCGTCACGCGTCGAGGTGGAGGTCAGCTCGGCCACAAGGGACAGGGCCTCGCCGTCGACGAAACGTCCGTGTCCCCTGAAGGCGGCTTCTTCGGCGATGAAGACGTCCGGCCCGTAGGCCCGCTCGGCAGCTGGGAAGGTGAACAGATATGGCGAGCTTTCGGCGATGTGGCCCTGCGGGGCGTGCGGCTCGAGTTGGGCGCGGATCGACCGCATGATGGGCAGGTAGTACTTCTGCGACCACGGCGACGTGACGATGTTCCCCCCGATGATCTGCGCCCGGTAGTCGTTGGGCAGGTGGACGTCCAGCTGCAGCAGCGTCCGGAGCAGGGCCTGGAAGCGGACCGAGCCGGGGAGGACGTCTATCGTCGGGGGTTCAAGCATCACGACCATGATGCGCCTCCTTGCGCGAGTAAACCAGTCGCCACTGAGCGTAGCGGCGGCCACTGACAGCCCGGGGAGGATTCCGATCATCGTCCGGGCCCAAGCGGGCCCCGCCGATGGGCATCGGTGATTTCTGTAGGGATCCGACAGTGCGGGCGGGATGCCCCTGTCGGAGCCCGATTCCCCGGACCGGCCTGCGGACCGATAGTTTTCGTGGTACCTGACCGCTATCGAAAGGGTGATCCGGTTGAGCCGCTCGGTTCTCGTCACCGGAGGAAACAGGGGCATCGGCCTCGCCATCGCGCGCGCCTTCGCCGACGCGGGCGACAAGGTTGCCATCACCTACCGGTCGGGGGAGCCGCCGACGGCGCTCACCGAACTGGGGTGCCTGGCCGTCAAGTGCGACATCACGGATGCCGAGCAGGTCGAGCGGGCCTATAAGGAGGTCGAGGAGCGGCACGGCCCCGTCGAGGTGCTGGTGGCCAACGCCGGGATCACCCGTGACCAGCTGCTGATGCGGATGTCCGAGGAGGACTTCTCCGCCGTCCTCGACACCAATCTCACCGGGACGTTCCGCGTGGTGAAGCGGGCGAACCGCGGCATGCTGCGCGCGAAGAAGGGCCGCGTCGTCCTGATCTCCTCCGTGGTCGGGCTGCTCGGCTCCGCGGGGCAGTCGAACTACGCCGCGTCGAAGGCCGCTCTGGTCGGCTTCGCCCGCTCCCTGGCCCGCGAGCTGGGTTCCCGCAACATCACCTTCAACGTCGTGGCCCCCGGCTTCGTCGATACCGACATGACCAAGGCGCTCACCGAGGAGCAGCGGCAGGACATCATCGGTCAGGTGCCGCTCGGCCGGTACGCGCAGCCCGCGGAGATCGCCGCCACGGTGCGCTTCCTCGCCTCGGACGACGCCTCGTACATCACTGGAGCCGTCATCCCCGTTGACGGCGGATTGGGCATGGGTCACTGATCACATGAGCGGAATCCTCGTCGGCAAGCGGATCCTCGTCACCGGAGTCCTCACCGACGCCTCGATCGCCTTCCACGTCGCAAAGCTCGCCCAGGAGGAGGGCGCCGAGGTCGTCCTCACCGGCTTCGGTCGCCTCAGCCTCGTCGAGCGGATCGCCAAGCGGCTGCCCAAGCCCGCCCCGGTCATCGAGCTGGACGTGCAGAACAAGGAGCAGCTCGAAGGGCTCGCCGACAAGGTCGGTGAGCACTTCGGTGCCGACGCCTCGCTCGACGGCGTGGTGCACTCCATCGGGTTCGCGCCGCAGGACGCACTCGGCGGCAACTTCCTCAACACCGGGTGGGAGTCGGTCGCGACGGCGGTCGAGGTCTCGGCGTACTCCCTCAAGGCGCTCACGATGGCGCTGCTGCCGCTCATGGAGCAGCGCGGTGGCTCGGTCGTCGGCATGGACTTCGACGCGCGGGTCGCGTGGCCGAAGTACGACTGGATGGGCGTGGCCAAGGCGGCGCTGGAGTCCACCTCCCGCTACCTCGCCCGCGACCTCGGCGAGAAGAACATCCGGTGCAACCTGGTCTCGGCGGGACCGATCAAGTCGATGGCCGCCAAGTCCATCCCGGGCTTCGAGGAGCTCGCTCACGTGTGGGACACCCGGGCCCCGCTGGCGTGGGACCTCACCGACCCGGAGCCGGCCGCGCGCGGTGTCGTCGCCCTGCTCTCGGACTGGTTCCCGAAGACCACGGGCGAGATCGTGCACGTCGACGGCGGGCTGCACGCCATCGGAGCCTGACCGGCTCATACGACGCGTGGGCGACGCCCCGGTCCCTCGGCAGGAGGGGGCCGGGGCGTCGCCCGTTCGGCCCAGTGGACGGGCGGCGCGGCCAGATGGCGGACACCCTGGATGGCGTAAGACCCCCTTGTGGTGCAGCAGCGGCGGCTCAGCCGCAGTACGGCCGAGGAGGTTCAGCAGTGCTCACTCCCCGTCGTCTAGCGGCAGCGGCACTGGTCGTCGCCGGACTGGCCTGTCCCGCAGCCGTCGCCCAGCAGGCGGTATCAGATCGCGCGTCCGGGCAAGCGTCCGGGCAAGCGCCGCTACGGGCGCCCGTACGAGCGTCCGAGCGGTCGCCGGACCGGTCGCCGTTCGGGGCCGAGTGCCGGACGAGCATCCAGGGTTCGAGGGTGACCGCCAGCTGCCACAACCCGTACCCCGACAGCGACATGGTCCAGCTGCACATAGAGTGCCGACGCTGGTGGGATCCGGACGTGGACGGGAAGCCCGTGGAGGCCGGGCCCGCGAGGACCGTCGTGCTGAGCGGGCGCTGCTGGATGGAGATACGCGACGTGTGGGTGACCCACGATCGGAGAGGCACATGAATCCGGGGGCGAGGGGGCTGGGCGGGGGCCTTCGGGGGAGGACCCTCCAGCAGTCTCGGGCAGGAGCCCGGGCAGGGGTCCGGGCAGGGGTCCGAGCAGGGTCCTGACCGCAGGGTGCGAGACTGGCCGCATGCCAGTGCTCGACCCACAGCCTCGCAACGGCCAGAAGAAGCTGCTCGCCATACTCGGCGTGATGCTCGCCATCACCGTCGTCGTCGGCGTGATCGCAAGCATCGCCTCGCCCTGAGAAGCCCGGGCGGATCCCCCGGGGCAGGCCTGGGGTTGTCGGGCGCCGGCCCGCCCGCACCCGTGAACCCACCAGCCCCTAAGGGCCAGGGTCAGGGTGCAGTAGGTGGATCACCGGATGGGACCGCCATCCCGCTCTCCGTAGGTTCGACGTACACCGCGACGGAGCGGTGGACGCGGCCGTGGCAGACGGCCGCGTCGCGCCACCCGACCTCACGGAGGCGGTCGCCATGTCGGCCCGTACACAGCGCTGGTCCACCCCTCCCCAGCAGGCCTCCTACCAGGTGCGGCTGCCGTGGTGGGCCCTGGCCCTCCCCGTGATCGCCTTCGTCGCGCTGTTGCTCCTGCTCGGTCCGGGCGACGCGCATGCGGCCACCGGTTCGCCGTCGGGAGTCGGGCAGGTCCTGAGCTGGATCCAGGAGGTGCTGCACCACACGAGCCCGTGATGCGGTGCGGTGGGCTGCCGCTGCGGCGCCACCCTAGGACGGGTACGCGGGTGCGCCGGTCACACGTGCCGGGGGAGCACTCCAACACCCTGCGCCACGCGGTGGTTTTCATGCGAAGCTGGGACGCATGAGCGACCCCGCAACTTCCCGCGAAAGCGACCCCGCACCATCCCGCGAAGCCACTATCGAACCCACGGAAAGCCGCAGGATCGTCCTTCTCCGGCACGCCAAGGCCGACTGGCCCGAGGTGTCCGACCATGAGCGGCCGCTCGCCGAGCGCGGCCGCAAGGACGCACCGGTCGCCGGCCGCTGGCTCGCCGGTACCGGCATCAGTCCGAACCTCACCCTCTGCTCGACCGCGACCCGTAGCCGTGAGACGTGGAAGCTGGTCGTGCACGAGCTTCCGCAGCGGCCCAGGACCGTGTACGAGGAGCGGTTGTACGAGGCCTCGCTGGGCGAGCTCATCGCCCTGCTCAACGAGACGTCCGACGAGGTGCGGGATCTCCTGGTCGTGGGGCACAACCCGGGGATGCACGCGCTGGCAGACGCCCTTGCGGGGGAGGCCGAGGGGGACGCACTGGCGCGGATGAGCCGGGGCGGGTTCCCCACGGCTGCGATAGCGGTCGTCGGTTTCAACGGCTCGTGGAAGTCCGTGGAGCATGGAGTCGGCACGCTGCTGGAGTACTGGGCTCCGCACGAGTAGGCCTGCGGGCTGCACGCTCCGTGAGACGAAAGGCCCCGGCCGCGCGCCGGGGCCTTCTCGCGCCAGCACCGCCGGCGTCGTCTGGATACGGTCGGGACAGCCGCCGACGCTCAGTCGGCGTGCGTGTCCGCGGCCTCGACCTCTTCGCGGGTGATGCCCAGCAGGTAGAGCACCGTGTCGAGGAAGGGCACGTTCACGGAGGTGTGGGCGGCCTCGCGGACGAGCGGCTTGGCGTTGAAGGCCACACCCAGCCCCGCCGCGTTCAGCATGTCCAGGTCGTTGGCGCCGTCACCGATGGCGACGGTCTGGACGAGCGGTACGCCGGCCTCCGCAGCGAATCGGCGCAGCAGCCGTGCCTTGCCCGCGCGGTCCACCACCTCGCCGATCACCCGGCCGGTCAGCTTTCCGTCCACGACCTCGAGGGTGTTCGCGGAGGCGAAGTCCAGGCCCAGCCGGTCCTTGAGGTCGTCCGTGATCTGGGTGAAGCCGCCGGAGACCACGCCGACTTGGTAGCCGAGCCGCTTCAGGGTGCGGATCAAGGTACGGGCGCCAGGGGTGAGCCGGACTTCTTCCCGCACCTTGTCGACCACCGACTCGTCGAGCCCCTCGAGCAGCGCCACGCGCGCGTGCAGCGACTGTTCGAAATCCAGCTCCCCGCGCATTGCGGCCGCGGTCACCTCCGCCACCTTCTCCTCGCAGCCGGCGTGCGCGGCGAAGAGTTCGATCACTTCGTCCTGGATCAGCGTCGAGTCCACATCCATCACGACCAGGCGCTGGGCGCGGCGCTGCAGCCCGGAGGAGATCACCGCGACATCGATGCCGGATGCTGCCGCCTCGGTCACGAGCGCGGTGCGCAGCGGCTCGGTCTCGGTGCCGGAGACCTCGAACTCCACGGCGGTCACGGGATACTTTGCGAGCCGGAAGATCCGGTCGATATTGCCGCCGGTGCCGGTGATGCTGGCCGCTATGGCCGCCGTCTGCTCGGCGGTCAGGGGGTGGCCCAGGACCGTGACATGGGAACGGCCGGTGCCGCGGGGGCGGTTGTCGCCCCGGCCGGAGATGATCTCCGCCTGGAGCTTCAGCGACTCGGCCCAGTTGTGCACCGTGGCCCGCAGCTCACCCTCGGTGACACCGTCCCCGGTGGGGACGGTGACCAGGGCGCAGAGCACTATCCGGCCGCGGGTGACGACCTGCTCGATGTCGACGACGTCGACGGAGTAGGCGGCGAGGGTGTCGAAGAGCCCGGCGGTGATGCCCGGGCGGTCCTTGCCGAAGATCTTGACGAGCAGGGTGGGGACGTCGTCACCGGGGACGGCGGTGGGGGGTGGGTTCTGCGATGCGCTCATGGTGTTCCCACCGTATATGTCGCCCCGACCGCTCCGCTCGCCGCGGTGGCCGCTCCGCGGCGGGGGCGCTTCGCGCGCGGGTGCGTTTGGGTGTCGGGGCCGGGGCCTCCGGGGTGGGGGTTCTGGACCGTATATTTACGGGCCGGCTCGGTTGTCGGTCGGGTGCGGGGTTGGTTCCTTGGCCGGCCCACAAATACACGTCAGCGTCCAGAACCCCCACCCGCCCCTGGCCTTCGGCATGGGGAACCCCAGCGCCACCCGTCCCCTCCTGCCGGTGGCCACGTGTCGACGCTCCAGCCGTTGGTGGCCCTCACGGCAGGCCACGGGTCTGCCGGTCTCGGGGGCCGTGGCCCTGAGGCCGCGGAGCGGCGAGGGTGACGCGCTGGGCCGTGGGTGCCTCAGCGTTGGCACCTACGGAAGCGGGTGGGCGGGTGGGAGACGCCCCCCGGCGCCGAAGGCCGGGTTAGTGCACAGGTCTGGTGGGGCCGTGGGGCGGGCTCGGATGAGTTGAGCGCGCACGGGGAGCTGGGGAGCACCCCTGGGGGCACCTCCCAGACGGAGTCTGGGGGAGGTAGCTGGGCCCGACTTTCGGTCGGGGGACTCAGCCTGGAATAGTTCGTCACGACGTTCGTAGACTCCCCGTTCCGGGTGTCATTCGGGGGACGACTAGTGGGGCATGGAGTGCCGGAACTCGTACTGGAATTGAACGGACGGACCTGGACGCTGGATCCGTCCAGGTCGTACACCGTCGGCCGTGATCCGCAGAATGGCCTCGTCGCCGAGGACGCCAGAGTGTCCTGGCGGCATGCCATCATCCGTTGGGGCGGCCGGAGTTGGGTCATCGAGGACCAGGGGAGCACCAACGGCACGTATATGCAGGGG
The DNA here is from genome assembly GCF_052245555.1 of Streptomyces sp. KR80. Lineage (NCBI taxonomy): Bacteria > Bacillati > Actinomycetota > Actinomycetes > Kitasatosporales > Streptomycetaceae > Streptomyces > Streptomyces sp. KR80. The sequence goes on from NZ_JBQQCD010000005.1 coordinate 338,201, forward strand.
CAGCGAGTCCACCACATGGAGATCGGCCCGGGCTCGACGGTGCACCTCGGCAACGCGACGGACGGCCCGCGGCTGAGCTTCTCCGGCGTCACCGCCCCGGCTGCGATGTCTGCACCCCAGCAGTCCCCTGCGGGCTGGGCCGCTCAGCCGCAGCAGGCGGGGGCGGGGTGGCAGCAACAGGCCCCGGCGGCGCAGGTGCCGCACCAGCGCGGCGGTGCGGGCGCGCCGCCGGTCTACGGTGACCGCAGTCCGACGACCTTTCACCAGATCGCCGTCGGCCGGGTCATGCGCATCGGGCGTGCGCTGGAGAACGAGCTCGTCGTCTCCGACCTCCAGGTATCGCGCCACCACGCCGAGTTCCGGGCGACGCCGGACCGCCGGTTCGAGATCGTCGACCTCGGCAGCCACAACGGCACGTACGTCAACGGCCAGCCGGTCCAGCGCCAGGTCATCGGTCCGAACGACATCGTCGGCGTCGGTCACTCCACCTTCCGGCTGGTGGGGGATCGGCTCGAGGAGTTCGTCGACACCGGTGAGGTCTCCTTCTCGGCCCGTCATCTGACGGTCACGGTGGACGGCGGCAAACAGATTCTGAAGGACGTGTCGTTCGGGGTTCCGGAGAAGTCGCTCATTGCGGTGATCGGTCCTTCCGGTTCGGGCAAGTCCACGCTGTTGCGGGCGCTGACCGGCTACCGGCCCGCGGACCAGGGCGATGTCCTCTATGACAACCGGAATCTGTACAAGCAGTTCGCCGAGCTGCGACAGCGCATCGGTCTGGTCCCGCAGGACGACATCCTGCACAAGGAGCTGACCGTTCGGACCGCGCTGAAGTACGCCGCCAAGCTCCGTTTCCCCGGCGACACCGCGGAGGCCGAGCGCGAGGCCCGGATCGACGAGGTGCTGCGCGAGCTCAAGCTCGACATCCACGAGGAGAAGAAGGTCACCTCCCTCTCCGGTGGCCAGCGCAAGCGGGTGTCGGTCGCCTTGGAGTTGTTGACCAAGCCGTCGCTGATCTTTCTGGACGAGCCGACCTCGGGTCTGGACCCGGGCATGGACCGGGACGTCATGCAGCTGCTGCGCGGCCTGGCCGACGACGGACGCACGGTGCTCGTCGTCACCCACTCCGTCGCCGAGCTGGCGCTCTGCGACAAGCTGCTGGTGATGGCGCCGGGGGGCTCGGTGGCGTACTTCGGCCCGCCGGAGGAGGCGCTCAACTTCTTCGGCTATCAGACCTGGGCGGATGTCTTCTCGGCTTTCGAGAACTACCGCGACTACGACTGGGCCGGCCGCTGGCGCGGCTCCCAGCACTACCAGATGTACGCGGCGGACATCGACGCCGTCGCCCCGCAGTCCGTCCATGTGCTTCCCGCGACGACCCGGCCGCCGAAGCCGCAGAGCTGGGGCGCCCAGCTGTGGACGCTGATCCGGCGGTATGTGTCGGTGATCGCCTCGGACAAGGGCTTCATGGGGCTGATGGTGATCCTGCCGGCCGTCCTCGGCGCGGTCAGCTGTGTGATCCCGGCCGAGTTCGGCCTGGCCCCACCGCCCCCGACCAGCAAGGCGCGGTTCAACCAGGACGCCGGAACGATCATGCTGATTCTCGCGGTCGGCATGTGCTTCTCGGGCGCCGCCAACTCCGTACGAGAGTTGATCAAGGAACGGGTGATCTACGAGCGGGAGCGCGCCACCGGCCTGTCCCGCTCCGCGTACCTGATGTCGAAGGTGATCGTCCTCGGCCTGATCACGGCGATTCAGGGCATCATCATCTGCGCCATCGGCTTCTCGGTCCGCGAACTGCCCGAAGAAGGGCTGATCATGGCTCCGGCAGCGGAGGTCTGCCTGGTGATCATCGCTCTGGGCTTCACCTCGATGATGTTCGGCCTGGTCATCTCCTCGCTGGTGAAGACCGCCGAGAAGACCATGCCGCTGCTGGTGATGTTCGCCATCGTCCAGGTCGTGTTCACCGGTGTGCTCTTCCAGGTGTTCGGCGCCCCGGGCATCGAGCAGTTCGCCTGGCTGATGCCCTCCCGCTGGGCGATAGGCGCGGCCGGCGCGACCCTGGACCTTTCGCACACCATGGCGCCCTGGGACGCCAAGAAACCGACCGACCTCGACCCGCTGTGGGAACACAGCGTCGGGCAGTGGAGCATCGACATGTTGGCGCTGATCCTGCTGGGCGTCGCATGCGGCGTAGCGGTCGCACGGCTGCTGCGGCGGCATGAGCCGGAGGTCATGCGCAAGTGATCACGCGACAAGGGCGGCGGCACCCCTGAGGGTGCCGCCGCCCTTGTGGTGCTGGGGGCGGATCAGTACGCGGAGTTCACGTTGTCTATCGAGCCGTAGCGGTCCGCGGCGTAGTTGCACGCGGCGGTGATGTTGGCCACCGGGTCGTACTGGTCCCAGGGCGTGCCCGAGACGTGGTAGGCGTCGAAGGTCGGCTTGATCACCTGGAGCAGGCCCTTCGACGGCACACCGTTCTGGGCGTTGACGTCCCAGTTGTTGATGGCACGGGGGTTACCGCCGGACTCCCGCATGACGTTGCGGTGGATGCCCTGGTAGGAGCCCGGGATGCCGTGCTGCTTCATGATGGCCAGCGACTCGCGGATCCAGCCGTCGAGGTTGTTCGGGTACGCGGGCGCGACCGGCTTGCGGGCCTGCGCACGGCTCGCGGCCTCCTTGGCGGCGCGCTCCTTCTGGGCCTTGGCGTACGCGGCCTTCTTCTGGGCCATGTCTGTGGCGGCCTTCCGCTGGCGCGCCTCGGCCTCGGCCTCGGCCTTCTTCTTGGCCTCTGCGGCCTTCTTCGCGGCCTGCGCGGACTGCTCGGTCAGGCTCTCCTTCTGGAGCTTGCCGGAAGGCTCGGTGACCGGATTCGCAGAGAGCGCCTTGGCGGCCGGCGGCGCCTGCTCGGCCGCGAAACCGGGAACGACCGCGAAAGCCAGGGCCGCGACTCCTGTGGCGGCGATACCGGCCGCAGAGAGCTTGTGGGCCGTGGTCGGGCGGCGATAACCGGAAAACGTGGGGACGGGCATGCGGGTGGTTCCAATCGCTCGGTGCCGCAGAGCCGGGGCGGTCACGGCATGCGAGGGTCCCCAGTCGGGGAGTCGCCGTTCCGGCAGAAAGCGCCGCCTCGATCTGCGGCGCCTTGCGACGGAGATGATTCTTAACGGCAGCAAAACTTTGTGGCAAAGGTGTGACGTACTACCCCAGATCGTGGAAGCAGGGGCCGGAAAGGCCCGTCCACGCGCCTTTCGTCCCCGGTCAACGGTCTTAACGGATCCACTACGGGGACTCGTAAGTGATATAAGTCCTGTGCGCGGGCTCACACTGGGTGGGGCGCGGTCTCACCCCGCGGATTCGCTGTGGCACACAACGTGAAGGCCTGAAATGAGGCGCTGACCAGGGCAAATGCTAGAAATAGGGATAGAAAGCGACAGTTCGGTCATCACTCGCGGCCCCGGAGAGGTCTCCGACCTAGGGCCGTAGACCTGTGCCGGACCCTCCGATGGCCGGATACGCCCAGGTCACACCGCCGGTACGGTGAGAGCATGACCACCGGCCCCGTACCCCAGTCGGGACTCGCCGCGGTGAGCGCCGCGCTGCTCGCCATGAGCCGGCACCTCGAGGTGCGCGAAGTGCTCCAGAAGATCGTGACGTCCGCTCGCGAGCTGCTGGACGCCGAGTACGCCGCCCTCGGCGTACCGGACGACCACGGCGGCTTCGCCCAGTTCGTCGTCGACGGGGTGACCGACGAGCAGTGGAAGGCCATCGGCCCGCTGCCCCGCCAGCACGGCATCCTCGCGGCCATGCTCCAGGAGGCCACGCCGCAACGGCTCGGCGACGTCCGCAAGGACCCGCGCTTCGAAGGCTGGCCCAGCGCTCACCCCGAACTGTCCGATTTCATCGGCCTGCCGGTGGCCGACGGGGACGAGGTCCTCGCCGCCCTCTTCCTCGCGAACAAGAAGTGCCCGCACCCCGAGGGCAGCTGCGGCTTCACGGAGCAGGACGAGGCGCTGCTCGGCATCCTCGCCCAGCACGCCGCCATCGCCCTGACCAATGCGCGGCTGTACGAGCGCAGCCGCGAACTGACCATCGCGGGCGAGCGGGCCCGGCTCGCGCACGAACTGCACGACGCCGTCGCACAGAAGCTCTTCTCGCTCCGGCTCACGGCCCAGGCCGCGGCCGCCCTGATCGACCGCGACCCCGTCCGGGCCAAGGGCGAGCTGCAGCAGGTCGCCGGGCTCGCCGCCGAAGCGGCCGACGAGCTGCGCGCCGCCGTGGTGGAGCTGCGCCCGGCGGCCCTGGACGAGGACGGCCTCGTCGCCACCCTGCGCACCCAGATACAGGTCCTGGACCGCGCCCACACCGCCCGGGTCACCTTCGCCGCCCGGCACGTACGAGCACTGCCCGCCGCTCAGGAGGAGGCGGTGTTGCGGGTCGCCCAGGAGGCCCTGCACAACGCCCTGCGCCACTCCGGCGCCGCGAACGTCGACGTGTCCCTCACCCGGAGCGGCCCGGGCACGGTGCTCAGGGTGGCGGACGACGGCCAGGGCTTCGACCCGTCCGCGGTGCGCCGGGCCGGCCGCCATCTCGGTCTGGTGTCCATGCGCGACCGGGCGAGCGGCGTCGGCGGCAGTCTCACGGTGGAGTCGGTGTCCGGCGAGGGCACCGTGATCGAGATGGAGGTGCCCGGTGGCTGAGCCCGGCCGCAGCATTCGCGTGCTGCTCGTCGACGACCACCAGGTCGTACGGCGTGGCCTGCGGACGTTCCTCGAGGTGCAGGACGACATCGAGGTGGTGGGGGAGGCGGCGGACGGCGCGGAGGCGGTAGCGCGCACCGAGGAACTGCGGCCCGATGTGGTCCTGATGGACGTCAAGATGCCCGGCACCGACGGCATCGAGGCCCTGCGCAAGCTCCGGTCGCTCGACCATCCGGCCAAGGTGCTGATCGTGACCAGCTTCACCGAGCAGCGCACCGCCGTGCCCGCTCTGCGCGCGGGTGCCGCGGGATACCTCTACAAAGACGTCGACCCGGACGCCCTGGCCGGCGCCATCCGCTCCGTGCACGCCGGGCACGTACTCCTTCAGCCCGAGGTGGCGGGCGCGCTGCTCTCCCAGGAGGAGGCGCCCGGCGCACAGGGGCGTGGGGCCGCGCTGACCGAGCGGGAGAAGGAGGTACTCGCCCTGATCGCCGACGGCCGCTCGAACCGGGAGATCGCCCGCGCTCTGGTGCTATCCGAGAAGACCGTCAAGACGCACGTCTCCAACATCCTGATGAAGCTGGACCTCGCGGACCGCACGCAGGCGGCGCTGTGGGCCGTACGGCACGGCGCGAGCGAATAATCCGACCGTCTCCTTTGCGGGCTGAGATTCATACTGTCGGGTGGATGTCACCCATGTGGCGCATCCTGAACGGCGGTCGGCCGTTCTCCATGGCGTGCTGCGGCAATTGGCCGCGGCAATCGCTAGGAGGATCAAGAGAAGTGAAGAACCTGAAGAAGGCCGCTGCCGTCACCATGATCGCCGGAGGCATCGTCGCCGCGGGTGCCGGCGTCGCCTCCGCCACCACCGGTGGGCACACGGGGGGCCAGGCCGTGCAGTCGCCGGGCGTCGTGTCGGGCAACGTGATCCAGGCTCCGGTTCACGTGCCGATCAACGCCTGCGGCAACACCGTGAGCGTCGTCGGGCTGCTCAACCCCGCCTTCGGAAACAACTGCGTCAACCGCTGATCCGCCCCGGCCTGTCGAGCCGCGCCGCCCGGCCCTCGAGGATGCTCTCCTCGAGGGCCGGCTCCGTGTCCGGACCTGCCGGCGCCTGCGCGCGCGGAGGCGCTCAGTGGCGCTCCCGCTCCTCCACATACGCGTTGTACGCCGCCACCTGCGCCCGCCGCGCCGTCCGCTCCAGCGGCCGCAGCGCCTCCGCCCGGGCCGCGATCTCCGAGGCGCTCACCGCGCTCCCGTGCTCGCTCCCGTCGCCACCGCCCCGCGGCCCGTACGCGATGGCGATCAGTGCGCCAACCCGCTGTGCCAACTCCAGCACCCGCGCCGCGCGGGGCGGATAGCCCGGCGCGAGCACCTCTCGACGCTCCTCGGCACGCGCCCGGTACGCCTCGAGCGCCGCCTGCGCCACCGGTCCGGAACCGGCCACATCCAGCCGGGACAGCAGCTCGGTCGCCGCGCGCAGTGCCTCCGCCAGCTCCCGCTCCGCCTCCCCCAACGACGGCACATCCGCAGGCGGCGCGTCCCGTACGGGCAGGCAGTGCCACACCACCTCGATGTGCTGATCACCGTCAGGCCCGGCCTCGTACACCTCCGGTACGAACCCCAGCGAGTGTCCGCCCGCAGCGATCACCGCCTCCTCGGCGGCCATCGCCCGTGTGTTGAAGTCCGGCGGCCCGCTCAGTCCCAGCGGATGCCCCGGCGCCGGCAGTGCCACCCGCAGCCCGGTCACACCGAACGCCCGCAGCCGCCCCAGTCCCAGGCTGAGCCCCACCGGCCCGGACTCGTCCGGCAGGCCGTCGATCCGGTGCAGCGCGTCCTCGCCGACGATGCGCTGCACCGCCTCATCGGGGGAGATGAGTCCGGCAATGAGAGCATTCCCCCAGGCGGCCAGCCGCCCCGAGCGAGGTTCCGTGAGCATGGGACCAGCCTAAGGACTGGCCTCGCCGACCGGTGGCGTAGGTTTTCCCTGGCGGCTGCGCCCGACAGGCGCACTCGAGGTCCGAGATTGCATGGGAGACAACGCGCTCATGAGCGATGTACTGGAGCTGGTGGACGTATCCGTGGTCCGCGAGGGCCGGGCTCTGGTGGACCAGGTCTCCTGGTCGGTCGCCGAGGGAGAGCGCTGGATCATCCTGGGCCCCAACGGCGCCGGCAAGACCACGCTGCTCAACGTGGCCTCCAGCTATCTCTTCCCGACCAGCGGCACCGCCCAGATCCTCGGCGAGAAGCTCGGCAGCGTGGACGTCTTCGAGCTCCGCCCGCGCATCGGCGTGGCCGGCATCGCCATGGCGGACAAGCTGCCCCGCCGCCAGACCGTCCTGCAGACGGTGCTCACCGCCGCGTACGGCATGACCGCGCACTGGCACGAGAACTACGAGGCCGTCGACGAGGAACGGGCCCGCGCCTTCCTCGACCGCCTCGGTATGAGCGACTACCTGGACCGCAAGTTCGGCACCCTCTCCGAGGGCGAGCGGAAGCGCACCCTGATCGCCCGCGCGATGATGACCGACCCCGAGCTGCTGCTGCTCGACGAGCCTGCGGCCGGCCTGGACCTCGGCGGCCGGGAGGACCTCGTACGCCGCCTGGGCCGGCTCGCCCGCGACCCGTACGCGCCCTCCATGATCATGGTGACGCACCACGTCGAGGAGATCGCCCCGGGTTTCACCCATGTGTTGATGATCCGTCAGGGCAAGGTGCTCGCGGCCGGTCCCGTCGAGACGACGCTCAACTCCCGCAATCTCTCGCGCTGCTTCGGCCTCCCGCTCGTCGTGGAGCGGAACGGCGACCGCTGGACCGCCCAGGGCCTGCCACTGACCTGATCTTCCTCCGGTCCGGTCCCCGCGACCACTGTCCGCGATGAGGTCACCACGCCTACCATGAGCCCGTGGATGCATGGGTGTGGTGGCTGATTGCCGCCGTGGGGTTGGGGATTCCTCTCGTACTGACTGCGATGCCCGAATTCGGGATGTTCGCCGTGGGGGCCGTCGCGGCCGCCGTCGCCGACGTCCTCGGCGGTGGCAAGGTGGTTCAGGTGCTGGTCTTCGCCGTTGTCTCCGTCGCGCTGATAGCCGTGGTGCGCCCGATCGCCGCCCGGCACCGCAACCAGCGGCCGCAACTGGCCAGCGGGATCGACGCGTTGCGCGGGCGGCAGGCCGTGGTCCTCGAACGGGTCGACGCGAACGGCGGTCGCATCAAACTCGCGGGGGAGATCTGGTCCGCCCGTACACTCGACGCCGACCAAGTGTGTGAAGTGGGCCAGCAGGTCGACATCGTGGAGATCGATGGGGCGACGGCCGTCGTCATGTGAGAGCGCGTCAGCCTGTGGGAACCCGTCACACGACGGGTAGCCCTCTGACAGACTGATCATCAAGCAACCGAAGGGGTACGGGGAGCATCCATGGAACCGATCATCATCGTCCTGATCATCCTGGTGGTGCTCGTCTTCATCGCACTCATGAAGACGGTGCAGGTCATCCCGCAGGCCAGCGCCGCCATCGTGGAGCGCTTCGGCCGTTACACCCGCACCCTCAACGCAGGCCTCAACATCGTCGTCCCGTTCATCGACTCGATCCGCAACCGCATCGACCTCCGCGAGCAGGTCGTGCCCTTCCCGCCCCAACCGGTGATCACCCAGGACAACCTGGTCGTCAACATCGACACCGTCATCTACTACCAGGTCACCGACGCCCGGGCCGCCACGTACGAAGTCGCCAGCTACATCCAGGCGATCGAGCAGCTCACGGTCACCACCCTCCGCAACATCATCGGCGGCATGGACCTCGAGCGGACCCTCACCTCCCGCGAAGAGATCAACGCCGCGCTCCGCGGAGTCCTCGACGAAGCCACCGGCAAGTGGGGCATCCGCGTCAACCGCGTCGAGCTCAAGGCCATCGAGCCGCCCACCTCCATCCAGGACTCGATGGAGAAGCAGATGCGCGCCGACCGTGACAAGCGCGCCGCAATCCTCACCGCGGAGGGCATCCGGCAGTCCGCCATCCTCACCGCCGAAGGTGAGAAGCAGTCTGCGATCCTGAAGGCCGAAGGTGAGGCCAAGGCCGCCGCCCTGCGTGCCGAGGGCGAGGCACAGGCCATCCGTACGGTCTTCGAGTCCATCCATGCCGGGGACCCGGACCAGAAGCTGCTCTCCTACCAGTACCTCCAGATGCTGCCGAAGATCGCCGAGGGTGACGCCAACAAGCTCTGGATCGTGCCCAGCGAGATCGGTGACGCGCTCAAGGGGCTCAGCGGAGCCATCGGCAACTTCGGCCCCATGGCGGGTGGCGGCTCACCCTCCTCGGCGCCCAAGCCCCCCGCCCCGCGCCGCGAGCAGCCCCCGCTCGACTGATCCGCCCTTCCGTCCGGCATGATCGATGCAGCAGGCATCGATCATCAGAGGAAGGCGGACCGTGGGCATCTGGGAGGCACTGGCCGTCTTCGGGGCGGGCATCGCAGCCGGCACCATCAACACCGTGGTCGGCTCCGGCACCCTGATCACGTTCCCCGTGCTGCTCGCCGTCGGCCTGCCGCCGATCACGGCGAATGTCTCCAACACCCTGGGTCTCGTCCCCGGCTCCATCAGCGGCGCCATCGGCTACCGCCGCGAGCTGACCGGCCAGCGCGGCCGCATCATCCGATTCGGGACCACTGCCCTCGTCGGGGGACTCGCGGGCGCCGCCCTCCTGATCGTCCTGCCGTCGGAGGCCTTCGACACGATCGTGCCCGCCCTGATCGGCCTGGCGCTCGTCCTGGTCGTCCTGCAGCCGCGGCTGGCACGCGCAGTCCAGCGCCACCGCGAGGAGAACGGCACCGACGCCCACCCCGACGGCGGCCCCGTACTCCATGCCGGCCTGCTCCTGACCAGCGCGTACGGCGGGTACTTCGGTGCAGCCCAGGGCGTTCTCTATCTCTCCCTCATGGGCTTGCTACTCCACGAAGACCTGCAGCGCATCAACGCGGTGAAGAACGTCCTCGCTGCCATCGTTAACGGGGTCGCCGCGCTGTTCTTCCTCTTCGTCGCCGACTTCGACTGGATCGCCGTCCTGCTCATCGCCGTCGGCGCCACGCTCGGCGGCCAGATCGGGGCGACCGTCGGCAGACGACTTCCGGCCAATGCCCTGCGGGCCGTCATCGTGGCGGTTGGCACAGCGGCCATCGTCCGGCTGCTCCTCTGAGGAGCAGCCGGACGACCCCGATCAGCCCGCTCCGGCCGGACTCAGGCCGGCAGCGCCAGCCATTCCGGCAGGGAGTACCCCCTGCCGGAGGCCGTGGACGACTCCCGGTGCCGGACTCCCACCGCCAGCAGCAGGGCGTCCGCGGGGGTCGGCTCGAACGGCTTGCTGAGCAGCCGCATCCCCGCTTGCTCCGGCGTACGGTCCGCCTTCCGGTGGTTGTCCTCGGCGCACGAGGCGACCGTATTCAGCCAGGTGTCCCCGCCGCCGCGCGAACGCGGCACTACGTGGTCCACGGTCGTGGCACGGCGCCCGCAGTACGCGCAGCGGTGCCGGTCTCGTACGAGTACCCCTCGCCGCGACCACGGCGCCTGTCTTCGGAACGGCACCTTGATGTACCGGCAGAGCCTGATCACCTGGGGCACCGGCACATCGATCGCGGCCGCACGGATGCGCAGTCCGGGGTGGGCCTGCTCGACGACGGCCTTCTCCTGCATCACCAGCACCACCGCACGCCGCAGTGACACCGTCGACAGCGGCTCGAAGCTCGCATTGAGCACCAGTGTCTCGCGCATGCCGGCCCACCTCTCCCGCCCGTCGTGACCTTGCCGCTCCCCGGCGTGGCCCCCCGCCCCCGTGGCGGGTCCGGATCAACTCTGGCCGGGCCTCAGGGTCTGGACAACGCAATTTCCTGTACGGCGAGGGACGCGGGGGTGAGGACGTGAAAACCTTCGGCCCCGCCACCTGGGGTGGCGGGGCCGAAGGTCATGTCCGGGAGATGTCAGCTCGCGGCGTACTCGCCGATCAGCTGCGCACGCGCGAGCGTGTGGAACCGTAGGTTGAAGCCCACGACGGCGGGCGAGACGTCCCCGTCCAGGCCCAGCTTCTCCTTGTCCACTGCGTACACCGTGAAGACGTACCGATGGGCGGGGTCCCCCTTCGGCGGAGCCGCCCCGCCGAAGTCCCGGGTCCCGTAGTCGTTCCGTACGTGCACCGCCCCCTCGGGCAGTCCCTCGAACTTGCCGCTGCCGGCCCCCGTGGGCAGCTCCGTAACCGTGGCCGGGATGTCGAACAGCACCCAGTGCCAGAATCCGCTCCCGGTCGGCGCGTCCGGGTCGAAGCACGTCACCGCGAAGCTCTCGGTCCCAGGGGGAAAGCCGCCCCACCGGAGGTGCGGTGAGGTGTTGCCGCCCTGCAGCACCTGGGCATCCGCCAGCTCGGCTCCATGCTCCACGTCATCGCTCATTACCGTGAACGACGGCACCTCCGGATGGAAGTCGTGGGGAAGGGGTGGCCTCTTGCGCTCGGTCACGTCGAAACCTCCTGTGACGGATGGTCCGGATGGATCGTCTGATCTCTGCGGCTCCGAGCCTAGAACCAGTTGCGGCGTCCGCCGACCTCGGCAAGCCACTGGTTGAGATATGCGGCCCAGTCGGTCTCGTGGAAGGACTGGAGGTTGACAGTGAACGCGCGGTACGAGTCGCTGCCCTCGGTGAACAGGCCCGGCTTCTTGTCCATCTCGAGAATGACGTCCATCTCCCGGTCGTCCGCGACGAAGGTCAGCTCGACCATGTTGAGCCCTCGGTACTGCTGCGGGGCGTAGAACTCGATCTCCTGGTAGAAGGGCAGCCGCTGTCGCGTGCCGCGAATGTGCCCGCGCTCCAGATCCGCGCTCTTGAAGCGGAAGCCCAGGTTCCCGAATGCGTCCAGAATCGCCTGCTGGGCCGGCAGCGGGTGCACATTGACCGGGTCGAGGTCGCCCGAGTCCACCGCCCGCGCGATCTCCAGCTCCGTCGTCACGCCCACGTTCATCCCCGTCAGATGACGGCCGAGGAACATCGTGACCGGCGTCTCCCAGGGAATCTCCAGCCCGAACGGCACCGCGTGCACCGCACCCGGCTGCACCTCGAAGGCCCCGCTGAGCCGCTTCTTGGTGAACTCGACATCCTGCTTGACCTCGTGGTCGCCGCCCTCGATCTCGACCCGCGCCTGCAGTCCGACGGACAGTCCCTCGATCTGCTGCGGAACGGAACCGCCCTGAATCCGCACCTCCCCCTGAACCACCCCGCCGGGCACGACATTCGCCTCGGTGAGCACCGTCTCGACGGACGCGCCACCGGCACCCAAGCTCGCGAGCAGCTTCTTGAAGCCCATGTTCTTCCTCCCCGGGCCGAACCCGTGTCTGGCCTTGATCGCTCCTGCCCCTACATACGCGGAACGGCACCTGACGGTTCCGCGCCTTCACCCTGGCAAGGGGGCGGTCGCGGGACCACCCGCCGGTCTGTACCCCTTGCACTACGCTCGGAGCGCATGCCGAACCGTACGCCGCTGACCCGCGACTTCTTCGACCGGCCCGTCCTTGAGGTCGCGCCGGACCTCCTGGGGTGCACGCTCGTCCGTAGGACACCTGACGGTCCGATCGCACTGCGGCTGACGGAGGTCGAGGCGTACGACGGTCCCACCGACCCCGGCTCCCATGCGTACCGCGGCCGCACCGAGCGAAACGCCTCGATGTTCGGCCCGCCGGGGCACGCGTACGTCTACTTCATCTACGGCATGTGGTTCGCCCTGAACCTGGTGTGCGGACCGGTGGGCAGCGCCAGCGCCGTGCTGGTCCGAGCGGGTGAGATCACGGCGGGCGGTGAGCTGGCGTACAAACGTCGTCCCACGGCGCGCAAGGAGAACGAACTGGCGAAGGGGCCGGCACGCCTGGCGACGGCACTGGGCATCGACCGAACGCTGAACGGGATTGACATCTGCGCAGGTCCGGGGGCCCCGCTCAGCGTTCTCGAGGGCGGGTCAACGGATGGCGGGAAGATCTGCAGCGGTCCGCGCACGGGCGTCAGCGGTGACGGAGCCGTCCACCCTTGGCGGTTCTGGATCGACGGTGACCCGACGGTCAGCCCGTATCGCGCTCACGCCCCTCGTCGCCGTCGGCAGAGCGGTACTTGACTCTCAGTCCGCGACCGCATAACGTAGCCCAAGCCGCTTGAACGGGCAGCGCTGTAGGCAAGGCCGGAGGCCGCCTCCAACCACCCGCAAGCGGCATAGCCATCCCTACGAGGAAGTCCCGAAACCGGGTCGATTTCGGCGTGCCGAAATTCGACCTGAAAAGGCTCGATTATGAGCTGGGCGGGAAATCCGGTACGGTTGGAATCACCGAAAGGGAAGCGCCTGGAGGGCCCGGTGGCGGGTCTGAAGGAAGCGTCCGTTCCTTGAGAACTCAACAGCGTGCCAAAAGTCAACGCCAGATATGTTGATACCCCGTCTCTTTCGGGAGATGAGGTTCC
>NZ_JBQQCD010000050.1:0-920 GCF_052245555.1 Streptomyces sp. KR80
CATCAGGGTGTAGTTGAAGAGTTTTCCGGGTGGCAGGGTGAAGGGTGCCTTCCAGAACTGTTTGAGGATGGTTTCGTAGGTGCCGCGGGACCAGCGGAGTTGTTGGGTGAAGAAGTCGGTCCAGGCGGTGGGGCCTTCGCCGACGGCGAGGACGTCGGGGGTGTAGACCGAGCGCCATGTGCGGCCGGTGTCGGGGTTGCGGTGGCGGTGGAGTTCGAAGCCGGTGGCCATGTCCTCGGTGATGGAGTCGTACAGGCCGCCGATGCCTTTGATGGCTTTGATGCGGACGGCGTTGCTGGTGCCGACGAACATGGGGGCGCCGTAGCGGTTGCCGGCGCGTTGGATGAGGGCGTGGAAGAGGAACTGTTGGCTTTCGGCGGCTTTGGTGACGGCGGTGGTGTAGTTGCCGTAGACCTGGGGGCCGATGACGAAGGCGATGTCGGGGTCGCGGAAGAAGCCGAGCATGCGCTCGAGGTAGTTGGGGAGGGGGACGTGGTCGGTGTCGACGGAGGCGAAGTAGTCGTAGTCGTCGCCGTGGGCGTCGAGCCAGGCGTTGTAGTTGCCGTGTTTGGTTTTGGCGCGGTGCGGGCCTGAGGGCTGGTTCCAGCGGGGGATGTCTTTGCGGGTGAAGTGGTGGACGCCCAGGCGCCTGCAGACGGCTTTGACCTCGGGGTCGTTGCCTTCGTCGAGGAGCCAGATGTGGAGGAGTCCGCGGTGGCGGATCTTGACGGCGGCTTCGAGGGTCTTGGTGACCATCTCGATGGGTTCTTTGCCGGGGACGAAGGAGGTGAGGAAGGCGACTTTGGTGCCGTTCTCGGGGACGACCGGGATCGGGTCCCGGGCGACGAGGGTGGCGTGTGCGTTGGAGAGCACGTTCAGGGTGCGGAAGAGCTCGATCAGCCCGATCGACACCAGCATGA
>NZ_JBQQCD010000051.1:0-899 GCF_052245555.1 Streptomyces sp. KR80
GTGACCTTCTCCACCAGCTCCGGCAACCGGTCGCGGATCTTGTCCGCGCCCATCCGCGTGATGAAGGTCAGCCGACCCGGCTCCCGGTCCGGATCGAGCCGCTCAATCAACGTCAGCGCGTCCTCCGGCGTCGTCGTCGGACCCAGCTTCACCCCGATCGGATTGCGAATCCGCGAAGCGAACTCGATGTGCGCGCCGTCCAGCTGCCGAGTGCGCTCGCCGATCCACAGCATGTGCCCGGACACGTCATAGAGCTGACCGGTGCGCGAGTCGGTGCGGGTCAGCGCCGATTCGTAATCCAGGATGAGCGCCTCGTGCGAGGCGTAGAACTCGACCGTCTTGAACTCCTCCGGGTCCACCCCGCAGGCGTTCATGAAGTTCAGCGCCCGGTCGATCTCGCGCGCCAACGCCTCGTAGCGCTGCCCGGACGGCGAGGACTTCACGAAGTCCCGGTTCCAGGCGTGCACCTGGCGCAGATCGGCGTAGCCACCCGTGGTGAAGGCCCGCACCAGGTTCAGCGTGGCGGAGGAGGCGTGGTACATCCGCTTGAGCCGCTCCGGGTCCGGGATCCGGGCGGCCTCGGTGAACTCGAAGCCGTTGACGGAGTCACCGCGGTAGGTCGGCAGCGTCACCCCGTCACGGGTCTCGGTCGGCTTGGAACGCGGCTTGCTGTACTGACCGGCGATCCGGCCGACCTTCACCACCGGCACCGAGCCGGCATAGGTCAGCACGGCACCCATCTGGAGCAGCGTCTTGAGCTTGTTGCGGATCTGGTCAGCGCCCACGGCGTCGAAGGCCTCGGCACAGTCGCCACCCTGCAACAGGAACGCCTCGCCCATCGCGACGGCTCCCAGACGGGCACGCAGCTGGTCGCACTCGCCCGCGAAAACCAGCGGAGG
>NZ_JBQQCD010000052.1:0-883 GCF_052245555.1 Streptomyces sp. KR80
CGTTGAACAACATCGCCGCCGCGAAGGACCGGCCGCTGGTGATCGTGGTCAACGACAACGAGCGCTCCTACGCCCCCACTATCGGCGGGCTGGCGAACCACCTGGCCACCTTGCGTACCACCGACGGCTACGAGCGCTTCCTCGCCCGCGGCAAGGAGGTGCTCAACAAGACCCCGGTCGTCGGCAAGCCGCTCTACGAGACGCTGCACGGCGCCAAGAAGGGGCTGAAGGACTTCATCGCGCCGCAGGGCATGTTCGAGGATCTGGGGCTGAAGTACGTCGGCCCCATCGACGGCCACGACATCGAAGCCCTGGAGTCTGCTCTCGCGCGCGCCAAGCGCTTCAGCGGCCCGGTCATCGTGCACTGCCTCACCGAGAAGGGCCGCGGCTACCAGCCGGCCCTGGAGGACGAGGCCGACCGTTTCCACGCCGTCGGCGTCATTCACCCCGACACGGGCCTGCCCGTCTCGGCGGGCGGCGCGGACTGGACCTCCGTGTTCGGCGCGGAGATGGTCAAGCTCGGCAAGGAGCGGAAGGACATCGTCGCGATCACCGCGGCCATGCTCCAGCCGGTGGGCTTGGAGAAGTTCGCCAAGGCCTTCCCCGACCGCGTCTACGACGTGGGCATCGCCGAGCAGCATGGCGCCGTGTCGGCCGCGGGGCTGGCCACCGGCGGTCTGCACCCGGTCTTCGCCGTCTACGCCACCTTCCTCAACCGTGCGTTCGACCAGGTACTGATGGACGTGGCCCTGCACCGGTGCGGGGTGACCTTCGTCCTGGACCGCGCCGGGGTCACCGGCACCGACGGCGCCTCGCACAACGGCATGTGGGACATGTCCATCCTCCAGGTCGTGCCCGGCCTGCGGATCGCCGCGCCGCGCGA
>NZ_JBQQCD010000053.1:0-595 GCF_052245555.1 Streptomyces sp. KR80
GGTGTCCTCAAGGGCGAGGTCAAGGACGTCCTGCTGCTGGACGTCACCCCGCTGTCCCTCGGCATCGAGACCAAGGGCGGCATCATGACCAAGCTCATCGAGCGCAACACGACCATTCCGACCAAGCGCTCGGAGATCTTCACCACGGCCGAGGACAACCAGCCGTCTGTGCAGATCCAGGTCTACCAGGGCGAGCGGGAGATCGCGGCGTACAACAAGAAGCTCGGGATGTTCGAGCTGACCGGCCTTCCGCCGGCCCCGCGCGGCGTCCCGCAGATCGAGGTCACCTTCGACATCGACGCCAACGGCATCATGCACGTCTCCGCCAAGGACCTCGGCACCGGCAAGGAGCAGCGGATGACCGTCACCGGCGGCTCCGCGCTGCCGAAGGACGACATCGACCGCATGATGCGGGAGGCCGAGCAGTACGCGGAGGAGGACCACAAGCGCCGCGAGGCCGCCGAGACCCGCAACCAGGCCGAGCAGCTCGTCTACCAGACCGAGAAGTTCCTCAAGGACAACGAGGACAAGGTCCCGGGCGAGGTGAAGACCGAGGTCGAGACGGCGGTGGCCGACCTCAAGGAGAAGCTCAAGG
>NZ_JBQQCD010000054.1:0-608 GCF_052245555.1 Streptomyces sp. KR80
GTGACCTTCACCGCGTACCGGGGTGAGGCGATCGGGCTGATCGGGTCGAACGGGTCGGGCAAGTCGACGTTGCTGCGGGCGATCGCGGGGTTGCTGCCGCCGGAGCGGGGCCGGGTCTACACCGATGGGCAGCCGTCGTTGCTGGGGGTGAACGCGGCGTTGATGAACGATCTGACCGGGGAGCGGAATGTGATCCTGGGGGGTCTGGCGATGGGGATGTCGCGGGAGCAGGTCCGGGATCGCTATCAGGGGATCGTGGACTTCTCGGGGATCAATGAGAAGGGTGACTTCATCACGTTGCCGATGCGGACGTATTCCTCGGGTATGGCGGCGCGGTTGCGGTTTTCGATTGCGGCGGCCAAGGATCACGATGTGCTGATGATCGATGAGGCGTTGGCGACCGGTGACCGGGCGTTCCAGAAGCGGTCGGAGGCGCGGATCCGGGAGTTGCGCAAGGAGGCGGGGACGGTGGTCTTGGTCAGTCACAACAACAAGTCGATCCGGGACACCTGTGACCGGGTGCTGTGGCTGGAGAAGGGCCCGTCCATGACGAGCTCGCCCTTCTCATGGACGGGCCCACCGACGAGGTCATCAAGGCCTACGAGAAG
>NZ_JBQQCD010000055.1:0-542 GCF_052245555.1 Streptomyces sp. KR80
GCGTCGACGGAGATCTTCTTGGAGAGGTCGCCGTTGGCGACGGCGGTGGTGACCTGGGCGATGTTGCGGACCTGTGAGGTGAGGTTGGACGCCATGAAGTTGACGTTGTCGGTGAGGTCCTTCCACATCCCGGACACCCCTCTGACCTGCGCTTGACCACCCAGGTGCCCTTCGGTGCCGACTTCGCGGGCGACCCGGGTGACCTCGTCGGCGAACGCCGAGAGCTGAGCGACCATGGTGTTGATCGTTGACTTCAGCTCGAGGATCTCCCCTTTCGCCTCGACCGTGATCGTCTTGCTGAGGTCTCCTTCCGCCACGGCGGTGGCGACCTGGGCGATGTTGCGGACCTGCGAGGTCAGGTTGTCCGCCATGAAGTTGACGCTCTCGGTGAGGTCCTTCCACACCCCGGACACCTCGCGTACCTGGGCGCGTCCGCCGAGGCGTCCTTCGGTGCCGACTTCGCGGGCGACGCGGGTGACTTCGTCGGCGAAGGCGCGGAGTTGGTCGACCATCGTGTTGACGGTGTCCTTGAGCTGGAGGAT
>NZ_JBQQCD010000056.1:0-538 GCF_052245555.1 Streptomyces sp. KR80
GTCACTGTGCAGGTCCGGTGACGCATAACCGGTGACCGTGGACAGTTCTGGATCGCCGGTGACCAGTAGGGCGACCGAGTCACCGCTGACATCCCAGACGCAACGCCCATCGACTGCCGCCGATCGACTGCTCCGAAGAATGTCCGCCATGTCGGGGTTCGGCTCCGCAAGCAAGCCGGTCCAGCCGAATCTGTCTTCGAGAAGCTTCGTATTGCTGTGTCTGGCGCCATCGTGCGCGCCGAACTCCACGAAGTAGCCGTTCGCCTTGAGGTCAAGCTCGAAAAGCACCCAGAGATCCTGCAGGAGTTGCCCGTGCGCAATATGCTGCATGCTGCCGCAAAATGCGAGGAATTTCAGTTCATCAGAGGCGTTGTCACGCCACGAGTCGTGAAGCGCGATGGTGGAGAAGGTCACCGACTCGACTCTGGGGGAACGCGATAGTCGATCCAGAGTCTTGACCATTGACCGCTTGACAACCGATCGAGCCTTCATGTCCACTCCCTTGTCAATTTCGTTCGATCTTCGATCCGTCTCCAGC